>NZ_JBIWNY010000016.1:0-218502 GCF_044767465.1 Streptomyces sp. NPDC101237 | reverse complement strand
CACCAGATCGACGACCAGGTCCAGGCCCTCATCGACTTCAGCCGCACGGTCTCCACCGGCGTCTTCCCGAACGGCCTGCCGCAGGCCCCGACCTCGCTGCCCATGCCGCCCATGCCGTCCGCGCCGCCGCTGCTCGCGGCCGACGCGCCGCTGCCGATCCCGCCCGCGCCGCCGCTGCCGCAGGTGGACGCGGTCCCCGGAGAGGGCACGGGGGTGGAGGACGACTCCAGTCCCGAGGCGCGCCGATGACCCGGGCCGATCCCGACGCGGCCGCGCACTACGTCGCCGAACGGCTGCTGCTGACCGTGCGCGAGGACGTGGGCAGGGCGGACGTGAAGGCGTCCGTCCTGCTCTCCGGCGCCGTGGCGGTCCCCGCCCTGGTCCTCGGGCGCGGGACGCCCGGCGTCGCCGGTCCCGCCGCGGTCTTCCTCGCGGCGGGCGCGGTGCTCTGGGCGGCGGGCACGCTGCTGCTGCTCGCGGTGATCGTGCCGCGCACCCGCACCGTCCGTGCGGCACCGGGCCCGACATTCTACGCCGACGCCCTCGCCGCCGCCGACCCGGAGGCGCTGCGCGGCGCCGCCGCCGCGGCCGGCGCGGACCGGGTGGGCTGGCTGCTCACCCAGTTCCAGGACGTCAGCGTCATCCTCTCGGCGAAGTACCGGTGGCTGCGCGGGTCGATGGTGCTGCTCGGGGCGGGACTGCTGCTGGCGGCGGTGCCGCTGGCGCTGGGCTGAGCGGGCGCCGTCAGGCCGTGCGAAGCCGCTTGAGGCGCTCGACGTCGGCGGCGTGACCCTCCTTGCCGCCGGGCGTCTCGATGATCAGCGGGACGCCCTCGGTCGCCGGGTGGGTCATCAGCGCGCGGAACGGATCCTCGCCGATGTGCCCGGAGCCGATGTTCTCGTGCCGGTCCTTGTGCGCGCCCACGACGTCCTTGGAGTCGTTGGCGTGGATCAGCTTCAGCCGTCCCTCGCCGACGGTCGAGACCAGCAGGTCCAGCGTCTGGTGCATCCCGCTCGGCCCGGTCAGGTCGTGGCCGGCGGCGAAGACGTGACAGGTGTCCAGACAGACGCCCAGCTTCGGGTGGGCGTCCAGCGCCTCGAAGTACGGCCCGAAGTCCCAGGTGCGCGAGCAGAGCGAGGCGCCCTGCCCGGCGGTGGACTCCAGGAGCAGGAACGGGTCGTCGTCGTGGGTCAGCTCGTCCAGCAGCGGCAGCAGATACGCCCGTACCTGCTTGAGCGCCACCTCCCGGGACCGTCCGCCGGTCGCGCTCCCGGTGTGCACCACCACGCCGAGCGCGCCGATCTCCCGCCCGCGCCGCAGCGAGTGCCGCAGCGACTGCACCGACCTCTCGGCGGTCGCCTCGGTGTGCGAACCGAAGTTGATCAGGTACGGAGCGTGCACGTACGCGGGGACCGACTCCGCGGCGCAGGCCTCGCGGAACGCCTCGTCCTGCCGCGGGCTGCCCGCCGGAGTGGCCCAGCCGCGCGGGTTGGCGACGAAGACCTGCACGGTCTCGGCCTTCAGCTCACGGGCGTAGGACATCCCGACCGAGTGCAGGCCGCCGGCCACCGGGACGTGACCGCCGACGGGGTTGCGGGGGAGCGGGGGCGGGAGGCTGTTCACCCGTCCAGGGTGTCACGCCGCGCGCCGGCGGCCGTCACCGGATGGTGATGGTGATCGTCGACCCCTTCGGCGCCTGCTTCCCGGCGTCCACCGACTGTCCCTTCACGGTGTCGCCGAACAGCCCGAGCAGCCCGCGGTCCTCCTTGACCTCGAAGCCGGACTGCTGCAGCAGCTTGGTCGCGTCGTCGACGCTCGCCCCGACCACGTTCGGCACCTCGGCCGTCTCCGGGCCCTTGGAGAGCGTCAGCGTCACCGTGTCGCCCTCGGCGGCCCGCGCGTCGCCCGCCGGGGTCTGCCGGGCCACCTGCCCCTGGTCGTGCTCGGAGGTGATCTCGGTGGCCGACACGGTCACCTTCAGCCCGGCGTCCCGCAGCTCCTGCCGCGCGTCGTCCAGGTCGTCGCCGGTGACGTCGGGCACGTCCACCTGCGCGCCCCTGCTGACGACGAGCGCGATCGCCGTCCCCGCGTGCCGCTTGGTCCCGGCGCCCGGGTCGGTGGAGATCACCGAACCCCTGGCCACGTCGTCGCTGAACTCCCGCGTCACCATGCCCGGTTCCAGCCCGGCGGCCTTCAGCAGCTCCCGGGCGCGGGCCTGCGTCCGGCCCTGCACGTCGGGCACGCCCACCGACTCCGGGCCGTCCGAGACGGTGAGCGCCACCGAGTCGTTGCTGCGGATGCGCCTGCCGGCCGCCGGGTCGGAGCTGATCACCGTTCCCCGCTTCACCGTGTCGCTGTAGGCGTGCTCGACCTTCCCGATGCCGAGCCCGGCCTCCTTCAGCTGCGCGGTGGCCTGCGCCTCGGTCTTCGACAGCAGCGGCGGGACCTTGGTGAACTGCCCGGAGTTGATGTACCAGATCCCGGTGCCGGCGCCGAGGAGGACCAGGACGGCGACGACGAGGGTCACCACCCCGCCCCGGGACCTGCGGCGGGTTCCGTGCCGGCCCTCGGGGACCGGCGGCGCCTCGAAGCGGCTGGTCGTCAGGACCCGGTGGTCCGGCTCGCCGGCCGGCGGCGGCGCAGGCACCGTGAGCGAGCGGGGGATGACGCTCGTCCGGTCCTCGGCTATGTCACGCGCGGCGGCGAGCGCCTGGGGCGGTACGGCGTCCAGCTGGTCGTCCCGCAGCGCGGCCCGCGCCCGGCGGACCAGCGCCAGCAGCGCGACGGCGTCGTAGGGCCTGGCCCCGGGATCGCGGGCGGTGCCGTGCGCGACCAGCTCGTCCAGCTCGTAGGCCAGGCCGGGCACGGCGGCGGAGGGCGGCGGCACGTCCTCGTGGAGGTGCTTGTAGAGGATCACCGCGGGCGAGTCCGAGTCGTGCGGCTTCTCCCCGGTGAGCATCTCGTACAGGACGACACCGCACGCGTACACGTCGACGCGGGGATCGGCGGCGCCGTTCTCGATCTGCTCGGGCGCCAGGTACGACACGGTCCCGAGCACGGCGCCGGTGCTGCTCGTGACGGTGTTCACGGACCGCACCAGCCCGAAGTCGGCGACCTTGACCCGCCCGTCGTCGCCTATCAGCACGTTCTCGGGCTTCATGTCCCGGTGCACGAATCCGGCGCGGTGCGCGGCGCCCAGCGCGGCCAGCACCGGCTCCAGGATGTCCAGCGCGGCCCGCGGCTGCAGCGCGCCGCGCTCGCGCAGCACGTCACGCAGGGTGCAGCCGGCGACGTACTCCATGGCGAGGTACACGTACGGCCCGTCGGTGCCCTGGTCGAAGACCTGGACGACGTTGGGATGGGCCAGCCGGGCGACCGACTTGGCCTCCCGGATGAATCTCTCCACGAAGGATCCGTCGGCGGCGAGCGCCGGATGCATCACCTTCAGCGCGAGTATCCGGTCCAGCCGGACGTCCAGGGCCCGGTAGACCGTGGCCATCCCACCGACGGCGATCCGCGCGTCGACGCGGTAACGGCCGTCGAGCACCTGCCCGACCAGGGGGTCCTGAAGCGTCGTATCCACCCCGCGAGTGTACGAGCCGCAGCCGAAACCCCCACAGGTGAGACAGATTTCCCCATGGACTTGCAGCGCAGCTGTGACGCACCCGGCACGGGCCGCCGGTCAGAAGGCGGGCCGCTCGGGGTCCAGGACGGCCCGGCCCTCGGTGGGGGAGGACGCCTCCGCGAAGTGCCGGAAGGGGATCCGGCCGGCCAGTCGGGCCAGCCGTCCCGCCTCCACCCCGGCCCGCATGGCGGACGCCATCCGCTCCGGGTCCTGGGCCCGGGTCACCGCCGACGCCAGCATCACTCCCGCGCAGCCCAGCTCCATCGCCAGCGCCACGTCGGAGGCCGTGCCGGCCCCCGCGTCCAGGATCACCGGCACGCGCGCGTGCTCGACGATCAGCCGGAAGTTGTGCGGGTTGCGGATCCCGAGGCCCGACCCGATCGGCGACCCCAGCGGCATCACCGCCGCGCACCCGACGTCCTCCAGCCGCCGGGCCAGCACCGGGTCGTCGTTGGTGTACGGCAGCACCGTGAACCCGTCGTCGACCAGCGTCTCCGCCGCGTCGAGGAGCTCGATCGGATCCGGCAGCAGCGTCCGCTCGTCGGCGATGACCTCCAGCTTGACCAGCGAGGTCCCGAGCGCCTCCCGGGCCAGCCGGGCCGTCAGCACCGCCTCCCCGGCGGTGAAGCACCCCGCGGTGTTCGGCAGCACCCGGATCCCCAGCCGCTCCAGGACCGACAGCACGGATCCCCGCACCCCCGGGTCCACCCGCCGCATCGCGACGGTCGTCAGCTCGGTCCCGGACGCCACCAGCGCCCGCTCCAGCACCTCCAGGCTGGGCGCACCCCCGGTCCCCATGATCAGCCGGGACGAGAACGCCGTCCCTCCGAGCACGAACGGGTCGTCGGCCATGGCTCAGCCTCCCTGTACGGCGGTCAGGACTTCCACGCGGTCACCTTCGGCGAGCGCCGTGCCCGGCCACTCGCCGCGCGGTACGACGGTCTCGTTGACCGCGGCGGCCACCCCGGACGGCGCGGCCGTCAGGGACCTCACGAGCGTGTCGAGAGCGGTGCCGGGGTCGATCTCCCGGCGCTCCCCGTTGACGGAGATGTTCATGCGGTCTGCTCCAGGAGTGCGCCGGGGACGGGGCCGAAACGCTTCGGCGTGAACGGGCGGGCCTCTTCCGGCAGCTCCCCGCCGGTCAGCACCTCCGCCATCACGTCTCCCGTGACGGGGGTGAGCAGCACCCCGTTGCGGTGGTGCCCGGTGGCCAGCAGCAGCCCGTCCAGGCGGGTCGGCCCGAGCAGCGGCGCGTTGTCGGGGGAGCCGGGGCGCAGCCCGGCCCGGGTCTCGGTCAGCGGCAGCTCGGTGATGCCGGGCACCAGCTCGTGCGCGTCGCGCAGCAGCTCGTACACCCCGCCCGCGGTGACCGTGGTGTCCCAGCCCAGTTCCTCGCTGGTCGCGCCGACCACCAGCTCGCCGTTCTCCCGGGGCACCAGGTAGAGATGGCCGCCGCGCACCACGGCCCGCACGGTCCGGCTGAGGAACGGCGCGTACCGGGCGGGCACGGTCAGCCGCAGCACCTGCCCCTTCACCGGCCGCACCGGTGGCAGCACGTCCTCGGGCACTCCCGCCAGCCGCCCGCTCAGGCTGCCGCCGGCGAGCACCACCCGGTCCGCGGCCAGCCGTTGCCCCGCGCGGGTGACGGCGCCGGTGGCCCGCTCCCGCACCACCGCCAGGCGCTCGGCCCAGTCGCGGTGGAAGACCACCCCGGCCCGCTCGCACGCGGTCACCAGCGCGGCCGCCAGCCGGCGCGGGTCGATCTGGTGGTCGCCGTCCACCCGCAGCCCGCCGCGCACACCCGGCGCCAGCATCGGCTCCAGGCGCCTGCACTCCCGCCCGGACAGCCAGACCGAGTCCAGCCCCGACCGCTGCTGGAGGGCGTGCAGGTCGCGCAGGTGCGCGCGGTCGTCGGCGTCCAGCGCGACCGCGAGCGTGCCGCAGCGCCGGTAGCCGAGGTCGTGGCCGGTC
Source organism: Streptomyces sp. NPDC101237 (assembly GCF_044767465.1). Classification (NCBI taxonomy): domain Bacteria; kingdom Bacillati; phylum Actinomycetota; class Actinomycetes; order Kitasatosporales; family Streptomycetaceae; genus Streptomyces; species Streptomyces sp. NPDC101237. Next base: position 212,906 of record NZ_JBIWNY010000016.1, on the reverse strand, counting down.
AGCTCGGTCAGCTCGGCGGCGAAGCCGGGATAGCGGCGGGCGGAGGCCAGGTTGAGCCCGAGCAGGGTCTGCTCGCCGTGGTGCAGTTCGGTGACCGCGGCCAGCATCCCCGCCGCGACCTGCGCGGCGCCGCCGCCGGGCGCGGGGTCGGCGACGGCGGTGGCGAGCCCGCGCTGCGCGGACCGCCAGGCCGTGACCAGGCCGATGATGCCGCCCCCGATGACGAGGACGTCGGACGTATGTGCGGACATGGGCGTCCAGCCCCTCCCTTCGCCGGCATGACCCGGATCAGGTTCGTACGGTCGGAGGCCGCCAGCCTCCCTCTCAGCCCGGTGCGTCCGGGCTCCCGCGTGTGCTTCCCGGCCACCCTAGCCCGCGCCGCCGCGCCCTCGTAAGACGGCCTGCCGGGCGGTGTGGAACAGGTCACTCAGCACGCCCGCTGACTGACTCTTTGTCAGGTGTCTATCGTTCTTGTCTATGGTGATCACGTGAGCGAGCAGACGCAGCGACGGAGCACGTCACAGACGCGACGCGTGGTCGTCGTCGGCGCGGGCATGGCCGGGGTGCAGACCGCCGTGGCCCTGCGCGAACAGGGCTTCGCCGGCACGGTGACCCTGATCGGCGCCGAACCGCACCAGCCCTACGACCGGCCGCCGCTCTCCAAGGCGGTGCTGCTCGGCAAGGCGGAGGGCTCCGCCTTCGAGGTGGACTTCGAGACGCTCGGCATCGAGCTGGCGCTGGGCCGCGACGCGCTCGGCGTGCGCCCCGCCGACCGCGAGCTGGACACCGAGGCCGGCCCGGTGCCCTACGACGTCCTGGTGCTCGCCACCGGCGCCGAGCCGGTCACGCTGCCGGGCACCGAGGGCGTGCCCGGCGTCCATCTGCTGCGCACCCTGGACGACGCCGAGCGGCTGCGGCCCGTGCTCGCCCGGCAGCACGACATCGTGGTCGTCGGCGCGGGCTGGATCGGCGCCGAGTTCACCACCGCGGCCCGCGAGGCGGGCTGCGCGGTGACCGTGGTGGAGGCCGCCGACCGGCCGCTCGCGGGAGCGCTCCCGGCCGAGGTGGCCGCGCCGATGGCCGCCTGGTACGCCGACAGCGGGGCCGACCTGCGCACGCACACGCGCGTGGCGCGCGTCGAACCCGGCGCCGTGGTGCTCGACGACGGCTCGCGGGTGCCCGCGGGCGCGGTCGTGGTCGGCATCGGCGCCCGTCCCGCGACCGCCTGGCTGACCGGCTCCGGCATCGGCCTGGGCCGGCACGGCGACGTGCTCGCCGACGACCGGCTGCGCACCGGCGTCCCGGACGTCTACGCGGTCGGCGACTGCGCCTCCTTCCCGTCCGGCCGCTACGGCGAGCGCCTGCTCGTCCACCACTGGGACAACGCCCTGCAGGGCCCGCGCACGGTGGCCGCCAACATCCTCGGCGAAACCGACGCGGTCTACGACCCGGTGCCGTACTTCTGGTCGGAGCAGTTCGGCCGGTTCGTGCAGTACGCCGGGCACCACGCGGCGGCCGACCGGCTGGTGTGGCGCGGCGATCCGGCGGGCCCGTCCTGGAGCGTGTGCTGGCTGCGCGAGGACCGCCTGGTCGCTCTGCTGGCGGTGGGCCGTCCGCGTGACCTGGCGCAGGGCCGCCGCCTGATCGAGGCGGGACGCCGGATGGACGCCGAGGCGCTGGCCGACCCGGCCCGCCCTTTGAAGAACGCGACCGCGGAGCCCCGATAGCGGCGGTGGGGGAGGAACGGCGCGGCGGGCCACGGCGCCGCCGCGTCCGGACGACCACCGATCGCACCCGGCCCGCCCCAACGCCTACCCTTGACCCCGTGACCGAGATTGACGCAAAGACCGATGCTCTCGTACCCGCCTGGCTCACCGTCCCCGACATCGCAGAGATGCTGGACATCGATGTGACGCGCGTGCGGCAGCTGGTCAAGGAGGGCCAGCTCATCGCCGTCCGCCGTGGTGAGAACCGGGCGCTGCACGTCCCCGCCGCCTTCATCGACGGGGACAAGGTGGTCAAGGGCCTGTCCGGGACCCTGACGCTGCTGCGGGACGACGGCTTCACGGACGAAGAGATGCTGGAGTGGCTTTTCACGCCCGACGAGACCCTGCCCGGCACCCCCGCGCAGGCACTCAGCGAGAATCGTGGCACGGAGGTGAAGCGCCGCGCCCAGGCGCTCGCCGTCTGAGAAAGGCCGTACCGACACCACGGGGGACACCGCATGACCGACACCGCCCGCGCCCGGCTGGCCGACGCCCGGCTGTACCTGTGCACCGACGCCCGTAAGGAGCAGGGCGACCTCGCCGCGTTCCTGGACGCGGTCCTGGCGGGCGGTGTCGACATCGTGCAGCTGCGCGACAAGGGCATGGAGGCCGGCGAGGAGCTGGAGCACCTCGCCGTGTTCGCCGAGGCATGCGCCCGGCACGGCAAGCTCCTCGCGGTCAACGACCGCGCGGACGTCGCCCACGCGGCCGGCGCCGACGTGCTCCACCTCGGCCAGGGGGACCTGCCGGTCCCGGCCGCCCGGGCGCTCCTCGGCCCCGACGTCCTGATCGGCCGCTCCACGCACGCCGACGCCGAGGCCGCCGCGGCCGCCGCCCAGGGCGGCGTGGACTACTTCTGCACGGGTCCCTGCTGGCCCACCCCCACCAAGCCCGGCCGCCACGCGCCCGGCCTCGGCCTGGTGCGGCACACCGCCGCCCTGGGCACGGACCGTCCCTGGTTCGCCATCGGCGGCATCGACCTGGGCAACCTGGACCAGGTGCTGGACGCGGGCGCCCGGCGGGTGGTCGTGGTGCGCGCGCTCACCGCGGCTAAGGACCCGGGCGCCGCCGCCGCCGAGTTCGCGAAGCGGCTGCGGTCGGCGTAGCGGTCCGGTCCCGCCCGGCCGTCCGGAAATATGTCCAGTATCCGGACACGGGACCGACAATCCCGGGCGAATCTCCCGAGTCCGGTTGGGTGACCGTCCGGCCCTGGCTAACCTGCGGGTATGGCCCTTGGAACCGCATCCACCAGGACTGACCGCGCACGCACCGTGCGTGACATGCTCGCCGCCGGCAAGACCACGTACTCGTTCGAGTTCTCCGCGCCGAAGACCCCCAAGGGCGAGCGGAACCTGTGGAGCGCACTCCGGCGGGTCGAGGCGGTCGCCCCGGACTTCGTCTCCGTCACCTACGGTGCCGGCGGCTCCACCCGCGCGGGCACGGTCAAGGAGACCCAGCAGATCGTCGCCGACACCACGCTCACCCCGGTCGCCCACCTCACCGCGGTCGACCACTCCCTGGCCGAACTGCGCAACATCATCGGCCAGTACGCGGACGCCGGGATCCGCAACATGCTCGCGGTGCGCGGCGACCCGCCCGGCGACCCGATGGGGGACTGGGTGGCCCATCCGCGGGGCCTGACCTACGCGGCCGAACTGGTGCGCCTCATCAAGGAGTCGGGCGACTTCTGCGTGGGCGTGGCCGCCTTCCCGGAGATGCACCCGCGCTCCGACGACTGGGACACCGACGTCCGGCACTTCGTCGACAAGTGCCGCGCGGGCGCCGACTACGCCATCACGCAGATGTTCTTCCGGCCCGAGTCCTATCTTCGCCTCCGCGACCGGGTCGCCGCGGCCGGCTGCGAAACCCCGGTGATTCCGGAAATTCTGCCCGTCACCAGTGTGAAGATGTTGGAACGGCTGCCCAAACTCAGCAACGCCGCCGTCCCGGACGCCCTGAAAGAGCGGATCCTCACAGCCAAAGACGATCCGGCGGCGGTACGCTCCATCGGTATCGAGTTCGCCACGGAGTTCTGCGCACGGCTGCTGGCCGAGGGCGTCCCCGGACTGCACTTCATCACGCTCAACAGCTCCACGGCGACGCTGGAAATCCACGAGAACCTGGGCCTGCACCATCCCCCGCGGGCCTAGACCGGTCGCACCGGAGTACGACACACTGCGTAACGGTCATTGGGAGAGGGGCGTACATGGGCTGGACGGTCCTCTACGTAGCGTTCGGCATCGTCGCGTTGTGGTTGCTGGGCGAGGTGCTGCTGCAGTACAAGGCGCGGCTGCGCTGGCGGCTGCTCGCCTTCGGCGGCTTCGTCGGCGTCGTGTTCGGTGTCCTGATCCCGTCGGTGATCGTCATCGGGATCGGCGCGATCGCCTTCGCGGTCGGCCAGACCTACGTCACGCTGTCGTTCCGCCGCGGCTTCGAGTCCGGCTGGGCGGTCAAGCGGCCCGGCGCGGAGGGCGAGGGAAGCCCCGTCAAGCGCCGCCGCGGTGAGCCGGACGAGCGCCACGATCCGGAGGCCGACACCCCGGACGAGGCCGACGGCGCCCAGCGCGCCGCGTACATCACCGGCGGCGACCCGTCCTACGGCGACGACTACGACCGCGACGACGTCTTCGCGCCGAACCGTGCCGCCGAGTCCACGGCCGCCGAGTCCACGGCGGTGTACGAGCCGCAGCCGATGCCCGACGACACCGGCTCCTACGGCGTGTACGACGACCCGGCCTACGCGGCCGCCGCCGGCCAGGACCAGCAGTACGCCGCCCAGGGCACCGACCAGAACTACGCCTACGACTACTCCGGGTACGGCCAGCAGCAGTACGGCTACGACACCGGCGCCCAGCAGCAGTACGCCAACTACTCCGACCCGTACGTCGGCAACCAGACCTACGGCGGCGCGGGGTACGACCAGTCCTACGGCACCCAGCAGTACGACCAGCAGGGCTACACCCAGGAGCAGTACGGCAACGGCGGCGGCTACGGCGAGACCCCCGCGGGCGGCGTCTGGGTCCCGCAGCAGCGCGCCGACGAGACCTACGGCGGCGAACTCCCGCCCGAGCAGCAGTACCCCTACCAGGGCGGCGACGGACAGGGCCGGCAGCAGGACCGGCAGGGCACCGGGTACGACGAGCAGTACCGTTTCTGAGACCGCCGCGCCGCCCGGCGCGGGCCGCGTCTCACTGCGAGCCGCGGAACTCCGGTCCCTCCACGACGAGTCCGGCCACCAGCGCCCCGGACATACCGGCGTGCGGCAGCCCGCCACCGGGATGCGACCAGCCCCCGGCGCCGAACAGGCCTGACAGCCCGGTGGTGTTGCCCGGACGGAGCAACGCGCCGCCGCCCGCCGCCAGGGCCGGCGCCGGGACCGCGCCGCCGGGCGCGCCGGTCTCCGCCTCGACGTCCGCGGGGGTGCGAACCTCCTGCCACAGGATGCGCTCCCGCAGACCCGGCACGGCCCGCTCGGCGGCCGTGACCGCCTGGTCCACCAGGTCCGGAGCCCCGCTCCCGGCGGGTACCGCGCAGACCAGCGCGACCGCCTCGTGCCCGGCGTCCGGGACCAGAGCCGGGTCGTCGGGCCGCAGCACCGTCACCGTCCCGGGAGCCGCGGGCGCCGCGCCGAACAGGCCCTCCAGCTCCGCGCCGGCGTCCACCGCGTGCACCACCGTCCGGTGCGCGGTGCCCTCGGGCCGTCCGCCGCGCAGCGCCAGCAGCACGGTGAGCCGGCTCGGCGGTCCGGTCCGGGGCACCGGGTCCCCCGCGGCCGGGGGGCGGCGCAGCGCCTCGGGGGCCACACCGGCCACCACGACATCGGCTTCGGCCGTCGACCCGTCGGCGAACTCCACCCCCGCCGCCCGGCCGTCCTTCTCCAGGATCCCGGTGGCCTCGGCGCCGAACACGAACTCCACCCGCCGCCGCACGCACCGCTCGTACACCGCCCGCGCCAGCTCCCGGATGCCGCCGCGCACGTACCAGGTGCCGAAGGCGTGCTCCAGGTACGGCAGCACCGCCGCGCTCGCCGGGGTGGCGCGGGGATCGAGGCCGTACGCGAGCGCGTGGCTGTCCAGGAGGGCGGCCAGCCGCGCGTCGCGCAGCTCCCAGGCGCCGATCTCGGCCAGCGTGGTCGCCCGGCGGGTGCGCAGCAGCTTCTTGTGCGGCACCGACGGATAGGGCTCGCGCTCGGCCAGCACCTGCCAGTTCGGCCACAGCGGCTCCTCCAGGAGCGGACGCCGGGTGCGGTCCCAGGCCTCGCGGGCCCGCACCAGGAAGTCACCCCAGCGCTGTCCGGCGCCCGCCCCGAGCGCCTCGTCCAAGGCGGTGACGACGCCCGCGCGGGACGCGTTCGGCAGCGCGACCTCGGTGCCGTCCGCGAAGACGTGCCGGGCCGACGGGTCCACCTGGACCAGCTCGACCAGGTCCTCCAGCGGTTCCTTGCCGGTCTTTACGAACAGGTCGCGGTAGACGGCGGGCAGCGGCAGCAGCCCCGGCCCGGTGTCGAAGGCGAACCCGTCGCGCTCGAAGCGGCGCACCGCGCCGCCGTACGTCCCCGTGCGCTCGTACACCGTCACCCGGTGGCCCGCCACGGCCAGCCGGGCGGCCGCCGCCATGGCGCCCATCCCGGCGCCGATCACCGCAATCCGTCCCATGCCCGCGACTGTATCGACCGGCACCGACAGCCCGGTCCGGCGGCCCGTCAGTCCGGCGGGCGGCCCGCCTGGGCCGCGAGCCTGCGTTCCTCCCGGCGCTGGGCGCGGCGGCGCCGGAAACGGCGGATCCGGGAGATCAGGAACACCAGCGCGAGCAGGCCGGTGGCCAGCAGCACCGCGGCGATGACCGCGGCCGCCAGCGGGTGGAACATCGCGAACGACACGATCGCGCCGACCCCGAGGTCCTCGGCGAAGCTCAGCACGATGTTGCTGAAGGGCTCCGGCGAGGTGTTCACCGCCATCCGGGTCCCGGCCTTGACCGTGTGGCTGGCCAGCGCGGTCGAACCGCCGATCAGCCCGGCGGCCACGTCCGACAGGGAGCCGCTGTGCCCGGCGAGCAGGGCACCGACCCAGGCGCCCGCCACCGGGCGGACCACCGTGTGCACGGAGTCCCACACCGAGTCGACGTACGGGATCTTGTCGGCGACCGACTCGCACAGGAACAGGACGCCCGCGACGATCAGCACCTCGGGACGCTGCAGCGTCGCGGGGACGTCGTCGCTCAGGCCTGTCGCGCCGAAGAGGCCGAGCAGCAGCACCACCGCGTAGGCGTTGATTCCGCTGGCCCAGCCGCTGGTGAAGACCAAGGGGAGTACGGACACGGACGCGATCGTAGCCAGTCGGCGCCCGCACGTCGTGGGCCTGCGCGCGCGGAACCGAGCAGGGCTACTCAGACGGTGAGATGAGTACGCGCGCGGATGGGCCGCGACCTGCGCGGACGAGACAGTGGAGGCACGGAGAAGGGCGCCGGGTCCGGTACCGCCGACACGGGGCGGCGGAACGGCGCCGGCGCCCTCGACCGCTCCTACCGTCGGCCCGTCGGCCCGTCGGCCCGTCGGCTCGTCGGCTCGTCGGCTCGTCGGCACAAGCGGGACACGGGGGAGCGGGGACCCGGGGGAGTCGACGGGGACCCCGGAAGCACGGGGGTGCGACGCACGGCGCCGGTCCGGCGGCGGCCCGCGGGGGACGCGGCCGTCACGGGCCGGCGTCCTCCGCGTCCTCCGCGCGCACCCGCGCGCGTGCGGGCCGTGCCGGGCACGCGCGCGAGGCGGCCGGCGCCGGGCTCAGCCCCTCCCGCTGACCCGTCCCTGCAGCAGCCGGGAGAGCGCCGCGTGGACGTCGTCCAAGGAGCGCTCCGGCTGGAAGGACTTCCAGTCCAGCGCGGCCACCAGCACCATGCCGACCAGCGCGGCCGCCGTCAGCGGGACGTCGATCTCGTCGCTGAACTCGCCGCCCTCCACGCCCGCCCGCAGCACGCCCTCGACGACCGCGACCGCCTGCTGCCTGACCACCATCAGGGTGGACTGCCAGGCCCGGTTGGTGCGCCACAGCTCGGCCACGTAGAGCTGGGTGAACGCCGGATAGCGGTCGATGAAGACCAGACCCGCGCGGATCATGGCGTCCAGGGCGTCGACCCGGCTGCCGCCCTCGCGCGCGGTCCGCTCGGCGGCCTCCTTCAGGGAGGCGGTGAGCAGGCCCACGCCGTGCCGCAGCAGCTCCTCGAAGAGGACCGACTTGCTCGCGAAGTTGTAGTAGACCGTGCCCTTCGCGACCCCGGCACGCTCGGCGATCTCGTCCACGGTGGTGGCGGAGAAGCCCTGCTCGGCGATGAGCGTGACGGCCGCCTCGTAGAGCTTCTGCCGGGTGGCTTCACGGCGCGTGCTGCCGCCCGTGGTGCTGCTGCTTTCCATGGCCCCGATTCTCACAGGAACGGCGGGCCCCGCGGACACGGCGGGGGCGGACCTCGGTCTCCTCACAGCGTCAGCTCCGGATGCAGCCGGTCCAGTGTCCACACCTGGCGGCGCCGGGCCGACAGCGCGGTGAGCGCGAGGGCGCCCGCCGTGAACGCCGTCAGGACCGCGCAGGCCTGCCACACCGGGCCCAGACCGCCGCCCGTGATCAGCCTGCGCAGGGCCTCCACGATGTAGCTCATCGGCAGGAACGGATGGATCGCGTTGAAGAAGGCCGGGCTGGTCTGCACCGGGTAGGTGCCGCCCGCCGAGGTGAGCTGGAGCATCAGCAGCGCCAGCACCAGGATCCGTCCCGCCGCCCCGAAGCGGGCGTTCAGCCACTGCACGATCGCGGCGAAGCACGCCGTCACCAGGAACAGGAACCCGACCGTCCCGGCCGCACGGACCATCTCCAGGCCGATCGCCCAGTGCAGCACGGCCATCAGGGCGGCCGTCTGCAGCACCCCGATCGCGGCCACCGGCAGCCAGCCGGCGAGCGCGATCCGCCAGGCCGCCGAACCCGCCGCCAGGGCACGCCGGTTGAGCGGCTGGATCAGCATGTAGGCGACCATCGCGCCCACCCACAGGGACAGCGGGATGAAGTACGGGGCGAAACCGGTGCCGTAGTTGGGCGCCTTGTGCAGGTCCCTGGAGGCGAGCTGGACCGGATCGGCCATCACGCCGGTGCGCCGGTCGCGGTCGTGCTTGCCGTAGTCGGGGATCTGCGACGCGCCGTCGTGCAGACCGCCGGCCAGCCGGCCGGAGCCGTCGACGAGCTTGTACATCCCGCCGTTCAGGTCGGCGGCGCCGGTCCTGAGCTTGCCGAGACCCGAGTCCAGGCCGGTCGCGCCGGTCAGCGCCGTGCCGAGACCGGTGTGCAGCCGCGCCGCGCCCGCGGCCACCCGGGCCGCGCCGTCGTTCAGCTTGTCGATCTTCTTGACGGCGTCGGCGACGTCCTCGGAGAGGTGCGGGGCCCGGTCGGCGAGGGCGTCGGCCTGCTTCTGCAGGACGCCGAGGTCGGCGTCGAGCGTCTTCAGGTCGCCGTGCTGGTCCGCGATCAGGGTGTCGAGGTCGTCGGCGACGGCGGCCACGTCGTCGGCCGCGTCCCTTGCCTTCTTCAGGTCGGGGCAGACGGGATCGTCGAGCAGCCCGGCCGAGCAGCGTGCCCGGTAGACCTCGTCCAGCGTGGCGGCGGCCGTGTGCGCGGTCTTCGCGGCCGCCGGGGCGGCCTTCACCAGGACGTCCAGGTTGCCGCGGACGGTCCGCGCCGAGTCGGCGACCAGCCGCGCCGTGTCGCCGATGGTCTTCTCGTTGTCCCTGAGATACGGGCCCACCTTGGCGTACACGCCGTCGACCCGGTCCGCGAGGCTCCGCGTGCCGTCCGCGACCTGCCGGGAACCGTCCTCGAGGGTCCCCGAGCCCGAGTCCAGTTTCCTGATCCCCTTGACGAGCTTCCCGCTGCCCGACTTGGCGTCCGCCAGCCCGTCGGCGAGATCCTTCGAGCCCTTCTCGGCCTTCCCGATGCCACCGGTGAGCGTGTCGGCGCCCTCGGCGGCCTTCACGGTCTGCCCGTGGATGTCGGCGAACGAGATGAAGATGCGGTCCAGGAAGGACCGGGAGGCCTTGGCGGACGCGGCCGAGCGCACCTCGTTGAAGACCGTGCGGGAGATCTGGCCGACGATGTAGTTGTTCGCGTCGTTCGTGCGCACCTGGAGCGCGCCGGTCTCCGGGGAGTCGCCGGCGCTGGAGGCGATCCGCGCGCTGAAGTCGGCGGGCATGGTCAGCGACAGGTAGTAGGTGCCGTTCTCGACGCCCCGCCGGGCCTCGGCCGCGCTCACCCGGTGCCAGTCGAACGTCCTGCTGTCCCCCAGCCCGTCGACGATGTCGGCGCCCGCGCTGATCTTCTCGCCGTCGGCGCTCGCCCCCTTGTCGTCGTTCACGAGCGCCACCGGGATGCGGTCGAGCCGGCCGTACGGATCCCAGAACGACCACAGGTAGAGCGCGCCGTACAGCAGCGGCAGCACCAGCAGGGCCACCAGGGCCGCGCGCGGCAGCCTTCCGCGCCCGAAGCGCCTGAGCTCAAGAGCGGCCAGTCGTGGCGAGCGCATCGCCGGTCTCCTCCCCGGTCGCGGGGCCCTCGGGCACCCCGGTCTCCTCTTCGCGCACCGTCCCCGTGCGCACCACGACGGCCCCGTCGAGGGGCTCCCCGCACACCGCCAGCACGGTCGTGCCGGCCTCGGCGATCGCCGCCAACAGCGCCCGCACCTCGGCCCGTTCGGCCGCCGACAGCTTCAGGTCCGCGTCGTCCACGGCCAGCAGCCGCGGCCGGCCGACCAGCGCCAGCGCCACCGACAGCCGCAGCGCCTCGATCCGCTCCAGATCCCGTACGGCGGTCCTGGCGCCCTTCGGCAGCGACTCCGTGTCGAGTCCGGCCGCTGCCAGCGCGTCGTCGATCCGCTGCTCCGCGCGCGCGGTCCGCTCGCCCCGCGGCCGCGCCAGGTCACGCAGCGAGTCGCCGAACCGGCGCTGCAGCAGGGCCCGTTCCCGCAGATGCTCGCCCACGGTCAGGGCGGGTTCGAGGTCGGTGACCCCGGCGACGTTGGCCACCGCGCTGATCCGCCGCACGGCCGCCAACTGCCGGGGCAGCCGGGCCTCGCCGACCGTCGCGGTGCCCTCGGTGGCCTTCATCCGGCCGGTGAGCGCGAGCAGCAGGCAGGTGCGGCCGGAGCCGGACGGCCCCTCCACCGCGATCAGCTCGCCGGGCCCGGCGTCCAGCGAGATCCCCTGGAACGCCCAGCCGCGCGGGCCCTTGAGCCCGAACCCCTCGGCCGTGACGGGCACGCCGTCCACAGATCCCCCTGTCCCTCGCAACGGTGTCCGCACCGGACCGGAGTCCGAAGCGGGGCCTTCATTTGAACTGACTGGTCAGTGCAAAAACTAGCCCGAACTCGCGAGCGAAGCAAAGCCGCAGGTCAGAACGGATTGTCAGTGCCATACCGCACGATGGGCACATACGGCACCCCGAGTAAGGGAGCCGTCACCCAGACGACAGGAGGTTCGTCATGGCCAACTCCTCAGCGGCCGCCGCCCACCGGCGCCGCGCCACCGGCCCTGCCCCCTCACTGACCGGCCCGGCGAGCGACGTGCACCCCGTGCTCCGCCGGGCCACGGCCCCGCCCGCCGCCCTCGACCTGCTCACCCAGGCCCACGCCGCCCTCGACGAGGCCGTTCTCCTCGACACCCCCAACGAGCGCTACGCGATCGCCCACCTGGCGGCCCTGCGCACCGCGGCCGCCGTGCTCGCGGCCCGGGCCCGCCCCGAGACCTCGCCCCGGAGCCGGGCCCGCATCCGCAGCGCCTGGGAGGTACTGCCCGAGGTGGCGCCCGAGCTCACCGAGTGGAGCGCCCTGTTCGCCTCCGGCGCCGGCCGCCGGGCCCGCGCCGAGGCGGGCATCCGGGGCGCGGCGGGCCGCCGCGACGCCGACGACCTGATACGGGACGTGGAGATGTTCCTCCGCCTGGTCGAGCGGATGCTCATCCTCCAGCCGGTGCTGCCGCAACCCCGCCGACAGGACGGCGAGCCGTCGGACGGCTCCGCGGACAGGGGGCTGCCCGACGCGGGGTGACCTGGGGCCGGACGCCCGGCGCGGGAGGACCGGAGCGAGGCGGCGGGGAGCATCGCGGGGCGGCGGAGGCAATAGGGTGGAACACGCCTGAAGTCTTCCCCCTCCCGCACTCCGGGCCGGGAAGGCACCGAGTTCGCGCCGCCGGGCAACAGGCGGTGCCGCGCCGAGGAGTCAACTGCCGTGCCGGACCCCACTCGACCCCGCGCTTCTCTCCGTACCGCAGTGGTCTGGGAGGTCCTCCAGGAGGCCCTCGACCGACGGGTCAAGGCCACCGGCCGGGACGCGCTGGACGTCCTCGACACCGGCGGCGGCAGCGGCAACTTCGCCGTGCCCCTGGCCCGCCTCGGCCACCGTGTCACCGTCGTCGACCCCAGCCCCAACGCCCTGTTCGCGCTGGAGCGGCGCGCCGCCGAGGCGGGCGTCGCCGACCGGGTCAAGGGCGTCCAGGGCGACGTCCTCGGGCTGTTCGACGTGGTCGAGCGCGGCGGCCACGACGCGGTGCTCTGCCACGGTGTCCTGGAGCACGTCGACGACCCGGCCGCGGGCGTGCGCAACACCGTGGCCGCGCTGCGCTCCGAAGGCGTTCTCAGCCTCCTCGCCGCCGGACTCGGCGGGGCCGTGCTCGCGCGAGCCCTCGCCGGGCACTTCAAGGAGGCCCGGCAGGCCCTCGACGACCCCGACGGCCGCTGGGGCAGCGGCGACCCCATGCCGCGCCGCTTCACCGCCGAGCAGCTCACCGCGCTCGTCGAGGAGGCGGGGCTGTCCGTCGCCGCCGTGCACGGTGTGCGGGTCTTCGCCGACCTCGTGCCCGGCGTCCTGGTGGACACCGAGCCCGGTGCCCTCGACGCGCTGCTGAAGCTGGAGGCCGCCGCGGCCGAGCTTCCGGCCTTCCACGCCATCGCCACCCAGCTGCATGTGCTCGGCGAGACTCCGGGTGCGGCCGGGACCTGAGATCCTCCTGGGACGAGCCCGCTGATCAGGGACTCGACAGCGGATGGAGTACGCCACAGGCCCCCCGATCGAGGGGTTTGCGCCGTATGATCGAGGGAGACCGCTCGGCATGACGGGTCGGCCGCCGGGGAATGGAAGCCTCAGCGAGCCGGTACGCCCATGTCGGATTCCGGTTGGCCGATTGGCCTAGAGGGGCGGGTTTCACGGGGGCGATTCCCTGCCTATCCTGAAGGGACCCCCCGGGTCGCCCCGGCGACTGCACGATGAGGAGGACGCCGTGCCGCTCTCGGAGCACGAGCAGCGAATGCTTGAGCAGATGGAGCGAGCGCTGTACGCCGAAGACCCCAAGTTCGCGACAGCGCTTGAGGGAAGCGGGCTGCGGTCGTACACCCGGCGACGGGTCTACCAGGCGGCCGCCGGCTTCCTCGTCGGTATCGCGCTCCTCATGGCCGGCATGGTGGCGAAGCAGATCTGGGTCAGCGTGGTGGGCTTCCTCGTCATGCTGGGCTGCGCGGTCCTGGCCGTCACCGGCTGGCGCAAGGCTCCCAAGCCCGGAGAGCAGCCCGCGGGAGCCCCGCAGGCCCGTCGCCAGGTCAGGCCGAAGCGCTCGGTGATGGACCGCATCGAGGAGCGCTGGCAGCGCCGCCGCGACGAACAGGGCCACTGAGCCCTCGCCGCACGGGCGGAACAGAGCGTGACTGAGGGGTGACCACCCACCGGGTGGTCACCCCTCAGCCGTACCTGCCGCTCCCGCCGCCCGACTCAGCCGCCAAGCCCCACCACCGCCAAGCCCGGCTGCTCGGGCCCGCCACCGCTCAGCCCGGCCCGGCCGCCGCTCAGGCCCGCTGCCGACAGCCCGGCTGCTGTCAGGCCGTACTGCCGGCCGCTCGGCTGCTGTTCAGCCGCAGTGCCGAGAAGTCCGGCTCGGCCCGGCTCGGCCTGGCTACTGCTCAGCCTTACTGCCCACAGCCCGGCTTGACCCCAGCGCCCGGCGCCCGGCGCCCGGCTCGGCCCGGCTGTTCGCTCAGCCCGATCGCCCGTCCAGCCCGGCAGTTCGTCCAGCCGGGCTGTACGTCCGGCGCGGCTGTTGGCTCAGCCCGATCGCCCGCCCAGCCCGGCTGTTCGCTCAGCTCCGCTGTTCCGACGGCTTGCGCAAGGCCGGCCGGACCGCGGCCGCCCGCTCCCGCAGCCGGGCCCAACCCGCCGACGCCGCCCACAGCAGCCGCACCGCCGATCGCGGGGCGAGCCGCGCCCGCAGTCTGGTGGGAAGGCCCGCCAGGCCGTTGAGCGCGTCCGACACCCGGCGGACGTCGTCCGCGAGACCCGCCGTCAGCCGCGGCCGCGGCGCGTACAGGACCTGTTCGACCGCGTCCGCGACCCGGTGCACCGAGGCGGCCGCGACCGGGTCCAGGCCGCCGAGCCGGACGATCCGGTCGGCCGCCCCGCGCGGGCTCAGCGAGTCGTCCGGCGGGACGCCGAAGTCCCAGGCCGTGTCGATCAGTTCCTGCCAGACCGCCAGCGTGTGCGCCGCCGCACCGTCGGGGGTGCGGTCATGGGCCCCGAGCCGGCCGGCGCGCATCCGCAGCCGGTAGAGCATCGGGGACAGCGGTACCGCCAGCACGGCGAATCCGCCCAGCGCCCACAACGCCAGCTGCCACCAGGGCGGGCCGCCGTCGCCCGGCCGTACCGCGCTCGCCGCCGACGGACTCGCGCACACGTCCTGCTTGCGCAGCTGCGCCGAGCAGCTCTCGCTCGCCGAGGCCGCCGCCGACGGCGCCGCCGACGAGCCCTTGGACGGCAGCGTCTCGTCCGGCACCGAGGAGCCGGGGGTGTCCGGGACGGTGTACGACGGTGTGGTGCCCCGGGTCGGGGTCGGCTCGAACCGGGTCCAGCCCACGCCCTCGAAGTACAGCTCCGGCCAGGCGTGCGCGTCCTTCAGCCCCACCGAGACCGAGCCGTCGGCCTGCGGGGTGCCGGGCGCGAAGCCCACCGCGACCCGGGCCGGGATGCCCAGCGTCCGGGCCATCGCGGCCATCGCGAAGGAGAAGTGCACGCAGAAACCGCGGCGCTGCTTCAGGAAGTTCGCGATCGCGCCCTCACCCCGGCCGACCTGCACCTGGGTGTCGTACTCGAAGCCGCCGTCGACCGCGAAGTAGTTCTGGAGCTTGACCGCCTCCTCGTAGTGGTTCGACGAGCCGGCGGTGACCTCCCGGGCCGTCTGCGCCACCACCGTCGGCAGCGAGGCGGGCACCTTGGTGTACTCCTTCTTCATGGCCGCCGACGGCTCCGGCGCCGCGGCCAGCTGATCCGCCGTCGGCTGCACGTCCAGGCTGGTGACCTGGTAGGTCTCGCCGCGGGTGCTCTGGCCGTGGTCGCCGACCAGGGTCATCCCGACCGGCTCGTAGCGCCAGGTGCCGGCCACCCGCACCCCGCTCGGCGGATACGGCATCGGCAGCCAGTCCTGGGCGTACCACTCGGCGGCCGAGACGGTGGTCCGCACGGTCGCCCGCTTGACGTCGCCGCCCAGACCGACCGGGGTCGGGAAGGTGTTCGGGACGCCGGTGATGTGCCGCTGGGCCGGCTTCCAGGTGGTGCCGTCGAAGTCGTCCAGGGAGACGATCCGCAGATACAGGTCGGAGACGTCCGCGGTGGTGGTCCGCACGGACAGCACCTGCCGGTCCTCGTCCACGTTGAGGCTGTCCCGCAGCGACACCAGGGGGTTGACCGCGGAGATCGTGCCGCCGTTCCCGTTGCCCACGCCGACGCCGTTCCCGGTGCCGTCCAGCAGGCCGCCCTGGATCGAGGGCATCACGAACGGCACGAACAGGGCGACGCCCAGCACCGCGAAGCCGATCCGCCGCCCGGTGCGCACCGGGGCCACCACACCGCTCTCCTGGCCGCCCGGGGTGCGCGGAACCCCGCCGAACACCCGGCCCCACTGCGAGAGCCGGTCCCGGCCCTCGGCGAGCAGCAGCAGCAGGTAGCCCGCGGCCGCCACCAGGAACCAGAGCCAGTCGGTCGGCCCGTCGGACAGGCCCGCCGCCACCGAGTACAGCGCCAGCAGCGGCAGTCCGGCCGGCGCGGCGCTGCGGAAGGTCACCGCGAGGACGTCCACGATCAGCCCGACGATCAGGACCCCGCCGATCACCATCAGCCGGATGCCGTCCGACAGCGGAGCGGGTATGGCGTACCGGCTGATGTCCTCGGAGCCCTGCTGGAGCAGGTCCGCGAAGAAACGGAAGGTGTCCGGACCCGGGACCAGCCCGGCGATGGCATGCCCGCGGGCGAAGACCAGCGTCAGCATCAGCAGCGTGACCAGGACCTGCGCGGCCACGGTCAGCGGCCGGGCCAGCGGCACCCGCCGCGCGGCCGCGCCCACGCCGGTCTGGACGGCGACCAGGAACGCGGCCTGGAACAGCCAGGTCATCGGGGAGACCAGGGGAAGCAGGGCGCAGGACGCCATCAGTGTGGCCGCCGCCGCGGCGAGGGCCAGCCGGGCCCGTCCGCTCATCACCGCGCCTCCCCGCCGGCCGCGGCCACCGACAGCCGCTCCCGGTCGGCCTGCCGCCACAACTCCGCCAGCGGGGCGCCGCGCTGCACGCCGACCGCGGTCCAGCCGGACTCGCGCAGCATCCGCAGCCGCTCCTCGTGCGCGTCACCCGGCGCGGGCACGTCGGTGGGCTCCCGCACCCAGGTGGCGGGGTCCAGGACGAAGGCGACGGCGCCGCCGCTGCGCCGGCGCATGCCGGCGGCCACCGCGGCCTGTTCCTCGTCGAGGTCGCCGAGGAAGGCCACCAGGAGTCCCTCGTTCCCGCCGCGCAGGACGTCGTAGGCGCGGGACAGGCCGGTGCCGTCCGAGTGGTCGATCACGGCCAGGGTGTCCATCATCAGCCCGGCCGCGTCCGCGGAGTCCTGACCCGAGCCGGCGAATCCGTCGGCCCCCTCACTGGGCACCGCGCTGCCGGTGTCGGTCAACAGCCGGACCGAGAAGCCGCGTTCGAGCATGTGGACCAGGACCGATGCGGCGCCGGAGACCGCCCACTCGAAGGCCGAGTCGGGGCCCGCGCCCTCGTAGGCGATGCCCCGGGTGTCCAGCAGCACCGTGCAGCGGGCCCGCTGCGGCTGCTCCTCGCGGCGCACCATCAGCTCGCCGTAGCGGGCGGTGGAGCGCCAGTGCACCCGGCGCAGGTCGTCGCCGTACCGGTAGCCGCGCGGGATCACGTCGTCCTCGCCGGCCAGGGCCAGCGAGCGCTGCCGTCCGTCGCCGTACCCCTTGGCCTCGCCGCTGAGCCGGATCGGCGACAGCGGCTCCACCTTCGGGATGACGGTCAGGGTGTCGGAGGTCGAGAAGGACCGGGTCAGTTCGCACATGCCGAACGGGTCGGTCAGGCGCAGCTGGAGCGGGCCCAGCGGATAGCGGCCGCGCAGGTCCGAGCGGACCCGGTAGGAGACCTCCCGGCGGCCGCCCGGCTCGACCCGGTCCAGGACGAAGCGCGGGCGCGGTCCGAGGACGTAGGGCACCCGGTCCTGGAGCATCAGCAGGCCGGTGGGCAGCCGCGAGACGTTGTCCATCCGCAGGTGGACCCTCGCCTCGCTGCCGGCCGGCACCCGCGAGGGGGAGAGCCGGCGGCTGCCGGCCACCCGGTAGCGGGTGCGGTAGATCACTGCCGCGCAGATCAGCGGCAGCACGGCGAGCAGCAGCCCGACCCGGCGCAGATCGCTCTGGCCGAGTATGTAGGCGCAGATCACCGCCGCGACGCCGGCCGCCAGGAAGGAACGGCCGCGGGTGGTCAGCCCGGCCAGGGCCGTGCGGACACCGCCCCCCTCCTCGCGGTCGGCCTCCGCCGGGGCGCCCATCACCGACTCCGCGGGGGCTGCTGGGGATAGGCCGGCACGCCCCGGCCGAGGCCGCCGAAGCCGGTCTGCTGCTGCGGGGCCGCGGGCACCGGGGTCTGCTGCAGGATCTCCTGGACGACCTGCTCCGCGGTGCGCCGGTTGAGCTGGGCCTGGGCGGTGGGCAGCAGCCGGTGGGCGAGGACCGCCACGGCGAGCGCCTGGACGTCGTCCGGCAGCGCGTACTCCCGGCCGCTCAGGGCCGCGGACGCCTTGGCCGCGCGCAGCAGGTGCAGCGTCGCGCGCGGGGAGGCGCCGAGTCTGAGGTCGGGGTGGGTGCGGGTGGCGGAGACCAGGTCCACCGCGTACCGCCGGACCGGCTCGGCGACGTGGACGCCCCGCACGGTCTCGACGAGCTTCACCATGTCGTGCGCGTGCGCCACCGGCTGGAGGTCCTCCAGGGGGTTCGCGCCGCCGTGGACGTCGAGCATCTGCAACTCGGCCTCCACGCTCGGGTAGCCGACCGAGACGCGGGCCATGAAGCGGTCGCGCTGGGCCTCCGGGAGCGGGTAGGTGCCCTCCATCTCGACCGGGTTCTGGGTCGCCACCACCATGAACGGGCTGGGCAGTTCATAGGACTGGCCGTCGATGGTGACCTGTCGCTCCTCCATCGACTCCAGCAGCGCGGACTGGGTCTTGGGCGAGGCGCGGTTGATCTCGTCGCCGATCACGATCTGGGCGAAGATGGCGCCCGGCTTGAACTCGAAGTCCCGGCGCTGCTGGTCCCAGATGGACACGCCGGTGATGTCCGACGGCAGCAGGTCGGGCGTGAACTGGATGCGGCGCACCGAACAGTCGATGGACCGCGCCAGGGCCTTCGCCAACATCGTCTTGCCGACACCCGGGACGTCCTCGATCAGCAGGTGTCCCTCCGCCAGCAGCACGGTCAGCGAGAGCCGTACGACCTCCGGCTTGCCCTCGATCACGCTCTCCACCGAACTGCGCACACGCTCCACAGTGGCGGTCAGATCAGTAAGGCTCGCTCGATCGTCATAGGTCGTCACCCGGCCCTCCTCGGCCCCTTATTGCCCGGACCGGCGCTCTGTCAGCGGAACCGGCCCACCCCGAAACACGGACCCCACGCGTGAATGGTTCCGCGTGACGTCCCACACCGCATTCTTGCTGCCGTTACCGATTCGTGTCACTCGCCTGTGGACAACTGCTCGCACTATGTCGGCCTTGCGGCCTTTCGGTCGTGTATTCGACAGCGTCCCGACAGGGTACGGCGGCGGTTCTCGGGGCGGGCGGTCCGCCCGCGGGCGGTCTCAGGCGGGGTCGACCTCGCGGAGCAGGCCGGTGCGGACGTCGAAGACGAAGCCGCGCACGTCGTCGGTGTGCAGCATGAACGGCGAGGTGCGCACCCGTGCCATGGACTGCCGCACGTCCTGGTCGACGTCCCGGAAGGCCTCCACCGCCCATGCCGGGCGCTGGCCGACCTCCATCTCCAGCTCGGACCGGAAGTCCTCGGTGAGGGCTTCCAGCCCGCAGCCGGTGTGGTGGATGAGGACCACGCTGCGGGTGCCGAGCTTGCGCTGGCTGATGGTGAGGGAACGGATCACGTCGTCGGTGACCACACCGCCGGCGTTGCGGATGGTGTGACAGTCGCCCAGCTGCAGGCCGAGCGCCTTGTGCAGGTCGATACGGGCGTCCATGCACGACACCACGGCCACGTGCAGGACGGGCCTGGCGTCCATGCCCGGGTCGGTGAAGGCGGACGCGTAGGTACGGTTGGCGTCGACCAGGCGGTCCGTCACGGTGCCGCCATCGGTTATGGCGCCTTCAGATCCAGTGGGAGCTGCTGCGGAAGTCGTCATGGAGACGACGTTACTGGTCACGGGCGGTCAGGGCCTGCTGTGAGAGGTCACAAAGAACATCATCGTGGCTTGTTGTGAGCTAACCCACACAGAGCGCAAACCTGGTCCGTACGGGTGATTCCCCGCCGATCCCGGCGCCCGCCGCCCTGCCGTACGCGCCGCGCAGGCCGGTTGATTGACCGGGCGACACGGTGGACTAAAGTGACGCGAAGCGGGAGGCGAGACTCTCCCCGCTGGTGAAATCCCCTGGAGACCCCGGCACGGCGCCCGGACCGTCTCCCCACGTGCGCGGCGCGCGTACCGAGCGGGCGGGGACCCGGCGGTGCGTATCTCCCGCGCGGACCTGAGAGGCCCCCTTGAGCCAGAGTCGACACGTCCCGGTGATGCTCCAGCGGTGCCTGGACCTGCTGGCACCCGCCCTGGAGGCGCCCGGCGGCGTGGTCGTCGACTGCACCCTCGGCCTCGGCGGCCACAGCGAGGCGCTGCTGACCCGTTTCCCCGAGGTCCGCCTGGTCGCCCTGGACCGCGACAAGGAGGCCCTGCGCCTGTCGGGTGAGCGCCTTGCCCCCTTCGGCGACCGTGCCACGCTGGTCCACGCCGTCTACGACGAGCTGCCCGAGGTGCTCGAACGCCTCGGCATCGCGCGCGTGCAGGGCGTGCTGTTCGACCTCGGTGTCTCCTCGATGCAGCTCGACGAGGCCGACCGCGGCTTCGCCTACGCCCAGGACGCGCCCCTCGACATGCGCATGGACCAGACCACCGGCATCGGCGCCGCCGAGGTCCTCAACACCTATCCGCCCGGTGACCTGGTGCGCATCCTGTACGCGTACGGCGAGGAGAAGCAGGCCAAGCGGATCGTCTCGGCGATCGTCAGGGAGCGCGAGAAGGAGCCGTTCAGCAACAGCGCCCGGCTGGTCGAGCTGATCCGGGACTCCCTGCCGCAGGCCGCCAAGCGCACCGGCGGCAACCCGGCCAAGCGCACCTTCCAGGCGCTGCGCATCGAGGTCAACGGCGAACTCGCGGTCCTGGAGCGGGCGATCCCGGCGGCGGTGGCGGCCCTCGCGGTCGGCGGCCGGATCGCCGTGCTGTCGTACCACTCCCTCGAAGACCGCCTCGTCAAGCAGGTGTTCGCGGCCGGGGCCGCCACCACCGCCCCGCCCGGACTGCCGGTCGTGCCCGAGCAGTACCAGCCCCGGCTCAAGCTGCTGACCCGTGGTGCCGAACTTCCCACCGAGGAAGAGGTCGCCGAGAACCGCCGGGCCGCGCCCGCGCGTCTTCGAGGCGCCCAGCGCATCAGGGAGTCCATTGAATGAGCGGCGCGAGCACGCTGGGTTTCCGGACCCACCGGAGGACACGTGAGTAGGAAACCCGAGC
Organism: Streptomyces sp. NPDC101237; assembly: GCF_044767465.1. Lineage (NCBI taxonomy): Bacteria > Bacillati > Actinomycetota > Actinomycetes > Kitasatosporales > Streptomycetaceae > Streptomyces > Streptomyces sp. NPDC101237. The sequence continues at coordinate 192,037 of NZ_JBIWNY010000016.1, read as the reverse complement.
TGAAAGGACGGGCCGCCCGGCTCGCCCGGCTCTTCCCGGTCGGCCGGGCCAACCGGGCCGCCCGCACCCCGTTCGTCCTGCTGGTCGTCCTGCTGCTCGGCGGCGGCCTGATCGGCCTGCTGGTGCTGAACTCGGCACTCAGCGAGGGCTCGTTCAAACTCGACGACCTGCAGAAGCAGACCAAGAACCTCACCGACGAGGAACAGGCGCTCCAGCGGGACATCGACGCCTACTCCGCACCCGACGCCCTCCAGCGCCGGGCCCGCGAACTCGGCATGGTCCCCGGCGGCGACCCCGTCTTCCTCGGCTCCGACGGCACCGTCAAGGGCGTCCCCTCCACCGCCGCGCTCCGGGGGACCACCCGGCCGCCCGCCCCCGAGGTCATCGGCACGCCGTCGGGCGCCGTACCGACGGCGCCCGACGGCTCCGCCGCGGACACCCCGCCGGAGTCCGCGCCTGCCACCACCCCGGTGGCGACGCCGACGCCGGCCCTCACGCCCGTGACGACCCCGACCACGACCCCCGGCAGGTGACGGACGTGCCAGACACCTCTGGAGACAGGCAGGCACCGCGCCGCCGCGTGCCCGGCCCCGCCGGGCCGCCCCGTCCCCGGGAGCCCCGGGGCGCGGTCCGGCGCGGCCCCGGCCCCGGCCCCGGCCCCGGCGCCCGCCCGGCCCGCCGGCCGAGCGCGGCGCGCCCCGCGTCCCAGCGCCCGCTGCGGCTCGGCAGCCCCCGGCCGCGGCTGCGCATGGTCGGCTTCGCCCTCACCCTGGTGTTGATGATCTTCGTCGGACGCCTGCTCCAGGTGCAGGCCGTCGACGCCGGCACGTACGCCGCGAAGGCCGAGCAGAACCGGTACGTGGTGCACACCCTGGCCGCCGAGCGCGGCGGGATCACCGACCGCAACGGCGTGGCGCTGGCGATCAGCGAGGACGCGTACGACATCACCGCCGACCCCACCATGTTCACCGCCAAGCAGCTCAAGGTGAACGACGGCCCCGAGCAGGCCGCCGCGCTGCTCGCCCCGATCCTCGGCAAGGACCAGGCCGACCTGGTCAAGCTGCTGCGGCCGCAGAACCGGGACCTGCGCTACGTGCGGCTCGCCGCCCGGCAGACCCCGCAGGTCTGGAAGCAGATCAAGGACCTGAAGACCGCGCTCACCAACAAGTCGGCGACCGACCGCGGCACCGTCAACGTGCTCGCGGGCGTCTTCGCCGACCCCAGCAGCCAGCGCGTGTACCCGAACGGCGACCTGGCCGCCGGGATACTGGGCTGGGTCAACGCCGACGGCAAGGGCGGCGGCGGCATCGAACAGCAGCTCGACAAGGAGCTGACCGGCAAGGACGGCAAGATCCGCTACGCCCAGTCCGGCGGCCGCGAGGTGCCCACCGCGGGCTCCACGGAGACCCCGGCGGTGCCCGGCGCGGACGTCGAGCTGACCATCGACCGGGACATCCAGTGGGCCGCCCAGAACGCCATCTCGGAGCAGGTCAAGAAGTCCCGGGCGGACCGCGGTTACGTGGTCGTGCAGGACACCAGGACCGGGCAGATCCTGGCGATGGCCAACTCGCCCGGCTTCGACCCGAACGACCTGTCGACGGCGGACGCCGCCGCGATGGGCAACGCGGCGCTCCAGGACGCCTACGAGCCCGGCTCCACCGCCAAGGTGATGTCGATGGCGGCCGTCCTGCAGGAGAACGCCGCCACCCCGCTCACCCATGTGGTGGTGCCCAACCGGCTGCACCGCGGCGACCGGCTCTTCAAGGACGACATCGACCACGCGACCTGGTACCTCACGCTCAACGGCGTGCTCGCCAAGTCCAGCAACATCGGCACCATCCTCGCCACCGGACAGCTCGGCAGGACCCAGGAGCAGGCCAACCAGGTCCTCTACTCCTACCTGCGCAAGTTCGGCATCGGCGGTTACACCGGGCTCGGCTTCCCCGGCGAGACCCGGGGCATCCTCGCCCCTCCGGCCAAGTGGTCCACCTCGCAGCAGTACACGATCCCTTTCGGCCAGGGCTTCTCCATCAACGCCATGCAGGCGGCCTCCGTCTACTCGACGATCGCCAACGGCGGGATCCGGGTCGAGCCGACGCTGGTGCGCGGCTCCAAGGGCGCCGACGGCCGCTTCACCCCGGCCGCCCAGCCCACGAAGAACCGTGTGGTCAGTGAGAAGACCGCCCGGACGCTCGCCGGGATGCTGGAGTCCGTGGTGGACGACGAGCAGGGCACCGGCGCCAAGGCGGCCATCCCCGGCTACAACGTCGCGGGCAAGACCGGAACCGCCAACCGCGTGGATCCGGCCACCGGCAGGTACCGCGGCTACACCTCGTCGTTCGCCGGGTTCGCGCCCGCGGACAAACCCCGCATCACCGTCTACTGCGCCATCCAGAACGCCACCGCCGGCAGCTACTTCGGCGGCCAGATCTGCGGCCCGATCTACAAGCAGGTGATGGAGTTCGCCCTCAAGACCCTGCAGATCCCGCCGACCGGCGCCAAGGCGGCGAACCTGCCCGTCGACTACAAGCCCTGATCAGCGCCCCAGCTTTTCGGAAAGACCACCAGGAACGAGCCCGTGACAACGATCACCCCAGATCCCGGGAACCGCCGGGCGGCAGAGCCCTCGCTTCGCTCCGGAGCGGGTACGCCCGGTACGCTCACCGCCGTGCCACACGCTGATCAGTCCCAAACCACCCAGAAGGGCGTTTCCGTGACGTATCCGGGGCCGCCCAGGCCGGTTCAGGTCTCCGCCACCCCCCTCGCGGAGCTCGCCGATCAGCTGGGCGTCGCCGTCCCGGAGACGGCGCGGGACGCCGTGGCGGTCACGGGCATCACCCACGACTCCCGCGCGGTCCGCCCCGGTGACGTCTACGCCGCCCTGCCCGGCGCCCGGCTGCACGGTGCCGACTTCGTCGCCCAGGCCGCCGGCCTCGGCGCGGCCGCCGTGCTGACCGACCCGGCCGGCGCCGAACGCGCCGCCGCCACCGGCCTGCCGGTCCTGGTCGCCGACGACCCGCGCGCGCGGATGGGCGAACTCGCCGCCACCGTCTACGGACACCCGGGCCGCGACCTGCTCCAGATCGGCATCACCGGCACCTCCGGCAAGACCACCACGGCCTACCTGGTGGAGGGCGGGCTGCGGAGCGCGCGCAGCACCGGGCTCATCGGCACCGTCGAGATGCGCATCGGTGACGAGCGCATCAAGTCCGAGCGCACCACCCCCGAGGCCACCGACCTCCAGGCGCTGTTCGCCGTCATGCGCGAGCGCGGGGTCGAGGCGGTGGCCATGGAGGTCTCCAGCCACGCCCTGGTCCTCGGCCGGGTCGACGGCTGCGTCTTCGACATCGCCGTCTTCACCAACCTCAGCCCGGAACACATGGAGTTCCACTCCGGCATGGAGGACTACTTCCAGGCCAAGGCGCAGCTCTTCACCCCGAGACGCAGCAAACGGGGCGTGGTCAACGTCGACGACGAGTACGGCCGCAGGCTCGCCCGCGAGGCCGGCGTCCCGGTCGTCACCTACTCCGCCGAGGGCCACCCCGACGCCGACTGGCGCGCCGCGGACGTCCACATCGGCCCGATGGACTCGACGTTCACCGTCCTCGGCCCCGAGGGCGTCCGGGTCGCCGCCAAGTCGCCGCTGCCCGGTCCCTTCAACGTGGCCAACACCCTCGCCGCGATCGTCGCGCTGGCCGCGGCGGGCCTCGACCCGCAGACCGCGGCCGACGGCGTCGCCGCCGTGCCGGGCGTGCCGGGCCGCCTGGAGCGGGTGGACGCCGGACAGCCCTACCTCGCGGTCGTCGACTACGCGCACAAGACGGACGCCGTCGAATCGGTCCTCAAGGCGCTGCGCAAGGTCACCAAGGGCCGGCTGCACATCGTTCTCGGCTGCGGCGGCGACCGGGACACGACCAAGCGGGCCCCGATGGGCGCCGCCGCGGCCCGGCTCGCCGACACGGCCGTACTGACCTCCGACAACCCCCGCTCCGAGGACCCGCTCGCCATCCTCGCGACCATGCTCGAAGGCGCCGCCACGGTGCCCGCCCACGAGCGCGGCGAGGTGCTCCTCTTCGAGGAGCGGGCCGCCGCGATCGCCGCGGCCGTCGCCCGCGCCCACCCCGGCGACACCGTGCTGGTCGCGGGCAAGGGCCACGAGCAGGGCCAGGACATCGCCGGTGTGGTCCGTCCCTTCGACGACCGCCAGGTGCTTCGCGAAGCTATCCAGAAGACCCAGGGATGAACTTGTGATCGCCCTCTCCCTCGCCGAGATCGCAGCAGTCGTCGGCGGGCAGACGCACGACATACCGGATCCGTCCGTCCAGGTCACCGGGGAGGTGGTCCGGGACTCCCGCGAGGCGGGTCCCGGCAGCCTGTTCGCCGCCTTCGTGGGCGAGCGCGTGGACGGCCACGACTTCGCCGCCCAGGTGGTCGCACAGGGCGCGGCCGCCGTTCTGGCGTCGCGCCCCGTCGGCGTGCCCGCGATCGTCGTGGACGACGTCCAGACGGCCCTCGGCGCCCTCGCCCGCCACGTCGTACGGCGGCTCGGCGCGACCCTGGTGGCCCTCACCGGCTCGGCCGGCAAGACCAGCACCAAGGACCTCATCGCCCAGGTGCTGCGCACCAAGGCGCCCACCGTGTTCACCCCGGGCTCGTTCAACAACGAGATCGGGCTGCCGCTGACCGCCCTGTCCGCCACCGAGGAGACGAAGTTCCTGGTGCTGGAGATGGGCGCCCGGGGCATCGGCCACATCCGCTACCTGACGGACCTGACGCCTCCGCGGATCGGCCTCGTCCTGAACGTCGGCACCGCCCACATCGGCGAGTTCGGCGGCCGTGAGCAGATCGCCCAGGCGAAGGGCGAGTTGGTGGAGGCGCTGCCCGCGGCCGAGGACGGCGGCGTCGCGGTCCTCAACGCGGACGACCCCCTGGTACGGGCCATGGCATCCCGTACCAAGGCGAAGCTGGTCCTTTTCGGAGAGTCGGCCGAAGCGGACGTACGCGCCGAGAACGTACGACTCACGGACACGGGACAGCCCGCGTTCAGCCTTCACACACCCTCCGGTGCAAGCGATGTGACCATGCGCCTGTACGGTGAGCACCACGTGTCGAACGCGCTCGCCGCGGCCGCCGTCGCCCATGAGCTGGGCATGTCCGCGGAAGAGATCGCCACCGCGCTCTCCGATGCTGGCTCCCTCTCCCGATGGCGTATGGAGGTCACCGAGCGCCCGGACGGCGTGACCATCGTCAACGACGCCTACAACGCCAACCCCGAGTCCATGCGAGCCGCGCTGCGCGCGCTCGCGGCAATGGGCACAGCCGCACAGGCCGCGGGGGGACGCACGTGGGCGGTGCTCGGCAAGATGGCCGAGCTGGGGGACGAGGCGCTCGCCGAGCACGACGCGGTCGGACGGCTCGCCGTCCGGCTCAATGTCGGCAAGCTCGTCGCCGTCGGGGGAGTAGAAGCCTCCTGGCTGCAACTGGGCGCATATAACGAGGGTTCGTGGGGTGAGGAGTCGGTGCACGTGTCCGACGCACAGGCGGCGGTCGACCTGTTGCGCAGCGAGTTGCGCCCGGGGGACGTCGTCCTCGTGAAGGCGTCCCGGTCGGTGGGGCTGGAGAGCGTTGCCCAGGCGCTCCTGGAGTCCGGTGCCGAGGGCGGTGACGCCCGATGATGAAGCAGATCCTCTTCTCGGGCGTCATCGGTCTGTTCCTGACGCTGATCGGCACTCCGCTGCTGATCAAGCTCCTCGCGCGCAAGGGCTACGGCCAGTACATCCGTGACGACGGCCCGCGCGAGCACGCCAGCAAGCGCGGTACGCCGACGATGGGCGGTATCGCCTTCATCCTGGCGACGGTCGCCGCCTACTTCCTGTCCAAGGTGATCACCGGCTACGCGCCGACCTACTCGGGCCTGCTGGTGCTCGGCCTGATGTGCGGCATGGGCCTGGTCGGCTTCCTGGACGACTACATCAAGATCGTCAAGCGGCGTTCGCTGGGCCTGCGGGCCAAGGCGAAGATGGCCGGTCAGCTGATCGTCGGCATCTCCTTCGCGGTGCTCTCGCTGCAGTTCCCGGACGCCATCGGCAACACCCCGGCGTCCACCAAGCTGTCCTTCATCACGGACTTCGGCTGGACCATCGGCCCGGTGCTGTTCGTGGTCTGGGCGCTGTTCATGATTCTCGCGATGTCCAACGGCGTGAACCTGACGGACGGTCTGGACGGCCTCGCCACCGGCGCCTCCGTGCTGGTCTTCGGTGCCTACACCTTCATCGGCGTCTGGCAGTTCCAGGAGTCCTGCGCCAACGCGATGACCCTGACCAACCCCAACGCCTGCTACACGGTCCGCGATCCGCTGGACCTCGCGGTCATCGCCTCCGCGCTGATGGGTTCCTGCCTCGGCTTCCTGTGGTGGAACACCTCGCCGGCCAAGATCTTCATGGGCGACACCGGTTCGCTCGCGCTCGGCGGTGTCCTGACGGGCCTGGCGATCCTCTCCCGCACCGAACTGCTGGTGGCCCTCATGGGCGGCCTGTTCGTCCTCATCACCATGTCGGTGGTCATCCAGGTCGGTTCCTTCCGGCTCACCGGGCGGCGCGTCTTCCGGATGGCGCCACTGCAGCACCACTTCGAACTCAAGGGCTGGTCCGAAGTCCTTGTGGTGGTCCGCTTCTGGATCATCCAGGGCATCTGCGTGATCGTCGGACTGGGCCTCTTCTACGCAGGATGGGCAGCGGACAAGTGACCGACTGGCAGGGCAGGCACGTCACCGTCGCCGGACTCGGTGTCTCCGGTGTCCCGGCGGCCCGCGCGCTGCACGCGCGCGGGGCGGTCGTCACGGTCGTCAACGACGGCGACGACGCACGCGCGCGCGAACAGGCCGCCGAACTGGAGGCCCTGGGCGTCACGGTACGGCTCGGCGACGGCGCCACCCTGCCCGAGGGCACCGAACTGATCGTCACCGCGCCCGGCTGGAAGCCGGACAAGCCGCTGTTCGAGGCGGCCCGCGCGGCCGGCGTGGACATCTGGGGCGACGTGGAGCTGGCCTGGCGGCTGCGCGGCCCCGACGCGGCGCCCTGGCTGGCCGTCACCGGCACCAACGGCAAGACCACCACCGTCCAGATGCTGGCGTCGATCCTGACGGCCGCGGGCCTGCGCACGGCCGCCGTCGGCAACATCGGCGTCTCGCTGCTGGACGCGGTCCTCGGCGACGAGGAGTACGACGTCCTGGCCGTCGAGCTGTCGAGCTACCAACTGCACTGGGCGCCCTCGCTGCGCGCCCACTCCGCCGCGGTGCTCAACCTCGCCCCCGACCACCTGGACTGGCACGGCTCCATGGAGGCGTACGCCCGGGACAAGGGCCGCGTCTACGAGGGCAACCGCGTCGCCTGCGTCTACAACGCCGCCGACAAGCTCACCGAGGACCTGGTGCGGGAGGCCGACGTCGAGGAGGGCTGCCGGGCCATCGGCTTCACCCTCGGTACTCCGGGACCGTCCCAACTCGGCGTGGTGGACGGCATCCTGGTCGACCGCGCCTTCGTGGAGAACCGGCAGCAGAACGCCCAGGAACTGGCCGAGGTCTCCGACGTCGTGCCGTCCGCCCCGCACAACATCGCCAACGCCCTTGCCGCGGCGGCCCTCGCGCGCGCCTTCGGGGTGCCCGCCACGGCCGTACGGGACGGGCTGCGGAACTTCACCCCGGACGCCCACCGCATCGCGCACGTGGCCGACGTGGACGGGGTCGCCTACATCGACGACTCCAAGGCGACCAACACGCACGCGGCGCAAGCCTCGTTGGCGTCATATGAGTCGATCGTATGGATTGCCGGCGGTCTGGCGAAGGGCGCGACCTTCGACGAACTGGTCGCGAGCTCGGCCGGGCGGCTTCGCGGCGTGGTGCTGATCGGAGCCGATCGCGCCCTCATCCGGGAGGCCCTCGCGCGACACGCGCCGGAAGTACCCGTGGTCGACCTCGACCGGACCGACACTGGGGCGATGCTCGCGGCGGTCCGGGAGGCGCGGCGGCTGGCGGTCGAAGGCGACACGGTGCTCCTCGCCCCCGCCTGTGCCTCCATGGACATGTTCGCCAACTACAACAAGCGCGGTGACGCGTTCGCTCAGGCTGTTCGCGAACTCGGCGCCTGACCCGGCCGCCAGCCGGGCGACCTTGGGAGGGACGCGTGGGACGGTCGACGTTCAGCGGAGGCGCTGATGCCCGGTAGCCGCACCGGCCAACCGCCCGTACAGCGAGCGGTCCGCAGGCCCGCCGTGTCCCGCACGTCGCGGGACAACCCGCTGCGGCGGCTGCGGACGCGCCTGAACCGGGCCTGGGACCGGCCGCTGACCGCGTACTACCTGATCCTCGGCGGCAGTCTGCTGATCATCGTGCTGGGTCTGGTGATGGTCTACTCGGCCTCCCAGATCACCGCGTTGCAGATGTCGCTGCCGGGTTCGTTCTTCTTCCGCAAACAGTTCCTCGCCGCCTGCATCGGGGGCGTGCTGCTGTTCGTGGCGTCCCGCATGCCGGTGAAACTGCACCGGGCGCTCGCCTACCCGATCCTGGCCGGCGCCATCTTCCTGATGGCCCTGGTGCAGGTCCCGGGGATAGGGATGTCGGTCAACGGCAACCAGAACTGGATCTCGCTGGGCGGCTCGTTCCAGATCCAGCCCAGCGAGTTCGGCAAGCTCGCCCTCGTGCTCTGGGGCGCCGACCTGATGGCGCGCAAACAGGAGAAGCGGCTGCTGACCCAGTGGAAGCACATGCTGGTGCCGCTGGTCCCTGTCAGCTTCCTGCTGCTCGGCCTGATCATGCTCGGCGGCGACATGGGCACGGCGATCATCCTGACCGCGATCCTGTTCGGCCTGCTGTGGCTGGCGGGAGCGCCGACCCGGCTGTTCGCCGGAGTGCTGTCGATCGCCGGCGTGCTCGGTGTGATCCTCATCAAGACCAGCCCCAACCGCATGGCGCGGCTCGCCTGCATCGGCGCCACCGAGCCGAAGACCGGCGTCGCCGACTGCTGGCAGGCGGTGCACGGCATCTACGCTCTGGCCTCCGGCGGGCTCTTCGGCTCCGGACTCGGCGCGAGTGTGGAAAAATGGGGCCAACTGCCCGAAGCCCACACCGACTTCATCTTCGCCGTCACCGGTGAGGAACTGGGCCTGTCGGGGACGCTGTCGGTACTGGCCCTCTTCGCGGCTCTAGGCTATGCGGGTATCCGCGTGGCCGGACGCACGGAGGACCCCTTCGTGAGGTACGCCGCGGGAGGCGTGACCACCTGGATCACCGCACAGGCGGTGATCAACATCGGTGCGGTGCTCGGCCTGCTGCCGATCGCCGGCGTCCCCCTTCCGCTGTTCTCCTACGGGGGCTCCGCCCTGCTGCCGACCATGTTCGCCATCGGGCTGCTGATCGCCTTCGCGCGCGACGAGCCCGCTGCGCGGGCGGCGCTTGCGCGGCGGCAACCTCGCTTTGGTAGAAAGCGGGGGGCCGGGAGCCCTGCGGGGCCTCGGAGATGGAACACGATGCGACGGCGCGCCCCGGTGGCGCGCTCGTCCGGAGAGCGGTGAATTTCGGTGCATGTCGTACTCGCTGGTGGGGGGACCGCCGGCCACATCGAGCCCGCGCTCGCCCTCGCGGACGCCCTGCGCAGGCAGGACCCCACCGTGGGGATCACGGCCCTGGGCACGGAGCGCGGCCTGGAGACCAAGCTGGTGCCCGAGCGCGGTTACGAGCTCGCCCTGATCCCGGCGGTGCCGCTGCCCCGCAAGCCCACCCCCGAACTGATCACCGTGCCGGGCCGGCTGCGCGGCACCATCAAGGCGGCCGAGCAGATCCTGGAGCGCACCAAGGCGGACTGCGTCGTCGGTTTCGGCGGCTACGTCGCCCTGCCCGGCTACCTCGCCGCCAAGCGGCTCGGCGTGCCGATCGTGATCCACGAGGCCAACGCCAGGCCCGGTCTGGCCAACAAGATCGGCTCCCGGTACGCGGCCCGGGTCGCGGTGTCCACGCCGGACAGCAAGCTGCGCGACGCCCGGTACATCGGCATCCCGCTGCGCCGCTCCATCTCCCTCCTGGACCGCGCCGCGGCCCGCCCCGAGGGCCGGCACCGCTTCGGTCTCGACCCCAACCTGCCCACGCTGCTGGTCTCCGGCGGCTCCCAGGGCGCCCGCCGCCTCAACGAGGTCGTCCAGCAGGTCGCGCCCTACCTGCAGCAGGCGGGCATCCAGATCCTGCACGCGGTCGGACCGAAGAACGAACTGCCGCAGGTGCACCAGATGCCGGGGATGCCGCCGTACGTCCCGGTAAGTTACCTGGACCGGATGGACCTCGCGTACGCCGCGGCCGACATGATGCTCTGCCGCGCGGGCGCGATGACCGTCGCCGAACTCTCCGCCGTCGGACTCCCGGCCGCCTACGTCCCGCTGCCCATCGGCAACGGCGAACAGCGGCTGAACGCCCAGCCGGTGGTCAAGGCCGGCGGCGGCCTGCTGGTCGACGACGCGGAACTCACCCCGGAGTGGGTGCAGCAGAACGTCCTGCCCGTGCTCGCCGATCCGCACCGCTTGTACGAGATGTCCCGTGCGGCAAGCGAGTTCGGCCGCCGGGACGCCGACGACCTGCTCGTCGGGATGGTGTACGAGGCGATCGCCGCCGGCCGCTAGGCCGTATGACGAAAGGCAAGTGAGCAGCGTGGCCGGACCGACCACCGCCGAGCGCGGTCAACGTCAGCAGGAGTCGTCCGGCCCGCCGCCCGCCCGGCGGTGGAAGAACCGCCGCTTTCGTACGATCGTCATTCTGGCTCTGGCGGTTGTGCTCCTGGCGGCGGGCTCCGTCTGGCTGCTCTACGGCTCCCCGTGGCTGCGCGTACGGCACGTCTCCGTCTCCGGTACGGCCGTTCTCACGCCCGAGGAGGTGCTGGAGGCCGCCGACGTGCCGGTCGGGGCGCCGCTGGTCTCCGTCGACACCGACGGCATCGAGGCCCGGCTGCGCCGGAAACTGCCCCGGATCGACGAGATCGACGCGGTCCGTTCCTGGCCCCGCGGAATCGGGCTGAAGGTGACCGAGCGAACGCCCGTCCTCCTCATCGAGAGGGACGGGAAGTTCACCGAAGTGGACAAGAAGGGCGTCCGGTTCGCGACGGTCTCACAGCCGCCGCACGGCGCTCCGTCGCTGGAACTGAGCCTGTCCCGGTCGGGTTCGGCCACCGCGAGCCTGCGGCGCTTCGGCACCGACCGGCTGGTGCGGGAGGCCGTGGCCGTCGCGGGTGACATTCCGGCCGCCGTCCGCCGGGACACCCGGACCCTCAAGGTCCGTTCCTACGACGACATCACGCTCGAACTGAGCGGCGGCCGGACCGTCGAGTGGGGCAGCGCCGAGAACGGCGCCGCCAAGGCCCGTACGCTCACCGCTCTCATCAAAGCCGCCCCCGGCGCTCGGTACTTCGACGTAAGTGTTCCCACCGCCCCTGCGTCAGCGGCGAGTTGACGCACATAAGCGCAGGCCAGCACCCTGGTTGGGCACCGCTACGGCTGATCACATAGGGTGAAAAGAAAAACGGGAGGTTCGGCGTGTTCGTTGAACGGGCGCCACTTGTCGACTTAGTGTCCTGTTCAGAAGACTCCAGGGAACAGACACACTGGTAACCCTAAACTTCAACGTTAGGGTTCGGGTCGGCGCTACGGACCGTCCCAATCGGCATCCGCCGTCCCGCGCGGGCATCGCACGGCGACGGCAACGTAATTCGAGGCGAGAGGCCTTCGACGTGGCAGCACCGCAGAACTACCTCGCAGTCATCAAGGTCATCGGTGTCGGCGGCGGTGGTGTCAATGCCATCAACCGGATGATCGAGGTCGGTCTCAAGGGCGTCGAGTTCATCGCCATCAACACCGACGCGCAGGCGCTGTTGATGAGCGACGCCGACGTCAAGCTCGACGTCGGCCGTGAACTCACCCGTGGACTCGGCGCCGGCGCCAACCCGGCCGTCGGCCGCAAGGCGGCCGAGGATCACCGTGAGGAGATCGAGGAGGTCCTCAAGGGGGCCGACATGGTCTTCGTGACGGCCGGCGAAGGCGGCGGCACCGGCACCGGCGGCGCCCCCGTCGTGGCCAACATCGCCCGCTCGCTGGGCGCCCTCACCATCGGCGTGGTCACCCGCCCCTTCACCTTCGAGGGTCGGCGCCGCGCCAACCAGGCCGAGGACGGCATCGCGGAACTCCGCGAAGAGGTCGACACCCTCATCGTCATCCCGAACGACCGGCTGCTCTCCATCTCCGACCGCCAGGTCTCGGTCCTCGACGCCTTCAAGTCGGCCGACCAGGTCCTGCTCTCCGGTGTCCAGGGCATCACCGACCTGATCACCACGCCCGGTCTGATCAACCTCGACTTCGCCGACGTCAAGTCCGTCATGTCCGAGGCCGGTTCGGCCCTCATGGGCATCGGCTCGGCCCGCGGCGACGACCGTGCGGTGGCCGCCGCGGAGATGGCGATCTCCTCGCCGCTCCTGGAGGCCTCCATCGACGGCGCCCGCGGCGTGCTGCTCTCCATCTCCGGCGGCTCCGACCTCGGCCTGTTCGAGATCAACGAGGCCGCCCAGCTGGTCAGCGAGGCCGCCCACCCCGAGGCCAACATCATCTTCGGCGCGGTCATCGACGACGCCCTCGGCGACGAGGTCCGGGTCACGGTCATCGCGGCCGGCTTCGACGGCGGCCAGCCCCCGGCCCGCCGGGACAACGTGCTGGGCTCGTCCTCGGCCTCGTCCTCGGCCCGCCGCGAGGAGCCCGCTCCGGCCCGGCAGCCCGAGTCCCGCCCGTCCTTCGGCTCGCTCGGCAGCGTGACCCCGAAGGAGGAGCCGGAGCCGGCGCCCGAGCCGGTGGCCGACATCCCGGTCGCCCCGCCGGTCCCGCCGTCCCGTTCCTACACGGACAGCGCGGCCGAGGAACTGGACGTGCCGGACTTCCTCAAGTGATCCTTCTGACGTGACAGCACAGCGCGAAACCGTGAGCGGCGCGCACTTCGCCTTCACCGACCGGTGGGGCGGGGTGAGCGCCGTTCCGTACGAGCAGCTCAATCTGGGCGGGGCGGTCGGCGACGACCCCGACGTGGTACGGACCAACCGGGAGATCGCCGCCACGTCGCTCGGCCTGGACCCGGGCCGCGTGGTCTGGATGAACCAGGTGCACGGCAGCGAGGTGGCCGAGGTCCGAGGACCGTGGCCTCCCGGTCCCTCGCCCGAGGTCGACGCACTGGTGACCACGGCCGGGGGACTCGCCCTCGCCGTGCTGACCGCCGACTGCGTGCCGGTGCTGCTGGCCGATCCGGTGGCCGGTGTGGTCGCCGCCGCCCACGCCGGACGGCCCGGCATGGTGAAGGGGATCGTGCCGGCCGCCGTCGAGGCCATGGTCTCGCTCGGCGCCGACCCGGCCAGGATCGTCGCCCGCACCGGCCCGGCCGTCTGCGGACGGTGCTACGAGGTGCCGGAGGCGATGCGCGCCGACGTGGCCGCCGTCGAGCCGGCGGCGCACGCCGAGACCAGCTGGGGCACTCCGGCGGTCGACGTGGCCGCCGGTGTGCACGCGCAGCTCGCGCGCGCCGGGGTGCTCGACCGGGCGCAGTCGCCGGTGTGCACACTGGAGTCAGATGATCATTTTTCGTACCGTCGTGACCGCACCACCGGGCGGCTCGCGGGCTATGTGTGGCTGGACTGATGGGGCATGACGGACCGTAGGACCGAACTCGCCACGAACCTGGCGAAAGTGGAGGAGCGCATCGCGACCGCCTGTGCGGCGGCCGGGCGCGACCGGGCCGAGGTGACCCTGATCGTGGTCACCAAGACCTATCCGGCGAGCGACGTGCGGATCCTGTCGGAACTCGGCGTGCGCGATGTCGCCGAGAACCGCGACCAGGACGCCGCCCCCAAGGCCGCCGCATCCGCCGACCTCCCCCTCACCTGGCATTTCGTCGGTCAATTGCAGACCAACAAGGTGCGTTCCGTGACGGGTTACGCGGACTTCGTGCAGTCCGTCGACCGCCCCCGGCTCGTGGAGGCGCTGTCCAGGGAGGCGGTGCGGACCGGCCGCGAGGTGGGATGCCTCGTGCAGGTCGCGCTCGACGCCGCCGCGAGCGGACGGGGTGAGCGCGGTGGTGTGGCATCCGGCGGGATCGCCGAGTTGGCCGACCTGATCGCGGCCGCCCCCGGGCTGCGGCTCGGCGGTCTGATGACCGTCGCCCCGCTCGCCGGGGAGTACGCGGGGCGCCAAGGGGCCGCGTTCGAGCGGTTGATGGATTTGTCGACCGACCTGCGCCGAGCCCATCCGGCTGCGAACATGGTCTCCGCAGGGATGAGTGCGGACCTGGAGGAAGCCGTGGCCGCCGGTGCGACACATGTGCGCGTCGGCACTGCGGTACTCGGCGTCCGCCCCGGGCTCGGGTAACGTCGCCAAGAAGTCGGACCACAGCAGAAAATATGGTCAATGTGGCCCGAAACGGGCACAACGGCCTCGTGGATCGCGGGACTTGGCAGTCGTCACCGATCCACCACAGAGCGGAGGACTCAGAGCATGGCCGGCGCGATGCGCAAGATGGCGGTCTACCTCGGCCTCGTGGAGGACGATGGGTACGACGGTCGCGGATTCGACCCTGACGACGACTTCGAGCCCGAACTGGACCCGGAGCCCGAACGGGACCACCGGCGGCACGAGCCGTCACACCAGTCCCATGCGCCACACCAGTCCCAAAGGGACGATTCGGTACGAGTGGTGCAACCGCCCGCACCTCGCGAACCCGTGTCGCATTCCGCCTCGCTACCCGCGGAATCGGGTCGCCCGGCGCGTATCGCCCCCGTGGCGTCCATCACACAAGAGCGCGCGAGCCTGGAGAAGAACGCACCGGTGATCATGCCCAAGGTCGTGTCGGAACGAGAGCCTTACCGGATCACCACGCTCCACCCCCGGACCTACAACGAGGCCCGTACCATCGGGGAACACTTCCGTGAGGGCACCCCGGTGATCATGAATCTGACTGAGATGGATGACACAGACGCGAAGCGACTTGTCGACTTTGCGGCCGGTTTGGTGTTTGGTCTTCACGGCAGCATCGAGCGGGTGACGCAGAAGGTGTTCCTGTTGTCGCCTGCTAACGTCGATGTCACGGCGGAGGACAAGGCCCGCATCGCAGAGGGCGGGTTCTTCAACCAGAGCTGAGACACGGCACCGGTACGAAGCACGGAACAGGGGAGAGGGAAGCACGGATCATGAGCGTGTTCCTTGATGTGATCTACATCGCGCTGATGTGCTTCCTCATCGTGCTCATCTTCCGGTTGGTCATGGACTACGTGTTCCAGTTCGCCCGCTCATGGCAACCCGGCAAGGCGATGGTGGTCGTACTTGAGGCCACCTACACTGTCACCGATCCACCGCTCAAGCTTCTGCGGCGGTTCATTCCGCCGCTGCGTCTCGGGGGCGTGGCGCTCGACCTGTCCTTCTTCGTACTGATGATCATCGTCTACATCCTGATCGCGATCGTTGGTCGGCTGTGATGAGCGATGTGACCTACCGTCTTGCCGATGCCGACGACTACGTTGAGGTGAAGAGATGCCGTTGACCCCCGAGGACGTGCGGAACAAGCAGTTCACGACCGTCCGCCTCCGAGAAGGCTATGACGAGGACGAGGTCGATGCCTTCCTCGATGAGGTCGAAGCCGAACTGACGCGCCTCCTGCGCGAGAACGAGGACCTGCGCGCCAAGCTGGCCGCCGCCACGCGCGCGGCCGCGCAGAACCAGCAGAACATGCGCAAGCCTCCGGAGCCGCAGGACCAGCAGGGCGGCATGCCCCAGGGCGGCATGCCGCAGCAGGGCATGCCCCAGCAGGGCGGTATGCCGCAGCAGGGCATGCGAGGTCCCGGCGCTCCGGTGCCCGCCGGCATATCGGGCCCGCCGCAGCAGCAGATGGGTGGCCCCATGGGCGGTCCCCCGCAGCTGCCGAGCGGTGCCCCGCAGCTGCCGGCCGGCCCCAGCGGCCAGGGCGGTCCGCAGGGTCCCGGCCCGATGGGCCAGGGTCCGATGGGCCAGGGCCCCATGGGCCAGGGCGGTCCGATGGGCCAGGGCCCGATGGGTCAGGGTCCGATGGGCCAGGGCCCCATGGGTCAGGGCGGTCCGATGGGCCAGGGTCCGATGGGCCAGGGCATGGGCCAGGGCCCGATGGGCGGCCAGCCCCCGATGCAGCAGCAGATGGGTGGCCCGATGGGCGGCCCCATGGGCGGTCCGATGGGCGGCCCCGGTCAGGGCCCCGGTGGCGACAGCGCCGCCCGAGTCCTCTCGCTGGCCCAGCAGACCGCCGACCAGGCGATCGCCGAGGCCCGCTCCGAGGCCAACAAGATCGTCGGCGAGGCCCGCAGCCGCGCCGAGGGTCTGGAGCGTGACGCCCGTGCCAAGGCGGACGCCCTGGAGCGGGACGCGCAGGAGAAGCACCGCGTCGCCATGGGCTCCCTGGAGTCCGCGCGCGCCACGCTGGAGCGCAAGGTCGAGGACCTGCGCGGCTTCGAGCGCGAGTACCGCACGCGTCTGAAGTCGTACCTGGAGTCGCAGCTGCGTCAGCTGGAGACCCAGGCCGACGACTCCCTGGCGCCGCCGCGTACGCCCGCCGCGGCCTCGCTCCCGCCGTCCCCGGCGCCTTCCATGGCCCCGGCCGGCGCGAGTGCCCCGTCCTACGGCGGCAACCAGCCCATGGGCGGTCCGTCCCCGGCTCCGCCGTCCTACGGCGGCCAGCAGCAGATGACGCCGGCGATGACCCAGCCGATGGCACCGGTACGCCCGCAGGGCCCCTCTCCGATGGGCCAGGCGCCGTCCCCGATGCGCGGCTTCCTCATCGACGAGGACGACAACTGACGGCGGGCGCGTAGCGCGCCACCCACGTCGGCAGGCATGACAGGGCGGGCCCCGGATTCCACTCCGGGGCCCGCCCTGTTTATGCGCGTTGCACACCCCCCGCACCCCTGAACCAGAGGCCCGCTTCCCGGGGGCGCGGGGAACCGCGCACGGTGCTGGTCCGGCCGCAGGGATGGAGCGGAGGGCCGTCTCCCGGGGGCGCGGGGAACCGCGCACGGTGCTGGTCCGGCCGCAGGGTTGAAGCGGAGGCCCGCTTCCCGGGGGCGCGGGGAACCGCGCACGGTACTGGTCCGGCCGCAGGGATGGAGCGGAGGGCCGTCTCCCGGGGGCGCGGGGAACCGCGCACGGTGCTGGTCCGGCCGCAGGGATGGAGCGGAGGCCCGCTTCCCGGGGGCGCGGGGAACCGCGCACGGTACTGGTCCGAGCCGAGCCATGAAGAAGAGGCCCCCACGGACCGCCGGCCGACCCGCACGCACGGAGAAGGGCCCGGCCCCCCGTCACGGGGAACCGGGCCCTTCCCAGGTCAGGCGCCAGGCGCCACCGCCTACGCCTTACGCAGGCGGAACGTCAGCGACAACCCCTCGTCGACGAACGCGTCCCCGTACCCGTCGACACCCTCACCCTGCGCGAAGTCCGTCGCCAACACCTCATCCGCGATCAGCTCCGCATGCTCCGCGAGCGCCGCGATCACCGCCGGATCGGTCGACACCCACCGCAGCGCGATCCGGTCGGCCACGTCCAGCCCGCTGTTCTTGCGCGCCTCCTGGATCAGCCGGATCGCGTCCCGGGCGAGCCCCGCCCGGCGCAGCTCCTCGGTGATCTCCAGGTCGAGCGCGACGGTCGCACCGGAGTCCGACGCCACCGACCAGCCCTCACGGGGCGTCTCCGTGATGATGACCTCGTCCGGCGCCAGCGTCACGGTCTCGCCGTCGACCTCCACCGACGCCGTGCCCTCGCGCAGCGCCAGCGACAGCGCGGCCGCGTCCGCCGCGGCGACCGCCTTGGCCACGTCCTGCACCCGCTTGCCGAACCGCTTGCCCAGCGCCCGGAAGTTGGCCTTGGCCGTGGTGTCGACCAGGGAGCCGCCCACCTCGGACAGCGATGCCAGCGAGGAGACGTTCAGCTCGTCGGTGATCTGCGCGTGCAGCTCCGGGTCGAGCGCGTCGAAGCCCACGGCGGCGACCAGCGCCCTGGACAGCGGCTGACGGGTCTTGACACCCGACTCCGCGCGCGTGGCCCGTCCCAGCTCCACGAGGCGCCGTACCAGGACCATCTGCCGGGACAGCTCCGGGTCGATCGCGGACAGGTCCGCCTCCGGCCAGGAGGTCAGGTGCACCGACTCGGGCGCGCCCGGCGTGACCGGCACCACCAGGTCCTGCCAGACCCGCTCGGTGATGAACGGGGTCAGCGGCGCCATCAGCCGGGTGACGGTCTCCACCACCTCGTGCAGCGTGCGCAGCGCGGCCTTGTCGCCCTGCCAGAACCGGCGGCGCGAGCGGCGCACGTACCAGTTGGACAGGTCGTCGACGAACGCGGACAGCAGCTTGCCGGCGCGCTGGGTGTCGTAGGCCTCCAGGGCCTGGGTGACCTGGTCGGTGAGCGCGTGCAGCTCGGAGAGCAGCCAGCGGTCCAGCAGCGGGCGGTCGGCCGGAGCCGGGTCCGCCGCGCTCGGCGCCCAGTTCGACGTACGGGCGTACAGCGCCTGGAAGGCGACCGTGTTCCAGTACGTCAGCAGGGTCTTGCGCACGACCTCCTGGATGGTGCCGTGACCGACCCGGCGGGCCGCCCACGGGGAGCCGCCGGCCGCCATGAACCAGCGCACCGCGTCCGCGCCGTGCTGGTCCATGAGCGGGATCGGCTGCAGGATGTTGCCCAGGTGCTTGGACATCTTGCGGCCGTCCTCGGCGAGGATGTGGCCGAGGCACACCACGTTCTCGTACGACGACTTGTCGAAGACCAGCGTGCCGACCGCCATGAGGGTGTAGAACCACCCGCGGGTCTGGTCGATGGCCTCGGAGATGAACTGCGCCGGGTAGCGGCTCTCGAACAGCTCCTTGTTCTTGTACGGGTAGCCCCACTGCGCGAACGGCATCGAGCCCGAGTCGTACCAGGCGTCGATGACCTCCGGCACGCGCGTGGCCGTCCCGGCGCACTGCGGGCACGCGAAGGTGACGTCGTCGATGAACGGGCGGTGCGGGTCCAGCGCCGACTGGTCGGTGCCGGTCAGCTCGGTCAGCTCGGCGCGGGAGCCGACGACCGTGAGGTGGTCGTCCTCGCAGCGCCAGATCGGCAGCGGGGTGCCCCAGTAGCGGTTGCGGGACAGCGCCCAGTCGATGTTGTTGTTCAGCCAGTCCCCGTAGCGGCCGTGCTTGACGGTCTCCGGGAACCAGTTCGTCTTCTCGTTCTCCTGGAGGAGCCGGTCCTTGATCTCCGTGGTGCGGATGTACCAGGACGGCTGCGCGTAGTAGAGCAGCGCGGTGTGGCAGCGCCAGCAGTGTGGGTAGCTGTGCTCGTACGGCAGGTGCTTGAAGAGGAGGCCGCGCTGCGCCAGGTCCTCGGTGAGACGTTCGTCGGCCTTCTTGAAGAAGACGCCGCCGACCAGCGGGACGTCCTCCTCGAAGGTGCCGTCGGGGCGGACCGGGTTCACCACCGGCAGGCCGTAGGCGCGGCAGACCTTGAGGTCCTCCTCGCCGAAGGCGGGGGACTGGTGGACCAGACCCGTACCGTCCTCGGTCGTGACGTATTCCGCGTTGACGACGTAGTGCGCCGGCTCCGGGAACTCCACGAGCTCGAACGGACGTTGATAGGTCCAGCGCTCCATCTCGGCGCCGGTGAAGGTCTCGCCCGTGGTCTCCCAGCCCTCACCGAGCGCCTTGGCGACCAGCGGCTCGGCGACGACCAGCCGCTCCTGGCCGTCGGTGGCCACCACGTAGGTGACCTCCGGGTGCGCGGCGACGGCCGTGTTGGACACCAGGGTCCACGGGGTGGTCGTCCACACCAGGAGCGAGGCCTGGCCGGCGAGCGGACCGGAGGTGAGCGGGAAACGGACGTACACGGAGGGGTCGACGACCGTCTCGTAGCCCTGCGCCAGCTCGTGGTCGGACAGGCCGGTGCCGCAGCGCGGGCACCAGGGGGCGACGCGGTGGTCCTGGACCAGCAGGCCCTTGTTGAAGATCTCCTTGAGCGACCACCAGACCGACTCGATGTACTCGGGGTCCATGGTCACGTACGCGTCGTCGAGGTCGACCCAGTAGCCCATGCGGGTCGTGAGCTCGGAGAACGCGTCGGTGTGGCGCAGCACCGACTCGCGGCACCTGGCGTTGAACTCGGCGACGCCGTACGCCTCGATGTCGGGCTTGCCGCTGAAGCCCAGCTCCTTCTCGACCGCCAGCTCCACGGGCAGGCCGTGACAGTCCCAGCCGGCCTTGCGGGCCACGTGATAGCCGCGCATGGTGCGGAAGCGGGGGAAGACGTCCTTGAAGACGCGCGCCTCGATGTGGTGGGCGCCGGGCATGCCGTTGGCGGTGGGCGGGCCCTCGTAGAACACCCACTCGGGGCGGCCCTCGGACTGCTCCAGGGTCTTGGCGAAGATCTTCTGCTCGCGCCAGAAGTCGAGCACGGCGTGCTCGAGGGCGGGCAGGTCGACCTGTGCGGGCACCTGGCGGTACGTCGGCGCTGTCATCTGCGAGCTTCCTCCAACGGACTTGCTGCCTTCCGTCGGAGGGACGAGAGCCTTTTCTTGCGGACGCCGTGTGCGGCGCGCTCCCGCGGTACCACCCTCCTTGGCCCTCCGGACGCCGTACGCGCCGGTGAGCCCCCTCATTGGGGTCGCGAAACCGGTTCTACTCGCCCCGGCCCCACGGCTGCGGCTTTCTTCCGGCGGCTCCGGGGTGATCTTCACGTCGCGCCGGCCCCCGGGCTCCCACCGTCCCCGGGTCGCTCTGGGCTGCGTACGCCGCTACTCGTCCCCATCCACGCTTCTCGCTCCGCCCAGTGTACGGCGCCGCACGGACAGCGGCCGACCCGTTTTCCGGGCGCCGCCCGCGCCGGGCCGTCCGTCTGTCGGGATGACCCGAATGGCGAGGTACGCGTGTTCGCATCCTGGGATGTCCGGCTCGGCGGATTACCGCGCGGGGAGCTGGGCACAACGGATGCATACCGGCTGCGTGGGGGGTGCGGAGCAGGCGGACCGGGCGGCGTGCCCCGTTGCCGCGGGACCCAGGTCGATTTATCGTCCCAGCACGATTTGCGTGCGAAATCACCATATGTGAAGGGGGCGCGGCCATGGTGGCGAAGAAGACCGCCGTACAGCAGTCGGCGTCCGGCCGGTCCAGGCCCGCGGCCACCTCCGGCGGTGAGGCCCAGGAGAACGGCGGACAGCGGGGCACGCGCGCGGGAGAGACCACCATGGTGGACAGAACTGCAGGTGAGAAGGTTTCCGCCGGGAAAGGTGAGAAAGTTTCCGCCGGGAAATCGTCCGCACCGGTGACACCGGTGCGGAAGGCCGACGGCAAGAAGGCGGCCGACGGCAAGAAGGCGGCCGACGGCGGGAAGCCGGCCGACGGCAAGAAGCTCGACGGCAAGAAGCTCGACGGGAAGAGAGCCACCGCGTCGAGGGCGGCGGGGAAGAAGAAGACGGCCGCGGCTGCCGAGGGCCCCGCGGGGAAGTCGGAGAAGAGCGCGTCCGGGGCCGCGGCGACGAAGACCGCGGCGGCCCAGGGCACGGCCAGGAAGAGCACGGCCAAGAAGGCGGGCGCGGCGCGGGCCGCCAAGCAGACGGGAGCCACGACGGTGGTTGCGAAGAAGACCCCTGGCACGGCCGCCGAGGCGGCGGACACCGCCGTCCCCAAGGCGCGGGCGGCCGCGGTGGCTCCCGGCGAACTCGCGGTGCGCCCCGGCGAGGACCCGTGGACACCGGAGGAGGTCGAGGCTGCGCGCACCGAGCTGATGACCGAGGCCCTGCGGCTGCGCGCCGAGCTGGACGCCTCCGACAGCGCCCTGGCCGGTCTGATGCGGGACTCCGGGGACGGCGCCGGCGACGACGAGGCCGACACCGGCACCAAGAACATCACCCGCGAGCACGAGCTGGCGCTCGCCGCCAACGCGCGCGAGATGCTGGAGCAGACCGAGCGGGCCCTGGAGAAGCTCGACGCGGGCACCTACGGGCTCTGCGAGAACTGCGGAAACCCCATCGGCAAGGCCAGGATGCAGGCCTTCCCGCGGGCCACCCTGTGCGTCGAGTGCAAGCAGAAGCAGGAACGCCGCTCCTGAGCACCGGGGCCGCGTGGGCCGTGCCGTACTCTCGTCCCGAGGCAGGCACCTAGGTTGAGGGACTCACGTGGCAGAGGCGGAGCGCATCATCGGTACGCCGGACACTCCGGGCGACGGCGGTGAGGAAGCGGCGCAGGCGGCACCCGGCGCGTCCGGCGCGGAGCAGCGGCGGGCCGGACGCGGGCGCCGGATCGCGGTGCTGTTCGCGGTGGCCGCCTTCGCGTACGCCCTCGACCTGGTCAGCAAGATGATCGTGGTCGCCAAGCTGGAGCACCACGCCCCGATCGAGGTCGTCGGCGACTGGCTGGAGTTCCACGCGATCCGCAACCCGGGCGCGGCCTTCGGGTTCGGCGGCGCCTTCACGATCATCTTCACGGTGATCGCGGCAGCCGTGATCGTCGTGATCTTCCGGCTGGCCCGCAAGCTCTACAGCTTTCCCTGGGCGGTCGCCCTCGGCCTGCTCCTCGGTGGCGCGCTCGGCAACCTGACCGACCGGATCTTCCGCGCCCCCGGCATCTTCGAGGGCCAGGTCGTCGACTTCATCGCGCCCAAGGGGTTCGCGGTCTTCAACCTGGCCGACTCCGCGATCGTCTGCGGCGGCATCCTGATCGTCCTGCTCTCCTTCCGCGGCCTGGACCCCGACGGCACCGTCCACAAGGACTGACCGGGCCGCGGGGCGCGGGCCCGGCGGGCGCGCGTACGGCGGCGCCCGCGCGGTCCGGCATACTCGACGGGTGAGCACGATTCCCGAGATCCGAACCCTGCCCGTGCCCGACGGCCTGGAGGGCGAGCGCGTCGACGCCGCCATCTCCCGCATGTTCGGCTTCTCCCGCACCAAGGCGGCCGAGCTGGCCGCGGCGGGCAAGGTCCAGGTCGACGGCGCGGTGGTCGGCAAGTCCGAGCGGGTGAGCGGGGGGTCCTGGCTGGAGGTCGAGATGCCGGGGGCGCCCGCGCCCGTGCGGATCGTGGCCGAGCCCGTCGAGGGCATGGAGATCGTGCACGACGACGATGACGTGGTCGTCGTCGTCAAGCCGGTCGGTGTGGCCGCCCACCCGAGCCCCGGCTGGACCGGCACGACCGTCATCGGCGGTCTGGCGGCCGCCGGCTACCGGGTCTCCACCTCCGGCGCCGCCGAACGCCAGGGCATCGTGCACCGCCTCGACGTCGGCACCTCCGGCCTGATGGTGGTGGCCAAGTCCGAGCGCGCGTACACCTCGCTCAAGCGCCAGTTCAAGGAGCGCACGGTCGACAAGCGCTACCACACGCTCGTGCAGGGTCACCCGGACCCGACCAGCGGCACCATCGACGCCCCCATCGGCCGCCACCCCCAGCACGACTACAAGTGGGCCGTCACGGCCGACGGCAAGCCGTCCGTGACCCACTACGACCTCATCGAGGCGTTCCGCGCGGCCTCCCTGCTGGACGTGAAGCTGGAGACCGGCCGCACCCACCAGATCCGGGTCCACATGGCCGCCCACCGCCACCCCTGCGTCGGCGACCTCACCTACGGCGCCGACCCGACCCTGGCCAAGCGGCTGCACCTGACCCGGCAGTGGCTGCACGCGGTCCGCCTCGGTTTCGAGCACCCCGGCAGCGGCGACTGGGTCGAGTTCGAGAGCGAGTACCCCGAGGACCTGAGCCGGGCGCTGGACCAGGTCCGTGAGGAGACGTACGGGTGAGCACGCGCGCGTACGAGGTCCGGGTCGCGGAGGACCCCGCCGACCTGGAGGCGTGCTTCGCCGTCCGCAAGCAGGTCTTCGTCGTCGAACAGGGCGTCCCCGAGGACATCGAGTACGACGCCTACGACCCGGTCGCCCTGCACGTGCTGGCCGTCCGCGAGGACGGCGTGCCGCTCGGCACCGGCCGCCTGCTGTACGGCGAGAAGGCCGCGGAGAAGACCGGCGGCGACCCGTCCCTCGGCTCGCTCGGCCGGCTCGCGGTCTCCGAGGAGGCCCGCGGCCTCGGCATCGGAGTGGCCCTGGTCCGGGCCATCGAGGACGCGGCACGCGCGCGTGGCCTGAGCACGGTCGACCTGCACGCGCAGACGCACGCGCTGGGCTTCTACGAGCGCCTGGGCTACGAGCCCTACGGTCCGGAGTACGAGGAGGCGCGCATCCCGCACCGGGGGATGCGGCGCGCCCTGTAGCGCGGCCCCGGCCGGTGGACGGCATGGCAGGCTTGAGTCCCGCCGTGTGATCATCGACTCCCGGAGTGCTGGCCGTGGATCAGTTGGCCCTGTTGTTCGTGCTGCTGCTCGGGGCCCTGGTGAGCGTCCCGTTGGGCGACCGGCTGGGGCTGCCGGCTCCGATCCTGGTGACCCTGTTCGGGATCGTCCTGGCGATCACCGACTTCGTGCCGGACGTGAACATCCCGCCCGAGCTGATCCTGCCCGCCCTGCTGCCGCCGCTGCTCTACGCGGCCGTGCGGCGGACCTCCTGGCGGCAGTTCGCGGCCAACGTCCGGCCGATCTTCCTGCTGGCGGTGGCCCTGGTGTTCGTCACCACGCTGTGCGTGGCGGTCGTCGCCAACGCGATCGTGCCCGGGCTGCCGATCGCCGCCGCCGTGGCGCTGGGCGCGCTGGTCGCGCCGCCCGACCCGGTCGCCGCGACCGCCGTCGCCGGGCAGCTCGGGCTGCCGCGCCGGCTGGTGTCGATCCTGGAGGGCGAGGGCCTCTTCAACGACGTCACGGCCATCGTGCTCTACCACGTGGCGATCGCCGCCGTGGTCAGCGGCACCTTCTCGCCCTGGCGGGCCGGACTGGACTTCCTGCTCTCCGCCGTGGTCGCGGTCGCCGTCGGGCTGGTGCTCGGCTGGGGTGCGAACAAGCTGATGGACGTGCTCGGCGACGCGACCCTGCAGATCGGCCTGACCCTGCTCGTGCCGTACGCCTCCTACGTCCTCGCCGAGGAACTGCACGGCTCCGGGGTCCTCGCGGTGCTGACCACCGCGCTGTTCATCTCCGAGTACGCCACCGACGCCGACGACGTGATGACCCGGCTCGCCGGCTACACCTTCTGGGACATCGTCGACACGCTCGTCACCGGAGTCGCGTTCGGGCTGATCGGCCTGGAGCTGCACAACGCGATCCGTACGGCCTCCGGCCGCTGGGGCGAGCTGCTCGGCTGGGCGGCCGCGATCGTGGGTGTCGTGGTCGTGGTCCGGCTGGCCTGGCTGCTCCCCGCCACCTGGCTGACCAAGCGGCTGCACGCCCGCCGGGACTACGACGAGGAGATCCCGACCAGCTGGCGGGAGACCGTCGTGATGTGGTGGTCCGGGATGCGCGGAGTGGCGTCGGTGGCGCTGGCCCTGGCCGTTCCGCTGCGGACCGACGACGGGTCGCCGTTCCCGGACCGCGACGAGATCGTCTTCATCGCGTTCGGCGTGATCATGGCGACGCTGGTGCTCCAGGGACTGACCCTGCCGTGGCTGGTGAAGCGGCTGGGGGTGCGGGCCGACACCGAGCAGGAGAAGGAGTTCGAGAAGGAGCTGGCGGTACGGGCGGCCAAGGCGGCACGGCGCCGGCTCAAGGAGATCGAGCAGGTCGAGGACCTGCCGGAGGACCTGACGGAGCAGATGCTGCGGCGGGCCTTCGAGATCGGGTTCCGGATCAGCCCCGAGGTGGCCGAGGACGAGCGGCGCGAGGGCCACGACAAGCGGGCGAAGCGGCTGAAGCGGCTGCGGCGGATCCAGCAGGAGATGCTGAGCGCGGCACGCCACGAGGTGCTGGCGGCGCGCAGCGAGCCCGGTGCCGATCCGGAGATCGTGGACCGGGTGCTGCGCCACCTGGACGTGCGGAGCCTGCGCTGACCGCTCGCACGCCCGGCGCGGTCATACGAGATGACGGCAGTTGTGGATATCCGAAGGCGGGGGCGGCGGGGCGCTCGTAGTCTCGGATCATGGCTCGGAACATTGTGATCAGTGGTGGAGGAACAGGGATCGGACTCGCCGCGGCGCGGGTGTTCGCCGCGGACGGTGACCGCGTGCTGCTGCTCGGCCGGCGCGCAGAGGTGCTGGAGCGGGCCGGGGTGCCGGGGGCGGTGTGGCAGGCGGCCGACCTGACCGAGCCCGCCGACGTCCGGCGGGTGGCGCGCCGGGTCGCCGACGAGATCGGCACCGTGGACGTGCTCGTCCACAGCGCGGGGGGCAACGCGGCGCTGGCGCCGGACGCCGAGGCCGGGGACCCGCTGGACGCGGTCGCCCGTGCCTGGACCGGCAACTTCCGGCAGAACACGCTCAGCGCCGTCCTGCTCACGGAGGCGCTGAAGGACCGGCTCGCCGACCCCGGCGGACGGGTGCTGTTCCTCAGCTCCATCGCCGCCCAGCGGGGCTCGGGGACCGGCTCCTACGCCGCCGCCAAGGCGGCCCTGCATCCCTACGCGCACGATCTGGCCCGGCAGCTCGGCCCGCGCGGCGTCACCGTGAACGTGGTGGCGCCGGGTTACGTCGAGGACACCGAGTTCTTCGGCGGGCCGGTCGAGGAGGAGCGGCGGGCCCGGCTCGTCGCCGAGACGGCGACCGGGCGGGCCGGCACACCGGGTGACGTCGCCGCCACCCTGCACTGGCTGGCCTCGCCGGCCGCCGGACACATCACCTCTCAGCTCATCCAGGTCAACGGCGGCGCCGAACGCGGCCACTGACCGGGAGCGGGCCGGGAGCGGGCCCGGTCAGGCGCCGCGGCCGGTGCGCGGCGGCTCGTGCAGGCGCCGGGCGGCCACGCCGTCCTGGGAGGGGAGTGTCCCGCTCGGCGGCAGGACCGCGTCGGCCGTGTTCACCCGGGGCAGCGCGTAGGCGTGCTCGGCGGTCAGCCAGGTGATCATCTGCTCGCGCACGGTGACCCGCACCTTCCAGACGTCGTCCGAGTCCTTGGCGGTCATCAGCGCCCGCACCTGGATGGTGTTCGGCGTGGCGTCCGTGACTACCAGGCTGTAGTCCCGCCCGTCCCAGGCGGGGCACTCGCGCAGGATGTCCCGGAGCCGCTCGCGCATCGACTCGATCGGCGCGCAGTGGTCCAGGTGCCAGTAGACGACCCCGGTCATCTGCGGGGTGCCCCGCGACCAGTTCTCGAAGGGTTTGGAGGTGAAGTACGACACCGGCATGGTGATCCGGCGTTCGTCCCAGGTCCGTACCGTCAGAAAGGTCAGGGTGATCTCCTCGACCGTGCCCCATTCGCCGTCCACCACCACCGTGTCGCCGAGGCGCACCATGTCGCCGAAGGCGATCTGCAGGCCCGCGAACATGTTCGCCAGCGTGGACTGGGCGGCCACACCGGCGACGATGCCGAGGATTCCGGCGGAGGCCAGCAGGGAGGCGCCGGCCGCGCGCATCGCGGGGAAGGTCAGCAGCATCGCCGCCACGGCCACCACACCGACTATGGCCGTCACCACCCGCATGATCAGCGACACCTGGGTGCGCACCCGGCGTACCCGGGCCGCGTCGGTGTGGCCGCGGGCGTAGCGGTTGTACGAGGTGTCGACGATCGCCGCAGCTATCCGCACGACCAGCCAGGCGGCCGACCCGATCAGCACCAGGATCAGCATCTGGCCGACGGCGACCCGGTGGCCCGGCAGCAGCTCGGCCTTGTCGTAGGAGCCTCTGAGCAGGGCCGCGCACAGGACCAGCTGGTAGGGGATGCGGGCGCGGCGCAGCAGACCCCACAGCGGTGTCTCGGTGTGGCGTTCGTCGGCCTTGCGCAGCAGCAGGTCGGTCGCCCAGCCGATCAGCAGGGTGAGGACGACGGCGCCGCCGACGACGATCAGCGGGCGGAGTACGTTCTCCATGTCCATGGGTCGGAACGTAACCCGATCCGGGCCGTCCTGAACATGCGGACCCGTGCAGAGGGTGTCACAGGTGCCGCGGAGGCGGCTGGCACCATGGGCCCATGAACATCATGCTCTTTCACTCGACCTACGGTCTCAGGCCCGCGGTGCGCGAGGCCGCGGACCGGCTGCGTGCCGCCGGGCACGAGGTGTGGACGCCCGACCTCTTCGAGGGGCGCACGTTCGACACGGTCGAGGAGGGCATGGAGTTCAACGAGTCGATCGGCAAGGACGAGCTGCTGAAGCGGGCCGTGCTGGCCGCGGCGCCGTACTCGGAGCGGGGGCTGGTGTACGCGGGCTTCTCGCTGGGCGCCTCGATCGCGCAGACCCTGGCGCTGGGAGACGAGCGGGCGCGCGGGCTGCTGCTCCTGCACGGCACCTCGGACATCGCGCCGAACGCCGCGGTGGACGAGCTGCCCGTCCAGCTGCACGTGGCCGAGCCGGACGCCTTCGAGACGGACGACTGGCTGAGCGCCTGGTATCTGCAGATGGGCCGGGCCGGCGCCGACGTGGAGGTCTACCGGTACCCGGGCGCCGGGCATCTCTACACCGACCCCGGGCTTCCCGACTACGACGAGGAGGCCGCCGAGGCCACCTGGCGGGTGGCGCTCGGCTTCCTCGACACGCTGTAGGCGGCGGCTACACCGGGTCGTAGGTGCGCTCGACCTTCTGGGTGCCGCTGCGGGTGCGGTAGGAACGCGCCCAGGACGAGGTCGCGTCGGCCTTCGTCTTGTCGGAGAGGACGTAGTAGTCCATCTGCGCACGGGCGGCGGTGATGTCCAGGATGCCGTAGCCGTGCCGGTCGGTGTCGACCCAGTGCACATGGCGGTTGGCGAGCTGGATGACCGGCGCGGCCACGGTGGAGACGACCCCCGGGGAGACCTTGAGGATGTCGTCCAGGTTGTCGGAGGTCACCGAGGTGACCACGAACTCGGTGGCCGCGGAGGCGGAGAGCGGGTAGGTGCCGGCGTCCACCGGCACGTCGTTGGCCCATGCCATGTGGATGTCGCCGGTCAGGAACACCGTGTTGCCGATGGCGTTGGACCGCAGGTGGGCCAGCAGCTCGCGGCGGTCGTCGGTGTAGCCGTCCCACTGGTCGGTGTTCAGGGCGAGGCCGTCCTGCGGCAGGCCGAGCAGCTTGGCGAGCGGCTTGAGCAGGTCGGCGGAGAGCGCGCCGATGGCGAACGGCGAGATCATCACCGAGTTTCCGACCAGCCGCCAGGTGGTGTCGGAGGCCTTCAGACCGGCCTTCAGCCAGTCGAGCTGGGCGCGGCCGGTGATGGTGCGGTCCGGGTCGTCGACCGAACCGCTGCCCGTGGAGACCTGCTGGGAGCGGAAGGAGCGCAGGTCGAGCAGGGAGAGGTCGGCGAGCTTGCCGAAGCGCAGCCGGCGGTAGGTGGTGCCGGCGA
This sequence comes from Streptomyces sp. NPDC101237, assembly GCF_044767465.1. NCBI lineage: Bacteria > Bacillati > Actinomycetota > Actinomycetes > Kitasatosporales > Streptomycetaceae > Streptomyces > Streptomyces sp. NPDC101237. The sequence goes on along the minus strand of NZ_JBIWNY010000016.1, from coordinate 162,660 downwards.
TGGCCGGGCGGACCGGCATCCACTCGAAGTAGGCCTGCTTGGCGGCGGCCTGACGGGCCGTCCAGGTGCCTTCCGCGCCCTCGGTGTGGTTCTCGGCGCCGCCGGACCAGGAGTCGTTGGCGAACTCGTGGTCGTCCCAGATCGCGATGACCGGCGCCTTGGCGTGCAGCGCCTGGAGGTCGGTGTCGGTCTTGTACTTGCCGTGCCGTATGCGGTAGTCGGCGAGCGTGATGATCTCGTGGGTGGGCGCGTGCCGGCGGACCACGGTGTCCCGGGTCCCGTACTCGCCGGTGCCGTACTCGTAGATGTAGTCGCCGAGGTGCAGCCACGCGTCCAGGTCGCCGCGCGCCGCCAGGTGCCGGTAGGAGGCGAAGTAGCCGGCCTCCCAGTTGGCGCAGGAGACGACTCCGAAGCGCAGGCCGGAGACGGCGGCGTCGGCGGCCGGTGCGGTGCGGGTGCGCGCGACGGCGGTGTCGGTGCCGCCTGCCGAGAAGCGGAACCAGTAGTCGGTGGCGGGGGCGAGGCCGCGGATGTCGGCCTTGACGGTGTGGTCGGAGGCGGCGGTCGCCGTGACGGAGCCACGGGAGACGACGTTCGTGAGCGCCTTGTCGGTGGCGACGATCCAGCTGACCTCGGTGTCGGCGCCGGCGCCGGAGCCCGGGGTGGCGTCGGCGCTCGGCGTCACCCGGGTCCACAGCAGGACGCCGTCGGGCAGCGGGTCGCCGGAGGCGATGCCGTGCAGGAAGGCGGGGGCGTCGGAGGCGGCCCGGGCCGGCAGCGCGGCGGCGAGCGGGGCGGCCAGGACGGCCGTCGCCGCCGCGGCCTTGACGACCGTACGGCGGCGGGGGGAGAGGGCGCCGGCGCCCTCGGAAGCCTGAGTTGATCTGTATCGACTGGTCACGGGCGATCAGGTTACTGACCAGTATGAACAAGAGCAGGCGAACCGGGGAAAGTTCGCCTGCTCTTCACCTGGAACCGGCGCCGTGCCTGCGCACAGCGCCCGGCTCACGCCTTGAGGGCCGCGTCCACCACGGAGTTGAAGGCCTCGACCGTCATCGGCGGGTTGCCGTTGGAGTCGGCCGTGAGCACCTTGCCGTTCATGACGAAGCTCGGAGTGCCCGTCACGCCGTCCTTGTTGGTGTCGAAGGTCTTGGACATGGCCAGCGCCCAGGCGTCGTACTTGCCGGACTTCACCGCGTCCTGGAAGGCCTTGTTGCCCTTCAGCGCCGGGACGGTGTCGGCGACCTGGATCAGGTAGCTGTCGTTCTTGAACTTGTCGGACGTCTCCTCGGGGTGCCACTTCGCCGAGTAGAGGGCGGTCTTGTACTCCAGGAACGCCTCGGTGCTGACGTTCAGCGCGGCGCCCATGGCGCTCATCGCGTTCTTGGAGCCCTCGCCGCGCGAGCCGATCTGGCCCTTGCCGAGCTGGTCCCCGTCGATGAACGTGCCGCCGATGTACTGGATCTTGAACTTGCCGTCGTCGATGTCCTTCTTCACCGTCGGGCCGACGGTCTGCTCGAACTGGGCGCAGATCGGGCAGCGCGGGTCCTCGTAGACCTTGAGGGTCTTCGCGGCGGTGGACTTGCCGATCACGACCGTGGTGCCGTTCGTGCCCGTGGTGTTGGCCGGGGCGACCACCGTGGCGGACTTCTCGTCCTCCCAGTAGCCCGGCTTGTTGGCCTGGACGACGGCGTAGCCTATGCCGCCCGCCGCGGCCAGCACGGCCACGACCGAGCAGGCCACGATGACCTGCCGCTTGACCTTGGCGCGCTTGGCCTGCTTCTCGCGCTCGATGCGCAGTCGCTCCCGGGCCGCGTTCTTGGCAGCCGCGCTGTTCCGCTTGCTCATGTCGGTGATCTCCATGTGGGACGCGCACGTGTCGTACGCGGATACGTGTGGGGGACTCGTCGTGCTCGAACGAGGGGTGTGCTCGCGCCGGAGGGCGCTCAGCCGAAGGACGGCGCGAGCGCCCGGGAGCACGGCGGTCCACGCCGTCCCAGGGAGTGCACGAGGACCAGCTCACGGGCGGCGGCGGTACGCGGCGCCGGGCGCGGCAGCCGTCGTACCGGGGCCAGCAGGACCGTGCCCGCGGCGGCGGCGACCAGCAGCAGCGGGCGGAAGGTGGTGGCGGAGACGGCGCGCAGCAGCTGGGTCAGGGCGCGCTCGCCGCGCCGCAGCCAGGCGGCGGCCAGCAGGCCGACGCCGACGTGCGCGGCGAGCAGCAGCCAGGCCGCCGTCGGGTCGCCGTGGGCGAGCGCCGCGGCGGCCCGGGAGCCGTCGGTCATCCGGGCCAGCGGGGTGCCGACGGCGCCGCCGTGGCACAGCACGTCGAAGCCGACCGCGCGCAGCGGGCCCGCGATGGGGCCGCCCGCCCGGCCGTAGCAGGCGTGCTGGCCGGTGGTGAAGACCGTGTCGGCGGCCAGCTCCAGCGGGATCAGCAGGGCCGCGATCCGGCCGAAGCCGCGCTCGCGGCCCGCCAGCGCGTACGCCGTGGCGAACACGCCGGCGGCGACCGCGGCCACCGTGGAGAGCGGCAGCGGGGCCCGGGACAGCAGCACGTGCGACGCGGTGCTGAGCGTCACGACGAAGGCCGTGAACAGCGCCGCGCGCACGGCTCTGAGCTGGGTCCCGGATATGTCCATAGCGGTGGAGAGTCTGTCACGTACTCATGTAGGGGACCCCTAAAAGGTCCCTGTGAATCCGCGAAGGTTACAGGCCTGGAATCCGGCCGTTGCGGAACAGGTCGACGAAGATCTGGTGGTCGGCCCGCGCGCGGGCGCCGTAGCTGTGCGCGAAGTCGGCCAGCAGGGGCGCGAAGCCCTCCTCGTCCGCCGCGATCGCCGCGTCGATGGCCCGCTCGGTGGAGAACGGCACCAGCGACTCGCCGGAGGTGTCGTCGGCCGCCGAGTGCATCGACGCCGTGGACCGGCCGAGGTCCGCGACCACCGCCGCGATCTCCTCCGGGTCGTCGATGTCGCTCCAGTCCAGGTCCACCGCGTACGGCGACACCTCGGCGACCAGCTGCCCGGAGCCGTCCAGCTCGGTCCAGCCCAGCCACGGGTCGGCGTGCGCCTGCAGGGCGCGCTGCGAGATCACCGTGCGGTGGCCCTCGTGCAGGAAGTAGTCCCGGATCGCCGGGTCCGTGATGTGCCGGGAGACGGCCGGGGTCTGGGCCTGCTTGATGTAGATCACGACGTCGTTCTCCAGGGCGTCCGTGGCGCCCTCCAGGAGGATGTTGTACGACGGCAGGCCGGCCGAGCCGATGCCGATGCCGCGGCGGCCGACGACGTCCTTGACGCGGTAGGAGTCCGGGCGGGACAGGGACGCCTCCGGAAGCGTCTCCAGGTAGCCGTCGAAGGCCGCGAGAACCTTGTAGCGGGTGGCGGCGTCCAGCTCGATGGAGCCGCCGCCGGAGGCGAAGCGGCGCTCCCAGTCACGGATCTCCGTCATCGAGTCCAGCAGCTCGAAACGGGTCAGCGAGCGGGCCGCGCGCAGCGCGCCGAGCAGCGGGCCCTCCGCGCTGTCCAGCGTGAACGGCGGCACCTCGTCGCTCTTGGCGCCGGTGGCCAGCGCGTGGATCCGCTCCCGGTACGCGCCCGCGTACACCTCGACCAGCTCGGTGATCTGCTCGTCGCTGAGCGCCTTGGCGTACCCGATCAGTGCGACGGAGGCGGCGAAGCGCTTCAGGTCCCAGGTGAAGGGGCCGACGTAGGCCTCGTCGAAGTCGTTGACGTTGAAGACCAGGCGGCCGTTGGAGTCCATGTACGTGCCGAAGTTCTCCGCGTGCAGGTCGCCGTGGATCCACACGCGCGAGGTGCGCTCGTCCAGGAACGGGCCGCCGCGCTTCTCGGCGTCCACGTCGTGGTAGAACAGCGCGGCCGTGCCCCGGTAGAAGGCGAAGGCGGAGGCCGCCATCTTCCGGAACTTCACGCGGAACGCGGCCGGGTCGGCGGCCAGGAGCTCGCCGAAGGCGGTGTCGAAGACGGCGAGGATCTCCTCGCCGCGCTGCTCGTCGTTGAGCTGGGGGACCGACATCGCTGGGTGCCTCCTGGTACGGGTGACGCGTGACATGTGGGACGGATCTCTCCTGTGGACCAACGCGCGAGGGCACGGGGGAGTGCCCGCTCTCCTCGCCCGAAGGTACGCGGGGCGGTGGGTGGATTGTCAGTGCCGAGGCATAGGATTTCGCCGTCCCACCAGACTGTCCGCAGTCGGTCGGGAGATCGTCGACGCCTGATTTCCTCTGGAGGCCGAAACCGTGTCGAAGCCGCCTTTCACGCACCTGCACGTCCACACCCAGTACTCGCTGCTGGACGGTGCCGCGCGGCTGAAGGACATGTTCGACGCCTGCAATGAGATGGGCATGACGCACATCGCCATGTCCGACCACGGCAACCTGCACGGGGCGTACGACTTCTTCCACACCGCCAAGAAGGCCGGAGTCACCCCGATCATCGGGATCGAGGCGTACGTCGCCCCCGAGTCCCGGCGCAACAAGCGCAAGATCCAGTGGGGCCAGCCGCACCAGAAGCGGGACGACGTCTCCGGTTCCGGCGGCTACACCCACAAGACGATGTGGGCGGTGAACAAGACCGGCCTGCACAACCTCTTCCGGCTCTCCTCCGACGCCTACGCCGAGGGCTGGCTGCAGAAGTGGCCCCGGATGGACAAGGAGACCATCTCCCAGTGGTCCGAGGGGATCGTCGCCTCCACCGGCTGCCCCTCCGGCGAGCTCCAGACCCGGCTCCGCCTCGGGCAGTACGACGAGGCCCTGAAGGCGGCCGCCGACTACCAGGACATCTTCGGCAAGGACCGCTACTTCCTGGAGCTGATGGACCACGGCATCGAGATCGAGCACCGGGTCCGCGACGGCCTCCTGGAGATCGGCAAGAAGCTCGGCATCCCGCCGCTGGTCACCAACGACTCGCACTACACGTACGCGCACGAGGCGACCGCCCACGACGCCCTGCTGTGCATCCAGACCGGCAAGAACCTCTCCGACCCGGACCGCTTCAAGTTCGACGGCACCGGCTACTACCTGAAGTCCACGGAGGAGATGTACGCCGTGGACTCCTCGGACGCCTGGCAGCAGGGCTGCGCCAACACCCTCCTGGTCGCCGAGATGGTCGACACGACCGGCATGTTCGAGGCCAAGAACCTCATGCCGAAGTTCGACATCCCCGACGGCTACACCGAGGTCACCTGGTTCAAGGAGGAGGTCCGCCGGGGCATGGAGCGCCGCTTCCCCGGCGGCATCCCGGACGACCGCCAGAAGCAGGTCGAGTACGAACTGGACGTCATCATCCAGATGGGGTTCCCCGGCTACTTCCTCGTGGTCGCCGACTTCATCATGTGGGCCAAGAACAACGGCATCGCGGTCGGCCCCGGCCGAGGCTCCGCGGCCGGTTCGATCGTCGCGTACGCCCTGGGCATCACCGACCTCGACCCGATCCCGCACGGTCTGATCTTCGAGCGGTTCCTCAACCCCGAGCGCGTCTCCATGCCCGATGTCGACATCGACTTCGACGAGCGCCGGCGCGTCGAGGTGATCAGGTACGTGACCGAGAAGTACGGCGCCGACAAGGTCGCCATGATCGGCACCTACGGCAAGATCAAGGCCAAGAACGCCATCAAGGACTCCGCGCGCGTGCTGGGCTACCCGTACGCGATGGGCGACCGCCTCACCAAGGCGATGCCCGCCGACGTCCTCGGCAAGGGCATCGACCTGGACGGCATCACCAACCCCTCGCACCCCCGGTACAACGAGGCGGGCGAGATCCGCGCGATGTACGAGAACGAACCGGACGTCAAGAAGGTCATCGACACCGCCAAGGGCGTCGAGGGCCTGGTCCGGCAGATGGGTGTGCACGCGGCCGGCGTGATCATGTCCAGCGAGCCGATCGTCGACCACGCCCCGATCTGGGTGCGGCACACCGACGGCGTGACCATCACGCAGTGGGACTACCCGCAGTGCGAGTCGCTCGGCCTGCTGAAGATGGACTTCCTCGGCCTGCGCAACCTGACGATCATGGACGACGCCGTCAAGATGGTGAAGTCCAACAAGGGCATCGACCTCGACCTGCTGGCCCTGCCGCTGGACGACCCGAAGACCTTCGAGCTCCTCCAGCGCGGCGACACCCTCGGCGTCTTCCAGTTCGACGGCGGCCCCATGCGCTCGCTGCTGCGCCTGATGAAGCCCGACAACTTCGAGGACATCTCCGCCGTCTCCGCGCTCTACCGTCCCGGCCCCATGGGCATGGACTCGCACACCAACTACGCGCTGCGCAAGAACAAGCTCCAGGAGATCACCCCGATCCACAAGGAGCTGGAGGAGCCCCTCGAAGAGGTCCTGGCCGTCACCTACGGCCTGATCGTCTACCAGGAGCAGGTGCAGAAGGCCGCGCAGATCATCGCCGGCTACTCGCTCGGCGAGGCCGACATCCTGCGCCGCGTGATGGGCAAGAAGAAGCCCGACGAACTGGCGAAGAACTTCGTCCTCTTCCAGAAGGGCGCCCGCGACAAGGGCTTCAGCGACGAGGCCATCCAGGCCCTGTGGGACGTGCTGGTCCCCTTCGCCGGATACGCGTTCAACAAGGCGCACTCCGCCGCGTACGGCCTGGTCTCGTACTGGACCGCCTACCTCAAGGCGAACCACCCCGCCGAGTACATGGCCGGACTGCTCACCTCGGTGAAGGACGACAAGGACAAGTCGGCCGTCTACCTCAACGAGTGCCGCCGCATGGGCATCAAGGTGCTCCCGCCGAGCGTCAACGAGTCGGTGCACAACTTCGCCGCCCAGGGCGACGACGTGATCCTCTTCGGCCTGGAGGCCGTGCGCAACGTCGGCACCGGTGTCGTCGAGTCGATCATCAAGGCCCGCAAGGCGAAGGGGAAGTTCGCCTCCTTCCCCGACTACCTGGACAAGGTCGACGCCACCGCCTGCAACAAGCGCACCACGGAATCCCTCATCAAGGCGGGCGCCTTCGACTCCCTCGGGCACACCCGCAAGGGCCTCACCGCCCAGTACGAGCCGATGATCGACAACGTGGTGCAGGTCAAGCGCAAGGAGGCCGAAGGACAGTTCGACCTCTTCGGCGGGATGGGCGAGGAGGACAGCAGCGAGCCCGGGTTCGGCCTCGACGTGGAGTTCACCACCGACGAGTGGGACAAGACCTATCTGCTCGCCCAGGAGCGGGAGATGCTCGGTCTCTACGTCTCCGACCACCCGCTCTTCGGCCTGGAGCACGTGCTCTCCGACAAGGCCGACGCCGGCATCGCGCAGCTGACCGGCGGTGAGCACGCCGACGGCGCGGTCGTCACCATCGGCGGCATCATCTCCGGCCTCCAGCGCAAGATGACCAAGCAGGGCAACGCCTGGGCGATCGCCACCGTCGAGGACCTCGCGGGCTCCATCGAGTGCATGTTCTTCCCGGCGACCTACCAGCTCATCTCGACCCAACTCGTCGAGGACGCCGTCGTGTTCGTCAAGGGCCGCCTCGACAAGCGCGAGGACGTGCCGCGTCTGGTGGCGATGGAGATGGCGATCCCGGACCTGTCCGCCGCGGGCGCCAACGCGCCTGTGGTGCTCACCATCCCCGCCACCCGGATCACCCCGCCGATGGTCAGCCGCCTCGGCGAGATCCTCAGCCACCACAAGGGCGACAGCGAGGTCCGGATCAAGCTCCAGGGGCCGACGAAGACGACCGTGCTGCGCCTGGACCGGCACCGGGTGAAGCCCGATCCGGCGCTCTTCGGCGACCTGAAGGTCCTGCTCGGACCCTCCTGCCTGGCCGGATAGGTCCGGCTTCGGGCCCAAGCGGCCCCGGGCACGAAGGAGGGGCGCACCCGCATCGGGTGCGCCCCTCCTTCGTACGGGGCTTCAACCGCCCTGACGGACCCGGGAGTCCGGTCAGTTGTGGCCGAAGCTCTTCTGCTTCTTGCGAGCAACATCCGCGGGGCTGCCCTGGATGTGCGACACCGGCGAGTCGTGGGACTCCGTCGGCGTACGCTGCGCGTGCTCGTGACCCTGCTCGGTCTGCGCCGCGCGGTTCTGGGAGCCACCCTGCTTGCGGTTCTTGTTCTTGGCCATGGTGATCTGCCTCCTGGGGGGGATCTAGGGGCCGAATTCAGATTCACATAGGCTGACAACGGACGCATTTCGGATAATTACCGTGTGTGACAGGGTTTGTCGGGGAGTGGAGCGCCGAAACGCCACGCCGAAGATCGAGTTCGGGCCGTTAACCCCCGTGCCGTCGGGCAGACTCGAAGGAAGCCCCGAAGGCAAACCTCCCGGAAAGAGGGTGAGTCGCGTGGACCGATGCATCGTCCTGGTGGACGCCGGGTATCTGCTGGGTGCCGCCGCCAGCCTCCTCGCCGGTGAGCCCTCCCGGTCCCGGATCACCGTCGACCACGCCGCGCTCATCCAGGCGCTGCGCGACCGCGCGGAATCCGACACCGAGCGTCCGCTGCTGCGCATCTACTGGTTCGACGGCGCCCCCGACCGCGTCCCGCAGCCCGAGCACCGGCGGCTGCGCGTGATGCCCCGGGTGACCGTCCGGCTCGGTGCGCTGACCCGCAGCGACGGCCGCTGGGCGCAGAAGGGCGTGGACGCCGCCATGCATGCCGAGCTGACCGAACTGGCCCGCAACCGCGCCTGCTCGGACGTGGTGCTGGTGACCGGCGACGGCGATCTGCTGCCCGGCATGATGGCCGCGAAGGAGCACGGGGTCGCCGTCCACCTGTGGGCCGTGCAGGCCGCCGACGGGGACTACAACCAGTCCGAGGACCTGGTCGCCGAGGCCGACGAGCGGCGGGTCCTGGACCGCGCGTGGATCACCCAGGCGGTCCGGGCGAAGGAGCTGACCGGGGTCTGCGCGCCGCCGCCCGCGCCCCGGCCCGAGATCGCCGCGATCCTCTCCGCGCCGCTGCCCGAGTCGGGACTGGCCGCCGCGGCCGAGCCGGGGACGGAGGAGGCCGAGCGGGAGCCGGTGGCGGGCGCGGCGGAGAACGGCTCGGTCGAGCGGCTGCCCGCGCCCAAGGGCGTGCCCACGCCGAAGGACCTCGCCGCGCTGCGGGCGCCCGGCGCCCAGCCGGCGCACCTTCCGGCCACCGCGACCCTGCGCTGGTCCTCCGACAAGGGCTGGGTGGACCGGCCGGGTGCCGTCCCGGAACCGGCCGAGGCCGCCTCCATGCCGACGCTGGCGCAGCTGACGACCGCGGAGCAGCGGTGGGCCGACCGGGAGGAGGACATCACGACCGTCGGCGGGGACCCCTTCGAGGTCGGACAGGTGTTCGCCCGGCGGTGGATCGCCCGGCTGGGCGACCGGCACCACGTGCAGAAGCTGTCCGGCATGTACCCGCGGATCCCGCACCGGATCGACGGCGAGCTGCTGCGGTACGCGGCCAGATTCGGGCTGCTCGCGCACAAGGACGACCAGATCGACGAGCACGACCGGTACGCCATCCGGGCGGGCTTCTGGCGGGAGATCGACGTGCCGGCGGGCGCGGCGGAGCACGCGCCGGCCGAATGAGCGGGCCCCGCTGCGGTGCGGCCGGCGGCCCCAAAGGCGAGTAAACGGGGCCGACCCCGTAGTCTCGTCCCTTGTGAGTACGGGCGTGGGTCGGGCACTTCGGCAGCAGAGCGACGTGGTGTGTGCCGTGCGTGGGCTGACCAAGACCTACGCCGCGGTCAAAGCGCGGCGCGGCACCCCGGCGGTGCCCGAGGTCCAAGCCACCGACCGGGTGGACCTGGACGTCCGGCGCGGGGAGATCTTCGGGCTGCTCGGGCCGAACGGCGCCGGCAAGTCCACCCTGGTGCGCCAGCTCACCGGACTGCTGCGGCCCGACGAGGGCACCGTCGAGATCCTCGGGCACGACATCGTGCGCCATCCGGAGCGGGCCGCGCGGATCCTCGCCTATCTCGGCCAGCAGTCCAGCGCCCTGGACGAGCTGACCGTCTCCCTGGCCGCCGAGACCACCGGGCGCCTGCGCGGCCTGGACGTACGGCAGGCCCGCGCCGAGCGGGACGCGGTCCTGGAGGAGCTGGGGCTCGGACCGCTGGCCGGGCGGGCGATCAAGAAGCTCTCGGGCGGGCAGCGGCGGCTGGCCTGCTTCGCCGCGGCGCTGGTGGGACGGCGGCCGCTGCTGGTGCTGGACGAGCCCACGACCGGGATGGACCCGGTGGCCCGCAGGGCCGTGTGGGCCGCCGTCGACCGGCGGCGGGCCGAGCACGGCGCGACCGTCGTCCTGGTCACCCACAACGTGATCGAGGCCGAGACGGTGCTCGACCGGGTCGCCGTCCTCGACCAAGGGCGGGTCATCGCCTGTGACACCCCGGCCGGGCTCAAGGAACGGGTCGCCGGCGAGGTGCGGGTGGAACTGGTGTGGCGGGAGCGGGCCCCGCTGGACGTGCCCGAGGTGGCCGTCCTGCGGGAGCGCGCCGTCGAGTCGGGCCGCCGCTGGACGCTGCGGCTCGCGCCCGAGGAGGCGCGCGCCGTCGTGGCCACGGTGACCGGCGGGGCCGCGTTCGCCGCCCTGGACGACTTCACCCTCGCCACGCCCAGCCTGGAGGACGTCTATCTGGCGCTGGGCGGCGCCGCACGGCAGGGGCTGGTCAAGGCGTGAGCGTGAACGCCGGGACGACCGGACCCGTACGGGAAGGCGCGGCGGCCGTACGTGCCGCGGATGCCGTTGGGAAGAGGAGCTGCGCGACGTGAGGGTCGTACCCGCGGAGGTTCTGCCGGGCGGTGCCCTGGCCCTGGAGGAGTCGGCGCCGCGGGCGCCGGCCGAGCTGGGCCCGCGTGCGCGCCTGTGGCCCTCGCTCGCGGCCGTCTACCGGGCGCAGCTCTCCCGTGCCCGGGTGGCGCGGATCCCGCTGCTGTTCGTCGCGACCTTCCAGTCCGTCGGCATCATGATCATGATGCGCGGGGTGGTGGACAGCCGCGGCGAGGCCCAGTCCGTCGTGGCGGGCTCGTCGGTCGTGGTGGTCGCCTTCGTGGCCCTGAACCTGCTCGCGCAGTACTTCGGGCAGCTGCGGGCGAGCGGCGGCCTCGACCACTACGCCACGCTGCCGGTGCCGCCGGCCTCCGTGGTGCTCGGCGCGGCCGCCGCCTACGCCTCCTTCACCGTGCCGGGGACGCTGGTGACGGCCGTCTTCGGCTGTGTGCTGTTCGGGCTGCCGCTGGGCAACCTGTGGATCCTGCTGGCCGTGATCCCGCTGGCCGGGGCCGCCCTGGCCGGGCTCGGCGCCGCCTGCGGACTGCTCGCGCCGCGACCCGAACTGGCGACGCTGCTCGGGCAGTTGGGCATGTCGGCGGCGCTGCTGCTGGGCGTGCTGCCGCCCGACCGGATGCCGGGGATCATTCGGTTCGCGCGCGATCTGCTGCCCTCCACGTACGGCGTGGAGGCCTACGCCCGGACCTTCGGCGCGCGGCCCGACTGGGCCGTCGTCCTCGCTGACCTGGGCGTGTGCGCCGGGGTGGGGGTCGTCTCGCTGGCCGTCGCCACCCGCGCGTACCGCCGGGCCGCCGTCCGGTGACGCGGCGCACAGGGCGACCTGGCACGATGGCAGGGTGACCGCACCGTTGACGCCGCCTCCGCAGCCGCACGACCAGTCCTCGCACCAGGCCTGGCAGGCGCCGCCGCCCGCCGGGACGTCCGCGGCGGAGTACGGACAGGACGGCCCCGGGATGAAGACCGAACTGCTTCGGGCCGCGGTGATCGTGCTCGCCCTGGTGGTGGGCGGCGTGCTGCTCGGGCTGCTGTGGCTGTGGCTGACACCGCACGTCCCGCTGGTCGGGGACCACTCCGACAAGGGCTGGGTGGTCTATCTCCAGGACACCGAGGGCGAGCAGGCGGTGGGCGTGGACGGAACGTTCACGCTGCTGGCGCTGGCGTTCGGTGCGGTGAGCGCGGTGGCGGCCTTCCTGTGGCAGCGGCGCGGCGGTGTGCCCCTGGTGGTGGCGCTGGGCGTAGGCGGTCTGCTCGGCTCGCTGCTGGCGTGGCGGCTGGGCATGTCGATGGGGCCGGAGTCGGACGTGATCGCGCACGCGAGGGCCGTGGGCCAGGGGGTCACCTTCCCGGCACCGCTGAAGCTGGGGGCGAAGGGCGCGCTGCTCGCATGGCCGCTGGCGGCCCTGCTGGTGCACCTGGGCCTCACGGCCCTGTTCGGGCCGCGGGACCCGGAGCCGCCGTACCAGGACGGCCCCTACGCCGGTCCGCCGGCCTAGGGCCGCCCTCGTCCCGTCGGGCCCGATCCCGCGCCCGGTGACGCCGGGCGCCGGACGTCAGGCGGTCACGCGCGGCCGATGGGGGCGAGGGTCGCGTTCGTCAGGCCGGCCAGGGAGGCGGGGGACAGCTCGACCTCCAGGCCGCGGCGGCCCGCCGAGACGCAGATCGTGGTGTGCGCCGACGCGGACGCGTCCAGGACCGTGGGGAGCCTCTTGCGCTGGCCCAGCGGGGAGATGCCGCCGCGGACGTAGCCCGTCGTGCGCTCGGCCAGCGCGGGGTCCGCCATCGCCGCGCGCTTGCCGCCCACCGCCGTCGCCAGGGCCTTGAGGTCCAGGGTGCCGGCCACCGGCACCACCGCGACGGTGAGCGCGCCGTCCACGTCCGCGACCAGGGTCTTGAAGACCCGGTCGGGGGAGACGCCCATGGCCTCGGCCGCCTCCTCGCCGTAGGACGGGTGGGAGGGGTCGTGGTCGTAGGAGTGGACGGTGAAGTCCACGCCCGCCGCGGTCAGGGCGACCGTCGCCGGCGTTCCTCCGGAGGGCTGCTTCTTGTTCGGCTTCTTCGGCATGGCGGGGATCCCGGCTCAGTTCAGGCTCGTGGGCGACCGGGTCAGCTCGGCCGCGGGCAGTGACGGCAGGTTGCGGATGATCGCCGTCTCGGAGCGCAGCAGTTTCAGCTCGTCGCGCAGCCGGGACGCGGTGTCCGGCGCCTGGAGCAGCCGCTGCTTGGTGGGGATGTCGTGCATCATCGCGGCGGCGACCAGGTACGACACCACGGACGGTTCGTCGGGCAGCTCGACCCCCGTCGACAGCGAACGCTCCCGGGCTCCCGCCAGCCGTTTCTGGTACTGCCGGAAGGCCCGCAGCACCCCCTCCGCCAGCGCGCCCGCCTCGTCGCCCTGCTCCTCCGGAAGCTCCTCCAGCTCCGCGGTCAGGAACGGTCCCGACGTGTCGACGGACAGCAGCCGCACCCGGGTGGTCCCGGTCGCCAGCACCTCGAACGTGCCGTTCTCCCGCTCCCGGATCGTCGCCGCGTCCGCCACGCAGCCCACCCGGTGGAAGGACTTGAGCGGGTCGGGCCCGAAGCCGGCGGCCGGGCCCAGGTCGGGCCGCGAGGTGGGATCCGGCATGCCCGGCGCGCTCGGTGCCACCTCGTGGCCGTCGCGGATCGCCACGACGGCGAACCGGCGGGATTCCTCCTCGGCGGTCTTCAGGAGGTCACGCATCATGGCGCGATAGCGCTCCTCGAACACGTTCAGCGGCAGCACGAGCCCCGGGAACAGCACCGAGTTCAGTGGGAAGAGGGGAAGACGGACGGTGGTCACGGCGCCACAGCCTAATGGTCGGCGGCGGGAACGTGTCCGCCGTGCTCGGCCCGTGGGCGTCCCGCGCTCCTCGGGGAGGGCAGCGGGACGCTCTCCGGAGGCGGTTCCGTACCGGCCAGCAGGTGCGCGCGCACCCCAGCGAAATGGCCCAGCGGGTCGTCGGACAGGCGGTCCCAGGGGAACGAGGTGACGCCCGGGCCGATCAGGTCCAGCTGGGCGCGGGCGGCCTCCCGGCGTTCCAGCCGGACCAGGAGGTACATCAGGTTGTTGCGGATCTCGGCGGGCCAGGGGTCGGCCGCCGGGAACCGGGCGGAGAGCGCGATTGCCCGGTCGGCCGCCGCGTCAAGGCGGGCACGCGGCACCTCCGGGCCGCAGCCGTCGGCGAGGTAGGCGAAGGCGGCCCGGGCCGGGAGCGCCTGGACCAGCGAGTCGGCCGGGGCGTCCTGGGCGGCCAGGTCGGCGAAGTCGAAGCACTCGCCGTGCGAGCCGTGCCAGTACGTGCCGAGGTAGCGCAGGGCCGCCACGTGGCAGCCGTAGTGGTGCGGGGCCCGGCGGACCGCCGCCTCCCACAGCTCCTCGAAGTACTTGTGGCCGGCGTCCGAGCCGCGGGCGTGGTCCAGCGCCACCCGCCACGGCACCGGATCGCGGGCGTCGCCGCGTGCGGCGGCGGTGATCAGGGGACTCACCGCGCGTAGCAGTTCGGATCTGGCCGGGGAGGGCCAGGCCCGGTCCACCGCGAGCTGGGCGCGGACCAGGAGCAGGTCGGGATCGTCGGGGGCGGCCTGCGCCCAGTCGCCGAGCCACTCGGCCCGGGAGCGCGCGAAGAGGGCGAGCCGGTGCACGTAGCGGTCCCGGGCCTCCCACTCGGCGGCGGCCCGGGTGCCGGCCAGCAGCCGTGCGGCGGGCCCGTACTCGCCCCGGCCGGCCGCGACCAGCGTGGGGGCCAGCCGTTCGTCGGGCGCGTCGAGGAACACCTCGTCGTCGGCGGGGAGCGAGCCGGGGACGGGGAGCGGGGAGGTTCTCGCCGTCCGTGCGGAGCGGAACAGCGCACGCAGTGAAGCCATGGTTCCGCCATTGAAAGTCGACAGGCCGAGTGCGCGCCAGACCACCAGGCCAACTCCGTGAAAGTTGTAGCGCTTCAGGTCAAGGACAGGTAAAAGGTGAGGCGCGCTCACCTGTCAGGCATCTGTCAGGCACCTGTCAGTGATATGGCCCGATCCCGCCGTGCCCGCCCTGACGACCGTGCCTACACGCGCCTCAGCAGCCGCGTGGCCCCTGCCGCCACCGTCGTCGCCAGGATCCAGCCCAGCAGGATCATCACGGCGGCCGCCCACTGCCAGCCGCCGCTCAGCCGCCACTGGCCGACCTGGCCCAGATCGATCACCGGCAGCAGCAGGTCGAGGACGAACAGGGCCGGATCCCAGACCGGATGCCCGCCCGCGTCCACCGGCGGGTGCGGCGCGTGCGCGAAGGCGAGCGTGCCCGCGGCCCACAGCACCGCCATCCACACCGCCGCCCGGCCCGGCCGGTAGCCGTACGCCACGGTCAGGTCCTGCGCGTAGCCCCAGAACTTCGCGGCGACCGGCAGCGTCTCGCGCCGCCTGCGCTGCTTGGCCAGCTGCACCTCGCGCGCGTCCTCGTCCTCGCCGGCGGCCCGCAGCACGGTCGCGAGCCGTTCGTACGGCTCCGGGTTGTACTCGGCGGTCGCCGCCGCCACCCAGTCCAGCCGCCGGGTCAGCGGGAACGGGCCCTGCGGCACCAGGTTCTCGTAGGCGAAGCCGCCCATGTGCAGCCGCCCGGGACCCGGCCAGCTGGTCGCCCGGTCGACCAGGTTCACCGTCCGGGCGCCCGACAGCACCACCCGCCCGCGCTCCGGCTCCTCCCCGAGGAAGCGCAGCTCGGGCGCCTGCACCCGGCGCAGCGACAGCTCGTGGTCGTCCCGGAAGGTCAGGCGCGCCCGCTCCAGGTCGACGGCGTCCCCGAACCGCCCGTCGTCCAGCCGCACCCCGCCCTGGCACTCGAACCGCTGGATCCGGGTCCCGCGCGCCGGAGTGGTGCCGCTCAGCCACGGGCCGCCCACCCCGGCAGGCGTCAGGTACAGCGTGCGGCCGACGGTCAGCTGCGGAGCGTTCAGCGCGAACCGCCCGTTGGGATTGCGCAGCCGGGCCCCGCGCAGGCTCAGCGAGACGCCCACCTTGGCGCTGCGCAGGCTCAGCTCCCCGTAGGACTCCAGGAGTTCCGCCTGCAGGTCCTGGCCGACGCTCAAGCCGTCCGCCGCGATCGACCGGCCGCTGCGGTCGCGGTAGACCACCGCCTGGTTCAGCAGCAGGTCGGTGCCGATGTGCGCGTCGGTCAGCCGGACCCCGGTGAGGAAGCGGCAGCGCGGCAGGTGCAGGTCGCCCTCCGTGCTCACCCGTGCCGCCTCCAGGCGCGGCACCGCGCAGTCGACCAGGCGCACGGTCGTGAAGTGCGCCTCCGGCAGCAGGACCTCGTCGTCGAACCGGCAGCCGCGCAGCTCCACGTACGGGGTGACCGTGCCGCCCGCCAGGTCCAGGGCGCCGGTGATCCGCAGGCCGGCCAGCTTCAGCGCGGACACCCGGCCCGCGAGCGCCGGCGGCCCGTCGAGCAGCAGCCAGCAGACGATCCGCGCCCGCACGGTCCGCTCGGGCCCCCAGGGGTGGCCGCCGTGCGGATCGTCGACCTGCGCGTCGCCGCTGCTCAGGTCGTACACGCTGCCGTTGCGGAAGGCCTGCCACATGCCGGCCTCGGCCGCGGTCAGATCGTCCGGCAGCTCCCCGTCCCGGACCCCCTCGGTCACGGTGTTTCCTTCTTCCTCGGCTACTCGTCGGTCAGGTCCTCGCCCAGCGGTGATGCCCGGTCCGTCACCCGTCGAACACAACACGTGAAGGTGATCTTCCGGGTTCCGGCCAGGCTAGGCAGCGGCCCACCGGTCCACGTTCTGTATCAGCCATTGATACGCGCGGACGGGCCCGGAGTGCCGTCTGAGAGAATTGAGCATGTGATCTCCCGAATCGACCTGCGCGGCGACGCCCTCCCCGAGGGCCCCGCCCTGCGCGACCTGCTGCCCCGAGCCGACTTCGACGTCTCGGCCGCCCTGGAGAAGGTGCGTCCGATCTGCGAGGCCGTGCATCATCGGGGCGACGCGGCGCTGATCGACTTCGCCGAGAAGTTCGACGGGGTCGCCCTGAAGCAGGTGCGGGTCCCGGCCGAGGCCCTGGCCAAGGCGCTGGAGGAGCTGGACCCGGCCGTGCGCGCGGCCCTGGAGGAGTCGATCCGCCGCGCCCGCCTCGTCCACCGCGAGCAGCGCCGGACCGCCAGCACCACGCAGGTCGTGCCCGGCGGCTCGGTCACCGAGAAGTGGGTGCCGGTGGACCGGGTCGGGCTCTACGCGCCCGGCGGCCGGTCGGTCTACCCGTCCTCCGTGATCATGAACGCGGTGCCCGCCCAGGAGGCCGGCGTCCCGTCCGTCGCGCTCGCCTCCCCGGCCCAGGCCGAGTTCGGCGGCCTGCCGCACCCGACGATCCTCGCCGCCTGCGCCCTGCTCGGCGTCGACGAGGTCTACGCGGCCGGCGGCGCCACCGCCGTCGCCATGTTCGCGTACGGCACCGAGTCCTGCCCGGCCGCCACCATGGTCACCGGCCCCGGCAACATCTGGGTCGCCGCCGCCAAGCGCTACTTCACCGGCCGGATCGGCATCGACGCCGAGGCCGGCCCCACCGAGATCGCGGTCCTCGCGGACGCGACGGCCGACCCGGTGCACGTCGCCGCCGACCTGATCAGCCAGGCCGAGCACGACCCGCTGGCCGCGGCCGTCCTGGTCACCGACTCCGCAGAGCTCGCGGACGCGGTGGCCAGGGAGCTGGAACCGCAGGTCGCGGCCACCAAGCACATCGAGGACCGCATCGTTCCCGCGCTGAAGGGACGGCAGTCCGCGATCGTCCTGGTCGACGGCGTCGAGGAGGGCCTGCGCGTCGTCGACGCGTACGGCGCCGAGCACCTGGAGATCCAGACCGCGGACGCCGCCGCGGTGGCCGACCGGGTCCGCAACGCCGGCGCGATCTTCGTGGGTCCCTGGGCGCCGGTCTCCCTCGGCGACTACGCGGCCGGGTCCAACCACGTGCTGCCCACCGGCGGCTGCGCCTGCCACTCCTCCGGGCTGTCCGTGCAGTCCTTCTTGCGCGGCATCCACATCGTGGACTACACCGAGGACGCGCTGGCCGACGTCGCGCACCACGTGGTCACGCTGGCGGAGGCGGAGGACCTGCCGGCGCACGGCGCGGCGGTCAAGGCGAGGTTCGGCTGGAAGGTACCCGAGGGCAAGTGACAGGCATCGACGATCTCCCCGTCCGGGACGAGCTGCGCGGCAAGTCCCCCTACGGCGCGCCCCAGCTGGACGTCGCCGTCCGGCTGAACACCAACGAGAACCCCTACCCGCTGCCCGAGCCGCTGGTCGAGCGGATCGCCGAGCGGGTGCGCGAGGCCGCCCGTGACCTGAACCGCTATCCCGACCGGGACGCGGTCCGGCTCCGCACCGAACTGGCC
Organism: Streptomyces sp. NPDC101237; assembly: GCF_044767465.1. Taxonomy (NCBI): domain Bacteria; kingdom Bacillati; phylum Actinomycetota; class Actinomycetes; order Kitasatosporales; family Streptomycetaceae; genus Streptomyces; species Streptomyces sp. NPDC101237. Next base: position 144,545 of record NZ_JBIWNY010000016.1, on the reverse strand, counting down.
CGCTACCTGACCAGGACCGGGCACCACCCGCTCGGCGTCGAGAACGTCTGGGCGGCCAACGGCTCCAACGAGGTCATCCAGCAGCTGCTGCAGACCTTCGGCGGCCCCGGCCGCAGCGCGATCGGCTTCGAGCCGTCGTACTCGATGCACTCGCTGATCGCGCGCGGTACCGGCACCGGCTGGATCGCCGGTCCGCGCCGGGCCGACTTCACCCTCGACGCCGAGGCCGCGGGCCGCGCGATCGCCGAGCACCGGCCCGAGGTCGTGTTCATCACGACCCCCAACAACCCCACCGGCAACGCGGTGCCCGCCGAGACGGTCCTCGCGCTGTACGACGCGGCCCAGGCGGCCCGGCCGTCCATGGTCGTCGTGGACGAGGCCTACGTCGAGTTCAGCCACGGCGCCTCGCTGCTGCCGCTGCTCGAAGGTCGGCCGAATCTCGTCGTCTCCCGGACCATGTCGAAGGCCTTCGGCGCGGCCGGTCTGCGCCTCGGCTACCTGGCCGCCCACCCCGCGGTGGTCGACGCCGTACAGCTCGTACGGCTGCCGTACCACCTCTCGTCGGTCACCCAGGCCACCGCGCTGGCCGCCCTGGAGCACACCGACACGCTGCTCGGGTACGTCGAGCAGCTGAAGACCGAACGGGACCGGCTGGTCGCCGAGATGCGGGCGCTGGGCCTGGAGGTCACCGAGTCGGACGCCAACTTCGTGCAGTTCGGGCGGTTCGAGGACCCGCACGGAGTGTGGCGCAGGATCCTCGACCGGGGAGTCCTGGTCCGGGACAACGGCGTGCCCGGCTTCCTGCGGGTGTCCGCCGGAACCCCCGAGGAGAACGACGCGTTTCTCGACGCGGTACGTGAAGTCAAGAAGGAGCTGGACGCATGACCCGCGTAGGGCGCGTGGAGCGCACCACCAAGGAGACCTCGGTCCTGGTCGAGATCGACCTCGACGGCACCGGGAAGACCGACATCGCCACCGGCGTCGGCTTCTACGACCACATGCTCGACCAGCTCGGCCGGCACGGTCTGTTCGACCTCACCGTGAAGACCGACGGCGATCTGCACATCGACTCGCACCACACCATCGAGGACACCGCCCTCGCCCTCGGCGCCGCCTTCAAGCAGGCGCTCGGCGACAAGGTCGGCATCTACCGCTTCGGCAACTGCACGGTCCCGCTGGACGAGTCCCTCGCCCAGGTCACGGTGGACCTGTCCGGCCGCCCGTACCTCGTGCACACGGAGCCGGAGCGCATGGCGCCGATGATCGGCGAGTACGACACCACCATGACCCGGCACATCCTGGAGTCCTTCGTGGCCCAGGCCCAGGTCGCACTCCACGTGCACGTCCCCTACGGACGCAACGCGCACCACATCGTGGAATGCCAGTTCAAGGCGCTCGCCAGGGCGCTGCGTTACGCCTCCGAGCGCGACCCGCGCGCGGCCGGCATCCTCCCCTCCACGAAGGGCGCGCTGTAAAGCCATGACCGGCCTGTCCACCGTACTGATCGTCGTCGGCCTCTTCCTGGTCGGCGGAATCATCTCCTTCGTCAAGCAGAAGATGCCCACCAGCCTGATCGTGCTGCTCTCGATCGGCGCCGCGATGTGCCTGGTGGCGGGCGTCGTGAGGCTGGAGGTGTGGAATTGAGCGGATCCGCCAGGAAGGTCGTCGTCTTCGACTACGGCTTCGGCAACGTCCGGTCCGCCGAACGCGCCCTCGCCCGTGCCGGCGCCGACGTCGAGATCACCCGTGACTTCGACCGGGCGATGAACGCCGACGGGCTGCTGGTGCCCGGCGTCGGCGCCTTCGCCGCCTGCATGCGGGGCCTGCGCGACGCCCGCGGCGACTGGATCATCGACCGCCGGCTGTCCGGCGGACGCCCGGTCATGGGCATCTGCGTCGGCATGCAGATCCTGTTCGCGCGCGGCATCGAGCACGGCGTGGAGACCGAGGGCCTGGACGAGTGGCCCGGCTCGGTCGAGCCGCTGAAGGCCGAGGTCGTGCCCCACATGGGCTGGAACACCGTGGACGCGCCGGCCGGCTCCGAGCTGTTCGCGGGCCTGGACGCCGACGCCCGCTTCTACTTCGTGCACTCCTACGCCGTCCAGGACTGGTCGCTGGAGACGCACAACCCCTCGCTGCGGGCCCCGCTCGTGACCTGGTCGACGCACGGCGAGCCGTTCGTGGCCGCCGTGGAGAACGGCGCCCTGTGGGCCACCCAGTTCCACCCCGAGAAGTCCGGCGACGCCGGCGCCCAGCTCCTCACCAACTGGATCGGAACACTGTGAGCACGCTCGAACTCCTCCCCGCCGTCGACGTCCGCGACGGCCAGGCCGTCCGCCTCGTGCACGGCGAGTCGGGAACCGAGACCTCCTACGGCTCCCCGCTGGAGGCCGCCCTCGCCTGGCAGCGGTCGGGCGCCGCATGGCTGCACCTGGTCGACCTGGACGCCGCCTTCGGCACCGGCGACAACCGCGAGCTGATCGCCGAGGTCGCCCGTGCGATGGACATCAAGGTCGAGCTGTCCGGCGGGATCCGGGACGACGCCTCGCTGGCGGCCGCCCTGGCCACCGGCTGCCGCCGGGTGAACCTCGGCACGGCCGCCCTGGAGACCCCGGAGTGGGTCGCCAAGGTCATCGCCGAGCACGGCGACCGGATCGCGGTGGGTCTGGACGTCAAGGGCACGACGCTGCGCGGCCGCGGCTGGACCCGCGACGGCGGCGACCTCTACGAGACGCTGGCCCGCCTGGACCGGGAGGGCTGCGCGCGCTACGTCGTCACCGACATCGCCAAGGACGGCACCCTGCAGGGCCCGAACCTGGAACTCCTGAGGAACGTCTGCGCGGCGACCGACCGGCCGGTGGTGGCCTCCGGCGGCGTGTCGTCCCTGGACGACCTCAGGGAACTGGCCGCACTGGTCCCCCTCGGCGTCGAGGGCGCCATCGTCGGCAAGGCCCTGTACGCCGAGGCGTTCACCCTGGAAGAAGCACTGGAGGCTGTGGCCCCGTGAGTGAGCTGCGACGAGTCGTGACAGGCGCGCCCTGGGAGGAGGCCTTCGGGTACTCCCGCGCCGTGGAGCTGCCCAACGGCCTGGTGCTGGTCTCCGGCTGCACCTCGACAGTGGACGGCGAGATCGCCGGCGGCGGTCCCTACGAGCAGACGGTCAACGCCTTCAACGTCGCCTTCGAGGCGCTGGCCCGGCTGGGCCTCGGCCGTGACGACGTGGTGCGGACCCGGATGTACGTCACCCACGCACGGGACGTCGAGGACGTCGGGCGCGCCCACAAGGAGCTGTTCGACGCCGTCCGGCCCGCCGCGTCCATGATCATCGTGTCCGGCTTCGTCGACCCCAGCCTGGTCGTCGAGGTCGAGGTGGAGGCCTACCGGCGGGAGGCGACGCCGTGACCCTGGCGGTCCGAGTCATCCCCTGCCTGGACGTGGACGGCGGCCGGGTCGTCAAGGGCGTCAACTTCCGGAACCTGCGCGACGCGGGCGACCCCGTCGAGATGGCCAAGGTGTACGACGCCGAGGGCGCCGACGAGCTGACCTTCCTGGACATCACCGCGTCCTCCGGCGACCGGGAGACCACCTACGACGTGGTCCGCCGCACCGCCGAGCAGGTCTTCATCCCGCTGACCGTCGGCGGCGGCGTGCGCACCGCCGAGGACGTCGACAAGCTGCTGCGGGCGGGCGCCGACAAGGTCGGCGTCAACACGGCGGCCATCGCCCGCCCGGAGCTGATCCGGGAGATCGCCGAGCGCTTCGGCCGGCAGGTCCTGGTGCTGTCCGTGGACGCCCGCCGCACGCCCGGCGGCACCTTCGAGGTCACCACCCACGGCGGCCGTCGCGGCACCGGCATCGACGCGGTCGAGTGGGCGCACCGGGCCGCCGAACTGGGCGCCGGCGAGATCCTGCTGAACTCGATGGACGCCGACGGCACCAAGGACGGCTACGACCTGGAGATGATCACCGCGGTGCGCGCGCACGTCACCGTCCCGGTCATCGCCTCCGGCGGCGCCGGCCGGCTGGACGACTTCGCCCCGGCCGTGGGAGCGGGCGCGGACGCCGTCCTCGCCGCCTCCGTCTTCCACTTCGGCGACCTGCGCATCGGCGAGGTGAAGCAGGCCCTGCGCGGTGCCGGACACCCCGTCCGCTGACCCGCGCGGGGCGGTCCGGCCGGGGGAGCCGTCAGTCCTTCGGCTGGGCCAGCTGGATCAGGTTGCCGACCGTGTCGTCGAGGACCGCCGCGATCACCGGGCCCTGCTCCTGCGGCTCGTGCGCGAACCGGACGCCGAGGGCGCGCAGCCGGTCGTACTCCGCCAGGACGTCCTCGACCGAGAAGACGATGGCCGGCAGGCCCGCCTCGTACACGGCCTTGCGGTACGGCTCCGCGATGGGGCCCTGGCCGGGCTCCAGCAGCAGCTGCAGGTCCGGCTGGGCGCCGCCGGGCGCGCCGACCGTGATGAACAGGACGCCTCCGCCGAGGTCCAGCCGGGTGCGGGTCTCGAAACCGAGGACGTCGGTGTAGAAGGCGTGCGCCTTGACGACGTCCTCGACGTAGACGCTGGTCATCGCGACCTTGATCACCGCAGGCTCCTCAGATGCCCAGCTGCTTGGAGTCGTGGAGGGTGGCGATCGCGGTCTCGTCGCCGTCCACCGCCACCTTCGCCGCGTTCTGCCGGCCGAAGGCGAACATCAGCAGCTCGGAGGGGTCTCCGGTCACCGTCACCACCGGGGTGCCGCGGTGCGCGACGGCCGTCTGCCCGTCCGGACGGCGCAGCACCAGGCCCGTCGGCACGCCCCTGCCCAGCAGCCGGGCGGTGCGCTCCAGCCGGGACCACAGGGCGTCCTGGAAGACCGGGTCCAGCTCGCGCGGCGCCCAGTCCGGCTGGGCCCGGCGCACGTCCTCGGTGTGGACGTAGAACTCCACCGTGTTAGCCGCCTCGTCCACCTGCTTGAGCTGGAAGGGGGAGAACCGCGGCGGGCCGGTACGGATCAGCTGGATCAGCTCCTCGTACGGCTTCGCGGCGAACTCGGCCGTCACCCTCTCCAGGCGGGGCGCGAGCTGCTTGAGCAGCGCGCCGCCGGCCGCGTCGGGCCGGCGCTCGCGCACCACCACGTGCGCGGCCAGATCGCGGGTCGCCCAGCCCTCGCACAGGGTCGGGGCCTCGGGACCGGCGGTCTCCAAGAGGTCGGCGAGCAGGAGCCGTTCACGCTTGGCGAAGGTCGACATGACGCCAGCCTAAGGCCCCGCGCACGGTCCGGACAGTGGACACGGGCCCTGGCGGCCGGTGCCGCGCGGCACAATGGCACCCATGACCAGTACGACCGGTACGCCCCCGTCCAGCAACCTCGCGCCGGAGATCGCCGCCCGCCTCAAGCGCAGCGTCGACGGCCTCCTGCCCGCCATCGCCCAGCAGTACGACACGGGCGAGGTACTGATGCTCGGCTGGATGGACGACGAGGCTTTGCACCGCACCCTGACCACCGGCCGCTGCACCTACTGGTCGCGCAGCCGCCAGGAGTACTGGGTCAAGGGCGACACCTCCGGCCACGTCCAGCGGGTCAGGTCCGTCGCCCTGGACTGCGACGCCGACACCCTGCTGGTCAAGGTCGACCAGGCGGGCGCCGCCTGCCACACCGGCGACCGCACCTGCTTCGACGCCGACGTGCTCCTCGCCGACGGCGTCGATTCCGGCGTCCCGGCGTCCGGTCGGTAAGGTCTGCCGCCATGGAACTGGAGACCTTCCGCAAGCTGGCGACCGACCGGCGCGTCATCCCGGTCACCCGCAAGCTCCTCGCCGACGGTGACACCCCGGTCGCGCTCTACCGCAAGCTCGCCGCCGAGCGCCCCGGCACCTTCCTGCTGGAGTCGGCCGAGAACGGCCGCACGGCGTACCAGTGGTCTCGCTACTCCTTCGTGGGCGTCCGCTCCGCGGCCACCCTCACCGCCCGCGACGGGCAGGCCCACTGGCTCGGCACCCCGCCGGTCGGCGTGCCCGTCGACGGCGACCCGCTGGCCGCCCTGCGCGCCACCATCGAGGCCCTGCACACCCCGCACACCGAGGACCTGCCGCCGTTCACCGGCGGGATGGTCGGCTACCTGGGCTACGACATCGTGCGCCGCCTGGAGAAGATCGGCCCCGGGGAGCGGGACGACCTCGGGCTGCCCGAGCTGACCATGCTGCTCACCAGCGACCTCGCGGTGATGGACCACTGGGAGGGCTCGGTCCTGCTGATCGCCAACGCGATCAACCACAACGACCTCGACACCGGCGTCGACGAGGCCTACCACGACGCGATCGCCCGCCTGGACGCCATGGAGGCCGACCTCTCCCGCCCGGTCGCCCAGCCCCCGGCCGCGCTGCCGCCCTCCGAGCTCCCCGAGTACACCGCCCTGTGGGGCGGCCCCGACTTCCAGGCCGCCGTCGAGGACGTCAAGGAGCGCATCCGCGCCGGCGAGGCCTTCCAGGTGGTCCCCTCGCAGCGCTTCGAGACGCCGTGCACCGCCGCCGCGCTGGACGTCTACCGGGTCCTGCGGGCCACCAACCCCTCGCCGTACATGTACCTGTTCCGCTTCGAGGGCTTCGACGTCGTCGGGTCCAGCCCGGAGGCCCTGGTCAAGGTCGAGGACGGCCAGGCCATGGTCCACCCCATCGCCGGCACCCGGCCGCGCGGGGCCACCCCGCGCGAGGACCAGGACCTCGCCGACGAACTGCTGGCCGACCCCAAGGAGCGCGCCGAGCACCTGATGCTGGTCGACCTCGGCCGCAACGACCTGGGCCGGGTCTGCGAACCGGGCTCCGTCGAGGTCGTCGACTTCATGTCCGTCGAGCGGTACTCGCACGTCATGCACATCGTCTCGACGGTCACCGGCAAGGTCGCCGAGGGCCGCACCGCCTTCGACGTCCTCACCGCCTGTTTCCCGGCCGGCACCCTCTCCGGCGCCCCCAAGCCCCGGGCGATGCAGATCATCGACGAACTGGAGCCCTCCAGAAGGGGGTTGTACGGCGGCTGCGTCGGCTACCTCGACTTCGCGGGCGACTCCGACACCGCCATCGCCATCCGTACCGCGCTGCTGCGGGACGGCACCGCCTACGTCCAGGCGGGCGCCGGCATCGTCGCGGACTCCGACCCGGTCGCGGAGGACCAGGAGTGCCGCAACAAGGCCGCGGCGGTGCTGCGCGCGGTGCACACGGCCAACAGACTGGGCGACTAGGGCGCTTATCACCCAACCCCGGTTGACCGTTCGCCCTCGGTTCAAGCCATAGTGGAGTACGTGACTGCTGTTCCTCACCCCCGTTCCGAGGCCGCCGCGCACAGCGGGTCCGGCCGCCGCAGCCTCGCCGTGGCGCTGTTGTTCGGCGCGCTCGGCGCGGCCGTGGCCCTGTTGTCCAGCCGGCAGCGCTGGGCGGAGGGCACCGCGACGGTGGCCGGCGGCGCCTTCCCGCTGACCGCCAAGGGCAGCGACGTCACGGGCGTTCCCGCGGCCCTCGCCATAGTGGGCCTCGCCGCGCTCGTCGCCGTCTTCGCCGTCCGCAGGGCCGGCCGCTTCCTGGTCTCCGGGCTCCTCGCCCTGTCCGGCGCCGGCATCGTGGTCGCCGCCCTCGCGGGCGCCTCCGACGGCTCCGCCCTGGACGAGCGGGCCGCCGAGGCCAGCGGCGACACCTCCGCCACCGTCGCCGCCCTCAGCCACACCGGCTGGCCGTACGTCGCCGCGGCCGGCGGCGCGCTGATCCTGGTCGCCGGACTGCTGGCGCTGCGCTACGGCCGCCTGTGGCCCGCCATGTCCGGCCGCTACGAGCGCGGCACGGGCGCACAGCGGCCCCGCCGCGCGCCCAAGCCGGTGGACCCGGACCGTCCCGAGGACATCTGGAAGGCGCTCGACCGCGGCGAGGACCCGACCGGAGCCTGAGCCCGCGGGAGCCGCGGCCGATGTGGCGCATCAGACGCCACCCCCGCTCCCGGCACGCGTGCGCGTACGGGACAATGGAGCAAGAGAGTCCGCAACGGACCCGTACGAGCGCGGCCACGGACGGCACGTACGACACGCACCAGCTAACGAGGAGCAAGTCATGGCGGGCAGCAGCCACGGTCACACCCCGGCCGCGTGGACGGGCGTCACCATCGCCTTCATCGGTTTCTGCGTCTCGGGCGCCTTCATGGTGATGGCCCAGCCGGTGGGCTTCTGGGCCGGCATGGTGATCGTGGTCCTCGGCGGCGTGGTCGGCATGATCATGCGCGCCATGGGCCTCGGCATGCCGAAGCAGACCGCCCTCGTGACGCGCAGCGCCCCGACCGTCACCCGCGAGCCGGTCGCCGCCGAGAGCTGACCGGCGGAGTCTTCCTCCGAGGGGCGTCCCGATCCGTCGGGGCGCCCCTCGCGCGCGTGCGCCGACGGTAGGGGGCACAATGCGAGGCGTGAACGCCGACACCTCCAGCGCGGCCGCCCCGGCGCCGACCTCCCTGCGGGGACGCCTGGCCGTGCCCGCGGGGGTGATGGCCGCCGTCCTCGGGGCCTTCGCCTACGTCGGCACGGTCGACCCCAACCAGCCCGGCCACTACCCGGTCTGCCCCCTGTACCGGCTCACCGGTCTGTACTGCCCCGGCTGCGGCGGCCTGCGCGGCGCGCACGCGTTCGTCCACGGTGACCTCCTCGCCGCGCTGCGGGACAACGCCGCGGGCGTGGCCGCCTATCTGGCCTTCGCCGTGGTGTGGACCGTCTGGGTGGTGCGCGCGGCACGCGGCCGCTCCGTGCGGATCGAACTCCGGCCGGTGCCGATGTGGACGCTGGGCGCGCTGCTGCTGGTCTTCACCGTTGTCCGGAACCTGCCGTTCGCCGACTGGTTGCGTCCTTGATCGACCGGCGAACGTCCAGGTAGAGGGGGCCGCCGACGGCCGGATGCGAGGTCGGCGCCGTCCTGCGGATACCATCGGTATGACCATGGGTTTTGACCCGCAGGGGTTGCGACCCGCTCGGAAGAACCGCCCGGAACCGGAAGGGGACCGCTCGCGTGAGTGTGCTCGACGAGATCATCGACGGAGTCCGTGCCGACCTCGCGGAGCGGCAGGCGCGCGTCAGCCTCGACGAGCTCAAGGAACGCGCGGCGAAGGCGCCCGCCGCCAAGGACGGCGTGGCCGCGCTGCGCGGCGACGGCGTCAAGGTGATCTGCGAGGTCAAGCGCTCCAGCCCGTCCAAGGGCGCGCTGGCCGCGATCGCCGACCCGGCCGGGCTCGCCGCGGACTACGAGGCGGGCGGCGCGGCCGTCATCTCGGTCCTCACCGAGCAGCGCCGCTTCGGCGGCTCGCTGGCCGACCTGGAGGCGGTCCGGGCCCGCGTGGACATCCCGGTCCTGCGCAAGGACTTCATCGTCACGTCGTACCAGCTGTGGGAGGCCCGCGCGTACGGCGCCGACCTCGCGCTGCTGATCGTCGCGGCGCTCGACCAGCCGGCCCTGGAGTCGCTGATCGAGCGGGCGGTCTCCATCGGTCTCACCCCGATCGTCGAGGTGCACGACGAGGACGAGGTCGAGCGCGCGGTGGACGCGGGCGCCAAGGTGATCGGTGTCAACGCGCGCAACCTGAAGACCCTGGAGGTCGACCGCGGCACCTTCGAGCGGGTCGCCCCGGAGATCCCCGACACCGTCGTCAAGGTCGCCGAGTCCGGCGTCCGCGGCCCGCACGACCTGATCGCCTACGCCAACGCGGGCGCCGACGCGGTCCTGGTCGGCGAGTCCCTGGTGACCGGCCGCGACCCCAAGGCCGCGGTGGCCGACCTGGTGGCGGCGGGCGAGCACCCCGCGCTGCGCCACGGCAGGTCCTGACCACCCGCTAGGCTGACACCGATGACTCTCACCGTGACGACCGTGGACCGGTACGCCCGCCTCGCGCGCGGCTGCCGCCCCAGGGGCTGCCGAGCCCCGGCGAGGCGTGTCCACGGCCGCCGCGTGCGGTACGTCATCGGTGACGAACCGGGCCAGGTGAACGGCCGCCGATGGCAGCGCGCCCTTTAGGGGCGCGGGGCTGTACCCGATCCGCGGCTCGCGCCGCGCGTGCGCGATCAGCCGCCGACGGCCGTCCGTCGGCGGATCACCCCCCGCCCCACGGCGAACCGTGTCCTTCCACACACTCACCGTGAGGTCTCCGCATGCCCAGCGACTACTTCTTCCCTGACGCGGAAGGCCAGGTGCCCTCCCCGGAGGGCTACTTCGGCGCCTTCGGCGGCAAGTTCATCCCGGAGGCCCTCGTGGCCGCCGTGGACGAGGTCGCCGTCGAGTACGACAAGGCCAAGAGCGACCCCGAGTTCGCCCGTGAACTCGACGACCTGCTCGTCCACTACACCGGCCGCCCCAGCTCCCTGACCGAGGTCCCCCGCTTCGCGGAACACGCCGGCGGCGCCCGGATCTTCCTCAAGCGCGAGGACCTCAACCACACCGGCTCGCACAAGATCAACAACGTGCTCGGGCAGGCCCTGCTCACCCGGCGGATGGGCAAGACCCGGGTGATCGCCGAGACCGGCGCCGGCCAGCACGGCGTGGCGACGGCCACGGCCTGCGCCCTCTTCGGCCTCGACTGCACCATCTACATGGGCGAGGTCGACACCCGGCGCCAGGCCCTGAACGTGGCCCGCATGCGCATGCTCGGCGCCGAGGTCGTCGCCGTGCAGTCCGGCAGCCGCACCCTGAAGGACGCCATCAACGAGGCGTTCCGGGACTGGGTGGCCAACGTCGACCACACCCACTACCTGTTCGGCACGGTCGCCGGCCCGCACCCGTTCCCGGCCATGGTCCGCGACTTCCACCGGGTCATCGGCGTCGAGGCCCGCCGCCAGATCCTGGAGCGCGCCGGCCGCCTCCCCGACGCGGCGATCGCCTGCGTCGGCGGCGGCTCCAACGCCATCGGCCTCTTCCACGCGTTCATCCCCGACGCCGGTGTCCGCCTCGTCGGCTGCGAGCCCGCCGGCCACGGCATCGAGACCGGCGAGCACGCCGCCACCCTCACCGCGGGCGAGCCCGGCATCCTGCACGGCTCCCGGTCCTACGTCCTCCAGGACGACGAGGGCCAGATCACCGAGCCGTACTCGATCTCCGCGGGCCTGGACTACCCGGGCATCGGACCGGAGCACTCCTACCTCAAGGACTCCGGGCGCGGCGAGTACCGCGCGGTCACCGACGACGCGGCCATGCAGGCCCTGCGCCTGCTGTCCCGCACCGAGGGCATCATCCCGGCCATCGAGAGCGCCCACGCCCTGGCCGGCGCCCTGGAGGTCGGCAGGGAACTCGGCCCGGACGGGCTGATCGTCGTCAACCTGTCCGGCCGCGGCGACAAGGACATGGACACCGCCGCACGCTACTTCGGGCTGTACGACACGGACGCCGAGGTCGCGGCCGACGCCGCCGACACCGCCGAGATCGAGGGGGACGCCAAGTGAGCGGGAACATTCAGCTGCTGTCGGACACCCTCGCGGGCGCCAGGGCCGAGGGCCGGGCCGCGCTCATCGCCTACCTCCCGGCCGGGTTCCCGACCGTGGCCGGCGGCATCGAGGCGATCAAGGCCGTGCTCGACGGCGGCGCCGACGTCGTCGAGGTCGGGCTGCCGCACAGCGACCCGGTGCTGGACGGCCCGGTCATCCAGACCGCCGACGACGTCGCCCTGCGCGGCGGCGTCCGGATCGCGGACGTCATGCGCACGGTGCGAGAGGTCTCCGCGGCCACCGGCAAGCCGGTCCTCGTCATGACGTACTGGAATCCCGTCGACCGCTACGGCGTCGAACGGTTCACCGCCGAGCTGGCCGAGGCGGGCGGCGCGGGCTGCATCCTGCCCGACCTGCCCGTCCAGGAGTCCGCCCTGTGGCGGGAGCACGCCGAGAAGCACGGCCTGGCGACGGTCTTCGTCGTGGCGCCGAGCAGCAAGGACGAGCGGCTCGCGCAGATCACCGAGGCCGGCAGCGGCTTCGTCTACGCCGCGTCCCTGATGGGCGTCACCGGCACCCGCGCGTCGGTCGGCGCGCAGGCCCAGAACCTGGTGGAACGCACCCGCGCCACCGGCACCGGCCTGCCCGTCTGCGTCGGCCTCGGCGTCTCCGACGCGGCCCAGGCCGCCGAGGTCGCCGGCTTCGCCGACGGTGTGATCGTCGGCTCGGCCTTCGTGAAGCGGATGCTGGACGCGCCGGACGAGGCGGCCGGCATCTCGGCCGTGCGGGAACTCGCCGGTGACCTCGCGAAGGGCGTGCGCGGACAGGCGTAAACGCACACCACGCGCCATGCGGTCACCCGTACGGGTGGACCTGGGACCGGGGAGGCGCGGTGCGCCTCCCCGGTTCGTTCTGGTGGTGTGAGCGAGAAGAATCGAGACGGAAAGCGGACGGCCCGCGAGCGGCTGGCCGCCGACCGCGAGAAGCAGAAGGCCGCGGAGAAGCGGCGGCGCGCGCTGATCGTCGGCGCCAGCGTGGTCTGCGTGCTGGGCCTGGCCGCGGTGATCGGCGTGGTCGCGGCGAACGCGGGCAAGGACAAGGGCGGCGAGAGCTCGGGCCCGGTCGTGGCGCCCTCGGGCGCGCAGGGCAAGGACAGCCTCGCGGTCCCGGTCGGCAAGGACGGCGCCAAGGCCACGCTCACCGTCTGGGAGGACTTCCGCTGCCCCGCCTGCCAGGCCTTCGAGGCGGCGTACCGGCCGACGCTCCACGAGCTGACCGACGCCGGCAAGCTCCGGATCGAGTACCACCTGGTCACCCTCATCGACGGCAACCTCGGCGGCACCGGCTCCCGCAACGCCGCCAACGCCGCGGCCTGCGCCCAGGACGCGGGGAAGTTCCGCGACTTCCACGACGTGCTGTACGGGAACCAGCCGAAGGAGACCGACGACGCCTTCTCCAGCAACGACAAACTGATCGAGCTGGCCGGCAAGGTCGACGGGCTGGACACCCCGGCGTTCCGGAAATGCGTCAAGGACGGTACGCACAACGCCTGGGTCGTGAAGTCCAACGAGGCCTTCCAGGCGGCCAAGTTCGGCGGCACCCCGACCGTGCTGCTCGACGGCAGGAACATCTACCAGGACCAGACGATGACCCCGGCCAAGCTCACGCAGCTCGTGGAGGACGCCAACAAGGGGTGAGGGGCATTCTCACCTCCCTGTTATGGAGCCGTAGCCGGGCTGATTGCCGTCGGCCCGGTCCGGCACGGTAGCGTCGACCCTGCCATGGAATATCTTGCCTACATTCCCAGCCCTTCGCGCGGAGTGATCCACCTCGGTCCCATTCCGCTGCGCGGCTACGCCTTCTGCATCATCATCGGTGTCTTCGTAGCCGTCTGGCTCGGAAACAGGCGCTGGATCGCCCGGGGCGGGCGGGCCGGCACCGTGGCCGACATCGCGGTCTGGGCCGTCCCGTTCGGCCTGGTCGGCGGGCGTCTCTACCACGTGATCACGGACTACGAGCTGTACTTCAGCGAGGGCCGTGACTGGGTCGACGCCTTCAAGGTGTGGCAGGGCGGCCTCGGCATCTGGGGCGCGATCGCGCTCGGCGCGGTGGGCGCCTGGATCGGCTGCCGGCGCCGGGGCATCCCGCTGCCGGCCTACGCCGACGCCATCGCCCCCGGCATCGCCCTCGCGCAGGCGATCGGCCGCTGGGGCAACTGGTTCAACCAGGAGCTGTACGGCCGCGAGACCCATGTGCCGTGGGCCCTGCACATCACCTCGTCCGAGGGCGGCCGGGTGCCGGGCTACTACCACCCGACCTTCCTCTACGAGTCGCTGTGGTGCATCGGGGTCGCGTTCCTGGTCATCTGGGCCGACCGCCGCTTCAAGCTGGGGCACGGCCGGGCGTTCGCGCTGTACGTCGCCGCGTACTGCGTCGGCCGCGGCTGGATCGAGTACATGCGCGTCGACGACGCCCACCACTTCCTCGGTCTGCGGCTCAACGACTGGACCGCGATGCTGGTGTTCCTGCTCGCGGTGGTCTACTTCGTGGTGTCCACGAAGAAGCGGCCGGGCCGGGAAGCGGTGGTCGAGCCGGGCGCCGCCGAGGGGGCGGTCGAGGCGGACGCCGCCGCCGGCGAGTCCGGTGCGGGCGAGCCCGCCGAGGCCGGTGAGTCCGGTGAGTCCGATGACACCGCCGAGGCCGGGAAGGCCGAGAGGGCCGGGACGTCCGACCAGGCTGCGCAGGCCGAGTCCGCCGCGGCCGAGGGCGGGAAGCAGCCCGGAGCCGAGACCGAGGCCGAGGAAGACGCCGAGGAAGACGCCAAGGACGGGGCCGGGTCGGCGGCCAAGAAGAGCTGACCTGCCGCGACACGACGAAGAGGGCGCCCGGACCAACCGGGCGCCCTCTTCGCGTGCGAGCGGGCCGGGGTCAGCGGCGGTTCAGCAGGGACAGGGTCCTGCGCGCCGTCGCCACCACCGCGGCGTCGATGAAACTGCCGTCCGGGAGGGCCTGGGCGCCCGGCTCCGTGGTGGCCGCCTTGATGATCTTCTCGGCCTGTTCCAGTTCGGCATGGGTGGGGAGGTAGGCGCGTTCGATGATCGGGAGCTGACGGGGATGGATGGCGGCGCGTCCCAGGAACCCCATGGCGCGGCCACGGGCGCAGGAGGCGGCGAGGCCCTTGAGGTCGCGGGTGTCCGGGTGGACCGACTGGGGCGGCGGGGCGAGGCCCGCGGCCCGGGCGGCGACCACGATCCGCGACCGTGACCAGTCGAGGCCGGTGTCGTCGTACACCCCCAGGTCGGCCTGGAGATCGGCCTCCCCGAGCGAGACGCCCCGCAGGGCCGGGTGGGCGGTGGCGATGGCGTAGGCGTGCTCGATGCCGAGGGCCGACTCCAGGAGCGCGTAGAGCGGGAGCGCGGCGGTCCGGGCCGCGACCTGGTGGATGTCACCGGGTCCTGACACCTTGGGCAGGCGCAGACCGGCGAGGCCGGGCAGGCCCAGCAGGGACTGGAGGTCGGCCGCGGCCCAGGGGGTGTCCAGGCCGTTGATCCGGACGTGCACGGGGACCGGCTGGGGGTGGCCGAGGAGCTCCGCGGTGGCGGCGCGGCCCCAGTCCTTGCGGTCCGGGGCGACGGCGTCCTCCAGGTCGATCACCACCACGTCCGCCCCGCTGACCAGCGCCTTGGCGACCACGTGCGGCCGGTCGCCGGGAACGTACAGCCAGGTCAGCGGGAAGGCCGCGGGGGTCATACGGCGCCCTCGTCGCGCAGTGCGCGCAACTGGGCCGGGGTCAGTCCCAGCTCGGTCAGGACCTCGTCGGTGTCGGCACCGTGCGGACGGCCCGTCCAGCGGATCGCGCCGGGGGTCGCGGAGAGCCGGAAGAGGACGTTCTGCATGCGCAGCGGCCCCAGTTCGGGGTCGGGGACGGTGGTGACGGTGTCCAGCGCCAGGTACTGCGGGTCCTCCATCACGTCCCTGACGTCCTGGATGGGCGC
The DNA here is from genome assembly GCF_044767465.1 of Streptomyces sp. NPDC101237. NCBI lineage: Bacteria > Bacillati > Actinomycetota > Actinomycetes > Kitasatosporales > Streptomycetaceae > Streptomyces > Streptomyces sp. NPDC101237. The sequence continues at coordinate 129,140 of NZ_JBIWNY010000016.1, read as the reverse complement.
CACCGCCGCCTCCGCCTTCTCGAACTCGGCCAGCACCTCGGCGCGCGAGCGGACGGCGATCCAGTCGCCGACGGCCGCGTCGAGGACGTCGGAGTGGGCCGCCCGGTCGGCGCCGGTCGCGAACCACGGCTGGTCGATCAGGTCCGGGCGTCCGACCAGCCGCATCACGCGTTCCGCGATCGACTGGGCCGAGGTGGAGACGGCGACCCAGGTGCCGTCCGCCGTGCGGTAGGTGTTGCGCGGGGCGTTGTTGGCCGAGCGGTTGCCGGTGCGCTCCTGGACGTAGCCGAGCTGGTCGTACCAGGTGGGCTGCGGCCCGAGGACGGTGAGGATCGGTTCGATGATCGCCATGTCGACGACCTGGCCCTCGCCGGTGCGGTCGCGGGCGGCCAGCGCGGTCAGCACCGCGTACGCGGTGGCCAGCGCCGCGATGGAGTCGGCCAGGCCGAACGGCGGGAGGGTGGGCGGGGCGTCCGGATCGCCGGTGATCGCCGCGAAGCCGCTCATCGCCTCGGCGAGGGTGCCGAATCCGGGGCGGTGGGCGTAGGGGCCGAACTGGCCGAAGGCGGTGACCCGGGTCAGGATCAGCCGGGGGTTCGCGGCGGAGAGCTCCTCCCAGCCGAGGTCCCATTTCTCCAGGGTGCCGGGCCGGAAGTTCTCCACGATCACGTCGGCGCCGGCGGCGAGCCGGAGCAGGGTGGCGCGGCCGCCCGGCTTGGACAGGTCCAGGGTGATGGTCCGCTTGTTGCGGCCGAGCAGCTTCCACCACAGGCCGACGCCCTGCTTGGCGGGGCCGTGCCCGCGCGAGGGGTCGGGTTTGGCGGGGTGCTCGACCTTGACGACCTCGGCGCCGAAGTCACCGAGCAGGGTCGCGGCGAGGGGACCGGCGAAGAGGGTGGCGAGGTCCAGGACGCGCAGGCCGGCGAGCGGCTGGGGCTGTGGTGTCGTAGTCATGCGGTGTACTGGGCCTCGATCTCCGGACGGTACGGCATGGATGTGGACGCCCCTTCCCGTTGCACGGCGAGCGCGGCCGCGGCCGCCGCCCAGGACAGGGCCTCCCGGATCGGTTTCTCCTCGGCCAGGGCGACCGCGAGGGCGCCGACGAAGGTGTCGCCCGCGCCCGTGGAGTCGACGGCGGTCACCCGGGGCGCCGGGATGACCAGGGGCGCGGCGTCACGGGTGAGGTAGAGGCTGCCGGCGGCGCCCAGGGTGACGACGACCCGGGGCACCAGGCCGAGCAGGGCCGCGGCCGCGTCGCGCGGGTCGGCACGGTCGGCGAGGGCCGAGGCCTCCCGTTCGTTGGCCACCAGCAGGTCGATGTTGTCGAGGAGTTCGGCGGGCAGCGTGCGGGTGGGGGAGGGGGTGAGGATGGTCCGGACGCCGTGTCTGCGGGCGGCCTCGGCACCGGCGACGACCGCGGGCAGCGGGATCTCCAGCTGGAGCAGGAGCGTGTCGGCGGAGGCGATCACCCCCTCGTCGCCGGGGGCGAGATGGTCGACGGTGCCGTTCGCGCCGGGGATCACCACGATCGCGTTGCCGCCCTCGTCGTCCACGACGATGTGCGCGGTGCCGGAGGGGCACTCGATCGTGCGCAGCGAGTCGGTGTCCACACCGGAGTGTTCGAGGGTCTCCCGCATCCGCACGCCGTAGGCGTCGTGGCCGACGGCGCCGATCATCGAGACGGTGGCGCCGGCCCGCGCGGCGGCGATCGCCTGGTTGGCGCCCTTGCCGCCGGGGACGGTGCGGAACTCCCGTCCGGTCACGGTCTCGCCGAGCTGCGGGGCCCTCTCGACGTACGCGACGAGGTCCATGTTCGTGCTGCCGAGTACGGCGATCTGGGTCATGGGCGGGTCGCCTCCAGGTGGGTGAGGTGGGCGAGGGTGTCGAAGTCGGTGCCGTCGAAGCCGCCGACGGAGGTGGCGAGCCGGTTCTTGAGCGGGGCCGTCCAGCGGTCGGGGAGGGCGCCGGGGTCGCCGGCGAGCAGTGCGGCGACGGAGCCGGCCGTCGCGCCGTTCGAGTCGGTGTCCCAGCCGCCGCTCACCGCACGGCAGACGGATCCGGTGAAGTCGCCGTCCGCGTGGGTGAGGGCGGCGGCGATCAGCGCGGTGTTGGGGACGGCGTGCACCCAGTGGTGGGTGGGGGAGTGGGTGCGGTGGAGTTCGTCCACGACCGTCTCGAAGTCCTCGTGGGTCCGGGCCAGCCGGATCGCCCGGTCGATCGCCCCGGCCAGGCGGGACCGGGGCGGGATCACCGCGCGGCCCGCGCGCAGGCAGGCGTGGACGTCGCGGGTGCCGCCGGCGGCGGCGATGACGGCCGCCGTGAACATCGCCGCGTAGACGCCGTTGGCCGTGTGGGTGAGGGCCGCGTCGCGATGGGCCTGTTCGGCCGCGGCGGCCGGGTCGCCGGGGTTGGTCCAGCCGTGCACGTCGGCCCGGATCAGGGCGCCGATCCACTCGCGGAAGGGGTTGCGGTGGCGGGCGGTGTGCGGGGGCTCGACGCCGGAGAGGAGGTTGCGGTAGGCGATGCGCTCGGCGGTGAAGGTGCGTCCTGCGGGGAGTTCGTCCAGCCACAGGGCGGCCACGTCGGAGGTGGTGAAGTCCCGGCCGTGGCGCCGGAGCAGGAGGAGGCCGAGGAGGGGGTAGTTGAGATCGTCGTCCTCGGGCATGCCGTCGATGTTCTCGGCGAGGGACGTGGCCGCCGAGCGGCGGTTCCAGGGATGCGCGGCGAGCAGGGCGGCGGGGACCCCGCGGGCGGTGAAGTAGTGGTTCAGGGGCCAGTTGCCGGTGGCGCGGGCGAGTTCGCGGATCGCGTGCAGCGGAAGCTTCTCGACGGGTTTGCCGAGCAGACACCCGACGGCCCGGCCGAGCCAGGCCGCCTGGTACGCGCGGGGGGTGGGGGCGCCTGCCCGCGCTCCGTCAGGGGCGCGGGGAACCGCGCGATCGGCCCCCGCCGGGGCACGGCCGTTCGACGGCCACTCCGGGCACAGCGCCCGGATCGCTTCGAGATCCGTCGGCTCGTCCAACCTGCTCGGCAGGTCCGCGAGTTCGTCGAGGAGGTCCTCCGCGAGGCGGCGAAGATAGCGGGACGCCCGGTCCGGCGAGGCTCCGGCCCGGTCCGGCGCGTCCGCCCCGCCCGCCGCCTTCCAGCGCGCCTCGACGGCGCCGGGCTCCCGGCCGTCCTGCCGGGCCTGGCGGATCTCGTGGCCCAGCAGGTCCTCCGGCTGGACCCAGGTCAGGCGGAGCAACTCGGGCCTCCGAGGCGGGCGAAGGACTCCTCGTGGGCGCGCCGGTGCGCCGTGTCGCGGGCGAAGATCTCCGCGGTCACGGCGGCGAGCGTGCGCGGCGGCCCCCACAGGTCCAGGCGGCTCGCCTCGGCGACCGGCTTCGACCACTCCTCGGGCACGGCGGAGCCCAGTGCTCCGGCGATCGCGCCCGCCATCGTCGCGATCGAGTCGCAGTCGCGGCCGTAGTTGACGGAACCGAGCACGGCGTGCCGGAAGTCGCCGCCGGCCACCAGCAACATGCCGAGGGCGACGGGGAGTTCCTCGATCGCGTGGAGGCGGGAGGGACGGCGGGCGCCGAGCGACGGGGAACGGTAGTCGGGGCCGACCGTGTCGTAGGGGGCGACCGCCTGCCGGAGGGGGGTGAGAGCGGACTCGAAGTCGCTGTGGCGCGCGGCCGCTTCGCAGACCGCCTCGATCGCCGCCCGCGTGCCGTCCTTCGCCAGCGACAGGCACGCGGTGACGACGGAGTCCGGTGTCGCCCCGGGCGTGGCGGCGGCCGCCACCGCCGCCGCGAAGACACCGGCCGCCTCCCTGCCGTACGAGGACTGGTGGGCGCCCGCGACGTCCAGCGCCTCGGCGTACGCGGCCCGCGGGTTCGCCGCGTTGACCAGGCCGACCGGGGCCATGTACATCGCCGCGCCGCAGTTGACGATGTTGCCGGTGCCGGCCTCGCGGGGATCGACGTGGCCGTAGTGCAGCCGGGCCGCCAGCCACTTCTCGGCGAGGAATACCCGGTGCAGCAGGATGGTCTCCGCCTCCAGCTCCGGGATCCAGCGGGGGCCGGTCATCAGGTCGGGGACCAGGTGGTCGGCGATCGCGTAGGCGTCTAGGTGGTCGCGGACGCGGTCGTACACCCGGACCAGGGCGTGGGTCATCAAGGTGTCGTCGGTGACGTGCCCGTCGCCCTTGTGGTACGGGGCGATGGGGCGGGCGGTGCGCCAGGCGTCGCCGTTCCAGGGGCCGACGATGCCGTGGACGCGGCCGCCGTGGCGCTCCAGGATCTGGTCCGGGGAGTAGCCCTCGACGGGACCGCCGAGGGCGTCGCCGACGGCCGCCCCGACGAGGGCTCCGGTGATCCGTTCGTCCAGCGAAGCTCCGGTGCTTTGTTGTGTTTTGGGCGTCATGTACCGAATCATCCCCCTGGATGGGCCGGTTGCGTGGCTTCCAGGAGTCCGGCGAGTTCCACGAGGTCGGTGCCGGTGAGGCGGGGGAGGGCGCAGCCGGAGAGGGTGCGGCAGGCGTCCCGCCAGGGCGCCGGGATCGAGTCGCCGCCGCCGAGGGCGCCGGTGAGCGCGCCGGCCAGGGCGGGGGCCGAGTCGGCGACCCGGGAGAGACAGGCGGCGGCGGGGACGGCCTCGGCGATCCGGCCGCGCGCGGCGGTGGCGAGGGCGAGGGCGACCGGGACGGTCTCGGCGGCGGCGATGCCGTAGCTGTAGACGTGGTCGACGATCTGGTGTTCGAGGAGGGGGACGAGCGCGAACGCGCTGTCGGCGGTGGCGGTGAGCGTCAGCGCGTGCCGGGCGTTGCGGCCGATCTCGGTGGCCTCGGGGAGTTCGCCGAGCGCGGCCGCCACACAGGTCTCCACCTCGGCGCCGGCGAGGGCGAGCGCGACGGCCGCCGCCATCGCGCGTGCGCCGTGCACGCCGTCGCCGTCCTGGGTGTAGCGGGCGTCGAACTCGGCGAGGTCGGCGGCGCGCCGGGGATCGCCGGGGTGGGCGACGGCGAGCGCGCAGGCCCGGACGCAGGCGGCGTCGTCGAAGTAGTGCGGGTTGTCGTGGCCGGTGGCGGGCGGGCGCAGACCGGTGGCGAGGTTGCCGAGGCCGGCGCGGACGGAGATCCGGGCCCGCAGCGGGAGCACCGCCGACTCGATCTCGGGGGCGCGTTCGGCCGCGGCGGCGACCTCCGAGGCGACCGCGGTCCAGGTGAGGTCGATGGCGGCGCGGGTGCGCAGTTCCCGGCTGAGGTCGCCGAGGGCGGTGTCGTCACCGGCGCGCAGGACGGCCTCCGCGGCGAAGGCCGCCCACTCCGCGTCGTCGGAGGGGCCGAGCCGGAGCGGCTCGGGCGGCTGGTTCAGGGCGATGGGGACGGGCAGGGTGGTGGTCGCGTTCTGTTCGGCGAAGGTGTCGAGTTCCCTGGTGAGGCGGCGGGTCCACTCCGGCATGCGGGCGGCGCGGTGCCGGGCGGCGGGCCAGCCGGCGGCGTCTCCCGCGGCGAGCCCCAGCAGCAGCCCCTCGATGCGGCGCCGCCTCACCGCTGTCCCTCGCGGCAGTCGCCCTCCAGGGGGCTCGGGCCCGTCACACCCCAGTCCTTCGCCCACCCGCCGGGCGACTCGCCGGCCGGACCGGTGGCCACGGCGGTCGCGGCGGGCCGGGGTTCGGCGAACGGGTCGGCCGGGGGCGGGGCGGTGCCGGGCGGTGACGCCGCCGCCGCGGGCGCCGTGGGGCGGGGCTCGGGTGCCAGGGCGACCGCTGCGGCGGGGCGCGGCTCGGCGCAGGGGCCGGCCGGCGGCGGGGCGGCGTCGGCGGGTGTCGCCGGGGCCGCGGGGCGGGGCTCGGCCGTGGGGAGCTGCGGTGTCGCGGGGCGGGTCCGCGCCGCGCCGGTCAGCAGGTCCGCGACCTCCAGGACGTGCTGTCCCGCCATCGACGGGAGGCAGCTGCCGCGGACCGGGCCGATGGCCGCCGCCCAGTCCCCGGGGATCGCCGCCGCTCCCTGGGTCGCCCCCGCCAGCGCGCCGGCCACCGCCGCGGTGGTGTCCGCGTCGCGGCCCATGTTGACGGCGGTCAGCACCGCGTCCCGGAAGTCGCCGTCCGCCGCCGCGTAGGCGCCGAAGGCCAGGGCCACCGCCTCCGGGGCCAGATCCGTCCACGGGTAGCCGCCGATGACGACCGCCGAGCGGACCGCCCGTTCACCCCGGTGGGCGACCGAGACCGCCCGGCGCAGGGAGCGGGCCGTCCACGAGTCGTCCGGCACCACCGCCAGCGCGGCCGCCACCACCGCGGTCGGCGGTGCGCCCGCCATGGCCGCCGCCACGCCCGCGGCCACCGCCTGGCCGCCGTAGATGCCCTCGCCCTCGTGGCTCACCGAACCGTCGATCGCGACCAGCCGGGCCGCCTCGACGGGCCGGCCCGCCGCGAAGACGCCGAACGGCGCCGCCCGCATGGCCAGGCCGTCGCTCCAGGCGTGCCGGTGCTGGGCGGAGATCGGGGCGGCCAGGCCGCGGCGGAGGTTCTCCAGGGTGCCGCGCTCGCTGAAGCCGGCGCCCTTGAAGGGACCCTCGGCGCGGTCGGCGATCCATTCGTGCCAGGCCGCCTCGACGTGCGCGGTGGTGAGGGCCGAGCCGTGGCGGGCGAGCAGCAGACCGGAGAAGATCGCGTACTCGGTGTCGTCGGTGCCGGCCGGGGTGTCGGTGACGTATCCCGTGATGCGGCCCCAGCGGGCGCGGATCTCGGAGGGCTTCATGTTCTCCGCCGGGGCCCCGAGCGCGTCGCCCACGGCCAGGCCCAGCAGGGCGCCCCGTCCCCGGTCGTGCAGGGGCGAGGGGCGCTCTTCGGGGGCGGGGACCGACGGGGTGCAGACGATCGATGACATGGGCGGACCTCTCCGAAAGGGGTTCCGTGCCGGGGCGCGGGACCGTTTGCGGATGTGTCCCACCAACGGCGGTTGACCGCAGCCTCGACCGCCTCACATCACCCGGTCGACATATGTGCGGCCTATCGCGCAAGTGAGCACGGAAAGGCGAAGCCGCAGGTTAGCCGAGCCTTTCCTTGCTGGCGGCGGGGAATGCCGAGGCGTACTGTCTATGTTGTCAAAAGATGGAATCAGTCCAGACTTAGCTTTGCCTCAGCTTATTCGAGGCCGTTCGAGACCAGTTCTCAGACCATTGGGGGAGCCGCATGGCCGTCATCGAGACCCAGGCGACGCTGCACGAGGCGCACCGCGACAACCACACGCACCGGGACGTGAACGGAGGCTGGCTGCGGCCCGCCGTCTTCGGCGCCATGGACGGACTGGTCTCCAACCTCGCCCTGATCACCGGTGTCGCCGGCGGAGCCGTCGGTCACCAGACCATCGTCATCACCGGGCTCGCGGGACTGGCCGCCGGGGCCTTCTCCATGGCCGCCGGCGAGTACACCTCCGTCGCCTCCCAGCGCGAGCTGGTCGAGGCCGAGCTGGAGGTGGAGCGCCGGGAGCTGCGCCGGCACCCGCAGGACGAGGAGGCCGAGCTGGCCGCGCTCTACGAGGCGAGGGGGGTCGAGGCGTCGCTCGCCCGGGAGGTCGCCCGGCAGCTGTCCGCCGACCCGGAGCAGGCGCTGGAGATACACGCCCGGGAGGAACTCGGCATCGACCCCGGCGACCTGCCCTCGCCCCTGGTGGCCGCGGTGTCCTCGTTCGGCTCGTTCGCGCTCGGCGCGCTGCTGCCGGTGCTTCCGTTCCTGCTCGGCGCCACAGTCCTGTGGCCCGCCCTGCTGCTCGCGTTCGCGGGGCTGTTCGGCTGCGGTGCCGTGGTGGCCAGGGTGACCGCGCGGACCTGGTGGTTCAGCGGCCTGCGGCAGCTGGCGCTCGGCGGCGCCGCGGCCGGTGTGACCTATGCCCTGGGCAGCCTGTTCGGGACCGCCGTAGGATAGATGGACCGCTACTTATGCGGTGGCTTGCATAAGTAGCCGTTACTCGCTGGTTTCGAACGCTTAACCACTGGGCATGAGCCGTACGCACCGCAGGCAAGGGAGCCTGACGTGTACCTGTGGGGTGTCGGCGACGCTCACCCCCGCCCCTGCGGACCTATGGACACGGATCTGTCCGGATCGGTCCCCCGCCACCCTCACCGCGTGAGCGGCACCTCGCCGTAAACCCCCACGGCGTCCGCATGTTGGAACGGTGTATCCAGTTCCCGAGAATCGCTCCATCATGTAACCTGCGTGAAATTTCGCTACAAAAACGCAGAGGGCCAGCGTCGTCCCTCGGCACCTGCTATATGCCACTGACGACGACGGGAGAGCCGATGCGTACGCCGCGCCAGCCGTCCCAGCACTCCACGAATGGCCTGAACTGGTCGTTCATGGATGCTCGCCCTGCTGCGCAGGGTATGTACGACCCCCGTAACGAGCACGACGCCTGCGGCGTCGGCTTCGTGGCCACCCTCACCGGCGAGGCGAGCCATGCGCTGGTCGAGCAGGCGCTCACGGTTCTGCGCAACCTGGAGCACCGCGGCGCGACCGGCTCGGAGCCGGACTCCGGTGACGGCGCCGGCCTGCTCTCCCAGGTGCCCGACGCCTTCTTCCGCGAGGTGGCCGGATTTGAACTGCCCGCGGCCGGTTCCTACGCCGTCGGCATCGCCTTCCTGCCCGAGGACGACACCGAGGACGCCGTCTCACGGATCGAGACGATCGCGGCCGAAGAGGGCCTGACCGTCCTCGGCTGGCGCGAGGTCCCGGTCGCCCCGGGCCTGCTCGGCGCCACCGCCCGCTCCACCATGCCGGTCTTCCGGCAGGTCTTCGTCACCGACCACGCCAGCGAGGGCATCGCGCTGGACCGCAGGTCGTTCGTGCTGCGCAAGCGCGCCGAGCGCGAGGCGGGCGTCTACTTCCCGTCGCTGTCCGCCCGGACGATCGTCTACAAGGGCATGCTGACCACCGGCCAGCTGGAGCCCTTCTTCCCGGACCTGTCCGACCGCCGCTTCGCATCCGCGATCGCGCTCGTGCACTCCCGGTTCTCCACGAACACCTTCCCGTCGTGGCCGCTCGCCCACCCCTACCGGTTCGTCGCCCACAACGGTGAGATCAACACCGTCAAGGGCAACCGCAACTGGATGCGGGCCCGCGAGTCGCAGCTCGTCTCCGACCTGTTCGGCCCGCAGGAGAAGCTGGACCGGGTCTTCCCGATCTGCACGCCCGACGCCTCCGACTCGGCCTCCTTCGACGAGGTGCTGGAACTCCTGCACCTCGGCGGGCGCTCGCTGCCGCACTCCGTGCTGATGATGATCCCGGAGGCGTGGGAGAACCACGTCTCCATGGACCCGGCCCGGCGCGCCTTCTACGGCTACCACGCCACGATGATGGAGCCGTGGGACGGCCCCGCCTGCGTCACCTTCACCGACGGCTCCCAGGTCGGCGCCGTTCTCGACCGCAACGGTCTGCGGCCCGGACGCTACTGGGTCACCGACGAGGGCCTGGTCGTCCTCGGCTCCGAGGTCGGCGTCCTCGACATCGACCCCGCCAAGGTGGTCCGCAAGGGCCGGCTGCAGCCCGGCCGGATGTTCCTCGTCGACACCGTCGAGCACCGCATCATCGAGGACGACGAGATCAAGGCCGGCCTCGCCGCCGCGCAGCCCTACGAGGAGTGGCTGGAAGCCGGCGAGATCGAGCTCGGCGACCTGCCCGAGCGCGAGCACATCGTGCACACCCACGCCTCGGTCGCCCGCCGCCAGCAGACCTTCGGCTACACCGAGGAGGAGCTGCGCGTCCTGCTGGCGCCCATGGCCAAGTCCGGCGCCGAGCCGATCGGCTCCATGGGCACCGACTCGCCCATCGCCGCGCTGAGCGAGCGCCCGCGCCTGCTCTTCGACTACTTCACCCAGCTGTTCGCGCAGGTCACCAACCCGCCGCTGGACGCGATCCGTGAAGAGCTGGTCACCTCGCTGCGCTCCTCCCTCGGCCCGGCCGGCAACCTGCTCGACCCGAACGCCGCCTCCTGCCGCTCGGTCGTGCTGCCCTTCCCGGTGATCGACAACGACGAGCTGGCCAAGCTCATCCACATCAACGCCGACGGCGACATGCCCGGCTTCAAGGCCGCGACCCTGTCCGGCCTGTACCGGGTCTCCGGCGGCGGCGACGCGCTCGCCGCGCGGATCGAGGAGATCTGCGCCGAGGCCGACGCGGCCATCGGCAACGGCGCCCGCCTGATCGTCCTGTCGGACCGGCACTCGGACGCCGAGCACGCCCCGATCCCCTCGCTGCTGCTCACCTCGGCCGTCCACCACCACCTCATCCGCACCAAGCAGCGCACCCGCGTGGGCCTGCTCGTCGAGGCCGGTGACGTCCGCGAGGTCCACCACGTGGCCCTGCTGATCGGGTTCGGCGCCGCCGCCGTCAACCCGTACCTGGCCATGGAGTCCGTCGAGGACCTGACCCGCGCCGGCACCTTCCTGCCGGGCATGGACCCCGAGCAGGCCATCCGCAACCTGATCTACGCCCTCGGCAAGGGCGTCCTGAAGGTCATGTCCAAGATGGGCATCTCCACGGTCGCCTCCTACCGGGGTGCCCAGGTCTTCGAGGCCGTCGGTCTCGACACCGCCTTCGTCGAGAAGTACTTCAACGGCACCGCCACCAAGATCGGCGGCGTCGGCATCGACGTCGTCGCCAAGGAGGTGGCCGCCCGCCACGCCAAGGCCTACCCGGCCTCCGGCATCGCGCCGGCCCACCGCACCCTGGACATAGGCGGCGAGTACCAGTGGCGCCGCGAGGGCGAGCCGCACCTGTTCGACCCGGAGACGGTCTTCCGCCTCCAGCACTCGACCCGCGCGAACCGCTACGACATCTTCAAGAAGTACACGGACCGCGTGAACGAGCAGTCCGAGCGGCTGATGACGCTCCGCGGCCTCTTCGGCTTCAAGAGCGACCGCCCGTCGATCCCCGTCGACGAGGTCGAGCCGGTCTCCGAGATCGTCAAGCGGTTCTCCACCGGCGCCATGTCCTACGGCTCCATCTCGCGCGAGGCCCACGAGACCCTCGCCATCGCCATGAACCAGCTGGGCGGCAAGTCCAACACCGGTGAGGGCGGCGAGGACCCGGAGCGCCTGTACGACCCGGCCCGGCGCAGCGCCATCAAGCAGGTCGCCTCCGGCCGCTTCGGCGTCACCTCCGAGTACCTGGTCAACGCCGACGACATCCAGATCAAGATGGCCCAGGGCGCCAAGCCCGGCGAGGGCGGCCAGCTGCCCGGCCACAAGGTCTACCCGTGGGTCGCCAAGACCCGGCACTCCACCCCGGGCGTCGGCCTCATCTCGCCGCCGCCGCACCACGACATCTACTCCATCGAGGACCTGGCCCAGCTGATCCACGACCTCAAGAACGCGAATCCGCAGGCGCGGATCCACGTCAAGCTGGTCTCGGAGGTCGGCGTCGGCACGGTCGCCGCGGGTGTCTCCAAGGCGCACGCGGACGTCGTGCTCATCTCCGGCCACGACGGCGGCACCGGCGCCTCGCCGCTGACGTCGCTGAAGCACGCCGGCGGTCCCTGGGAGCTGGGCCTCGCCGAGACCCAGCAGACCCTGCTCCTCAACGGCCTGCGGGACCGGATCGTGGTGCAGACCGACGGCCAGCTCAAGACCGGCCGTGACGTCGTGATCGCCGCGCTGCTCGGCGCCGAGGAGTTCGGTTTCGCCACCGCGCCGCTCGTCGTCTCCGGCTGCATCATGATGCGCGTCTGTCACCTCGACACCTGTCCGGTCGGCGTCGCCACCCAGAACCCGGTGCTGCGCGACCGCTTCTCCGGCAAGGCCGAGTACATCGTGAACTTCTTCCGGTTCATCGCCGAGGAGGTCCGCGAGATCCTCGCCGAGCTGGGTTTCCGTTCCATCGAGGAGGCCGTCGGCCACGCCGGGACCCTCGACGTCACCCGCGCCGTGAACCACTGGAAGGCGCAGGGCCTGGACCTGGCCCCGCTCTTCCACGTGCCCGAGCTGCCCGAGGGCGCCGCCCTGCACCGGACCGTCGCCCAGGACCACGGCCTGGAGAAGGCCCTGGACAACGAGCTGATCAAGCTCGCCTCGGACGCCCTGGCCGCCTCCACCGCCACCGACGCCCAGCCGGTGCGCGCCCAGATCAAGGTCCGCAACATCAACCGGACGGTCGGCACCATGCTCGGCCACGAGGTGACGAAGAAGTTCGGCGGCGCCGGTCTGCCCGACGACACCATCGACATCACCTTCACCGGCTCGGCCGGCCAGTCCTTCGGCGCGTTCCTGCCGCGCGGTGTCACCCTCCGCCTGGAGGGCGACGCCAACGACTACGTCGGCAAGGGCCTCTCCGGCGGCCGGATCATCGTGCGCCCCGACCGCGAGGCCGACCATCTCGCCGAGTACTCCACGATCGCCGGCAACACCATCGCCTACGGCGCGACCGGCGGCGAGCTGTTCCTGCGCGGCCGGACCGGCGAGCGGTGCTGCGTCCGCAACTCCGGTGCGCTGGTGGTCTCCGAGGGCGTCGGCGACCACGGCTGCGAGTACATGACCGGCGGCCACGCGGTGGTCCTCGGCGAGACGGGCCGCAACTTCGCGGCCGGCATGTCCGGTGGCATCGCCTACGTCATCGACCTCGACCGCGACAACGTCAACGTCGGCAACGTGGACGCCGTCGAGGCCCTGGACGACGCGGACCGGCAGTGGCTGCACGACGTGGTGCGCCGGCACGCCGAGGAGACCGGCTCCACCGTCGCCGAGAAGCTGCTCGCCGACTGGGACACGGCCGCCCGCCGGTTCAGCAAGATCATCCCCAGCACGTACAAGGCAGTGCTCGCCGCCAAGGACGCCGCCGAGCGAGCGGGTCTCTCCGAGACCGAGATCACCGAGAAGATGATGGAGGCGGCGACCAATGGCTGACCCGAAGGGCTTCCTGAACCACGGCCGCGAGGTCGCCCGGACCCGTCCCGTCAGCGAGCGCGTCAAGGACTGGAACGAGGTCTACGTCCCCGGCTCGCTGCTGCCGATCATCAGCAAGCAGGCCAGCCGGTGCATGGACTGCGGCATCCCGTTCTGCCACAACGGCTGTCCGCTCGGGAACCTGATCCCCGAGTGGAACGACTTCGCCTACCGCGAGGACTGGACGGCCGCCTCCGAGCGCCTGCACGCCACCAACAACTTCCCGGAGTTCACCGGCCGCCTGTGCCCGGCGCCGTGCGAGTCGGCGTGCGTGCTCGGCATCAACCAGCCGGCCGTCACCATCAAGAACGTCGAGGTCTCGATCATCGACAAGGCGTGGGACGCGGGCACCGTCGCCCCGCAGGCCCCCGAGCGCCTGTCCGGCAAGACCGTCGCCGTGATCGGCTCGGGCCCCGCGGGCCTCGCCGCCGCCCAGCAGCTGACCCGGGCCGGCCACACGGTCGCCGTCTACGAGCGCGCCGACCGCGTCGGCGGCCTGCTCCGCTACGGCATCCCCGAGTTCAAGATGGAGAAGCGGCACATCAACCGCCGTATCGAGCAGATGCGCGCGGAGGGCACCCGCTTCCGTACCGGTGTCGAGATCGGCGTCGACCTCAAGGCGACCGACCTCAGGAAGCGGTACGACGCGGTCGTGATCGCCGCCGGTGCGACGACCGCCCGTGACCTGCCGGTCCCCGGACGCGAACTGCGCGGCGTCCACCAGGCGATGGAGTACCTGCCGCTGTCCAACAAGGTCCAGGAGGGCGACTACGTGGTGTCGCCCATCTCGGCGGAGGGCAAGCACGTCGTCGTCATCGGCGGCGGAGACACCGGCGCCGACTGCGTGGGCACCGCCCACCGCCAGGGCGCGGCCTCGGTCACCCAGCTGGAGATCATGCCCCGGCCGGGCGAGGACCGCGCGCCGCACCAGCCGTGGCCGACCTTCCCGATGCTCTACAAGGTCACCTCCGCGCACGAGGAGGGCGGCGAGCGGATCTACGCCGTCTCCACCACCCACTTCGAGGGCGACGAGGACGGCAACGTCCAGTGGCTGCACCTGACCGAGGTGGAGTTCGTCGACGGCAAGCTGACCCCGCAGCCGGGCACCGAGCGCCGGATCCCGGCCCAGCTGGTCACCCTCGCCATGGGCTTCACCGGCACCGACCGGGCCAACGGCCTGGTCGAGCAGTTCGGTCTCGACCTCGACGAGCGCGGCAACGTCGCCCGCGACGCCGACTTCCAGACCAACGTGCCCGGCGTCTTCGTCGCCGGTGACGCCGGCCGCGGCCAGTCCCTGATCGTCTGGGCGATCGCGGAGGGCCGCTCGGCCGCCAAGGGCGTCGACCGCTTCCTGACCGGAGCGAGCGACCTCCCGGCCCCGATCCGCCCGACGGACCGTTCCCTGATGGTCTGACCCACCCCCGAGAACGTCCCGTACAAAGGCGTACGGAACACCATGCGGCGCCTGCCCGCCAGTCCCCGACCGGACGACTGGGCAGGTGCCGCAGCGTTTCCGCGATCAAGTAACCTCGGCCCGAGGACGGTGGATTCGGGGGGTGCGGGGATGGCCGCGATCGGGCACATGGGGAAGACCAGTTACCACCTGGCCATGGACGCCGTCATCGACCACTACCTGGACAGCGGAGCCACCGCGCCCGCCCTGGTCGTCTTCCAGACCGACGGCGGCCCGGTCAGCAGGCCCGCCGCCGAACGCCATCTGTGCAAGGCGGCCAGGTTGCCGCTGTTCTGGCAGTTCGTCGGCTTCGGCGACCCGCACGGCAGACAGTTCGACTTCCTGCGCAGGCTCGACGACCTCGCGGTGCCGGGCAGGCGCGTGGTGGACAACGCGGGCTTCTTCCACGCCGGTGAGGATCCGGGGAAGATGCCGGACGGCGAACTGTACGACCGTCTCGTCGGCGAGTTCCCGCGGTGGCTGACGGCGGCGCGGGCGGCGGGCATCACCGGGACGGCCTGAGTTCACGTCGCCCCGTTGGCGGCAGCGTTCCGGCGTGCCACCCTGAGGGATGATCCGGCGGGGAGGCGACGCGACGTATGGACGACGCGGCACGAACGGTGAACGGCTCGGTACGGGTGGGAAGTTCGGCCGAGAGGGCGAACCCGCCGGGCAACGGTGAGCGGCTCGCGGACTGGGCCGACGGACGGCTCGGGATATACGGCCTGGCCAAGGCCAACATGCGCAAGGTGTTCCCGGACCACTGGTCCTTCATGCTGGGTGAGGTCTGCCTCTACAGCTTCCTCATCCTGATCCTCACGGGCATCTACCTCACCCTGTTCTTCGAGCCCAGCGGCGCCGAGGTGGTCTACCACGGCTCCTACGAGCCGATGAACGGCATCATCATGACCAAGGCGTACGAGTCGACGCTGCACATCAGCTTCGACGTGCGCGGCGGGCTGCTGATCCGGCAGATCCACCACTGGGCGGCGCTGGTCTTCGTCGCCGGCATGCTCGTCCACATGATGCGGGTGTTCTTCACCGGCGCCTTCCGCAAGCCGCGCGAGATCAACTGGCTGTTCGGCTGGACGCTGCTGTTCCTCGCCATCCTCACCGGCCTGACCGGCTACTCCCTCCCGGACGACCTGCTCTCCGGCACCGGCGTCCGGTTCGCCGACGGCGCGATCCTGTCGATCCCGATCGTCGGCTCGTACATCTCGTTCTTCCTGTTCGGCGGCGAGTTCCCGGGCCACGACATCATCTCGCGGTTCTTCCCGATCCACGTCCTGCTGCTGCCCGGGATCATGCTGGGCCTGGTGGTGGCCCATCTGATCCTGGTCTTCTACCACAAGCACACCCAGTACCCCGGGCCCGGACGCGACCAGAAGAGCGTCGTCGGCATGCCGTTCCTGCCGGTCTACATGGCCAAGGCCGGCGGCTTCTTCTTCCTCACCTTCGGCATCCTCGCGATCATCGGCGCCGTCGCCACCGTCAACCCGGTGTGGGCGTTCGGGCCC
The DNA here is from genome assembly GCF_044767465.1 of Streptomyces sp. NPDC101237. Lineage (NCBI taxonomy): Bacteria > Bacillati > Actinomycetota > Actinomycetes > Kitasatosporales > Streptomycetaceae > Streptomyces > Streptomyces sp. NPDC101237. The sequence continues at coordinate 113,253 of NZ_JBIWNY010000016.1, read as the reverse complement.
TACCGGCCGGACCTGGTGACCACCGGCGCGCAGCCCGACTGGTACCTCGGCTTCTCCGAGGGGCTGATCCGCGTCATGCCCGGCTGGGAGATCAACGCCTGGGGCCACACGCTGGAACTGGGCGTCCTCATCCCCTTCTCGGTCTTCCCGCTGTTCCTGCTGGCCATCGGCGTCTACCCGTTCATCGAGGCGTGGATCACCGGCGACCGGCGCGAGCACCACATCCTCGACCGGCCGCGCAACACCCCCGTCCGCACCGGCCTCGGCGTGGCCTGGCTCAGCGTGTACTTCGTGCTGCTCGTCGGCGGCGGCAACGACATCGTCGCCACCCATCTCCATCTCTCCATCAACGCGATCACCTGGTTCGTCCGGATCTCCGTCTTCGTGGTGCCCGTCCTCGCCTTCGTCACCACCAAACGGATCTGTCTCGGCCTGCAGCGCCGGGACCGCGACAAGGTGCTGCACGGCAGGGAGACCGGCCTCATCAAGCTGCTGCCGCACGGCGAGTACATCGAGGTCCACGAACCCCTCAGCCAGAGCAGCCTGTTCACGCTCACCCAGCACGAACAGAACCCGCCGTACGAGATCGGCCCGCAGGAGGACGCCAACGGGGTGCGCCGCAAGGTCACCCTCGTCCAGCGGATGCGCGCGAGCCTCGCGAAGGGCATGTACGGCCCGGACACCCACGTCCCGAAGCCGACGCGGGAGGAGTACAAGGAGCTCACCAGCGGGGACCACCACTAGAACGGCCCGAGGCCGGGCGCCCCGGAAAGGTGCGGGGGGGGGAAGCGGCGCGACCGGTCCGGGCCGGTCCGCGATCAGGTGCCGCCCGCGAGGACGTCTCTCCGGCACTCCTGCGGTGTCCCCCAGACCCCCCGCAGCGCCCGCGCCTTGGTCAGCCACAACGACAGGCCGTACTCCTCGGTGTAGCCGATCGCCCCGTGCAGTTGCAGCGCGGCCCGCGCACTCGCGCAGGCCGCCTCGCACGCGGTCAGCTTCGCCGCGGCCACGTCCCTCGCGGTCATCGTGACCGCCGCTCCGAAGACCATCGGCCGGGCGAACTCCAGCGCGATCTTCACGTCGGCCAGCCGGTGCTTCACCGCCTGGAACGACCCGACGGGCACGCCGAACTGCATGCGCTGCCCGACGTACGCGACCGTCCTGTCGAGCAGCGCCGACCCGACCCCCAGCGCCTGCGCGGCCGTGGCCAGCCGGGCCCAGGTCCCCGCCCGCGCCCACGGCGGGTCCGCGCGCAGCAGTTCGCCGACCGGAAGCAGCGGGGCGAGCCGGCGGGCCGGGTCCAGGGACCTGCGTACCGCCCCGGCTCCGGAGGACAGCCGCATGCCCTCCGGAGCCGCCGCGAGCCGCACGTCGGCCGCGTCCCCGTCCAGCGCCGGCCCGTACCCGTGCTGCTCGAACGCCACCGTCGCCACCGTGCCGCCGGACGCGATCCCCGGCAGGAACCGCCGGGCGAGGCCCGCGCCGTCGTCGAGCAGCACCGCGGCCGCGACCGTCTCCGCCAGCGGCCCCGGCACCGCGAACCGCCCCAGCTCGACGAAGGCCAGGGCGAGTTCGACGGGCCGCCGGCCCGCACCGCCGTACTCCTCCGGCACCGCGAGCCCGAACACCCCGGCCGCGCCGAGCCGGCTCCACAGCGCTCGCCCGCTCGCCCGCTCGCCCCGGCTCCAGTCGCGTGCCACCGCCGGGGTGTCCGCCGCCGTCAGCAGCCCGCGCAGGGCGCCGGCGAAGTCCCGCTGCTCGGTGTCGAGACGAAAGCGCATGTCAGCGGCGTCCCTTCGGCAGGCCGAGCAGCCGCTCGGCGATGATGTCCCGCTGGATCTCGTTGGTGCCCGCGTAGACGGGCCCGGCGAGGGAGAAGACGTATCCCTCGGACCACGGGGTGTCCGCCGACTCGCCCTCCGCGCCGAGCAGATCCAGCGCCGTCTCGTGCAGCGCCAGGTCCAGTTCGGACCAGAACACCTTGTTCAGGCTGGACTCCGGACCGAGCGCCTCGCCGTCCAGGACGCGGGCGGCGGCCGCGTAGGTGAAGAGCTGGTACGCGCGGGCGCCGACGACGGCGTCGGCCACCCCGGCCGCGGCCGACTCCGGCTCGCCGCGCGCCCGCCAGAGGTCCCGCAGCCGGTCGGCGGCGGCCAGGAACCGGCCGGGCGACCGCAGCGTCAGCCCCCGCTCGTTGGCCGCCGTCGACATCGCGATCCGCCAGCCCTCGCCCGGCCGGCCGAGCACGTCCTCGTCGGGGACGAACACCTCGTCCAGGGAGAGCTCGGCGAACGCCGGCTTCCCGTCGAGGCGGCCGATCGGACGGACCGTCACCCCCGGGGCGCGCAGGTCGAACATCAGATAGGTGAGCCCCTGGTGCGGCCTCGGCGCGTCGGGATCGCTGCGGAACAGGCCGAACGCGCGGTCCGCGAACGCGGCCCGCGACGACCAGGTCTTGAGGCCGCTCAGCAGCCAGCCGCCGTCCGTACGGACCGCCCTGGAGGTGAGGGAGGCCAGGTCGGAACCGGCCCCTGGCTCGGACCAGGCCTGCGCCCAGACCACCTCGCCGGTGGCCATCGGCGGCAGCACCCGGGCCCGCTGCTCCTCGGTGCCGTGGGCGAGGAGGACCGGCGCGAGCAGGCTGACGCCGTTCTGGCCGACCCGGCCCGGCGCGCCCGCCGCGTGGTACTCCTCCTCGAAGACCAGCCAGCGGACCAGCCCCGCGTCCCGGCCGCCGTACCGCTCCGGCCAGTTCACCACCGACCAGCGGTCCGCGGCCAGTTCGGCCTCCCACGCGCGGTGCGCCGCGAAGCCCTCCGCGGTCTCCAGGGAGGGCGGCGCGGGGTCGGGCACGTGCCGGGCGAGCCAGGCGCGGGCCTCGGCGCGGAACTCCTCGTCGGCCGGGGTGTGGGTGAGGTCCACGGTCGCCGTCACCATCCTTCCCTAACAAGTGTTTGGTAGGTTAGCGTGGGCCCATGACAGGCGTCGAGAGTCCGGAGTACGTGCCCGGGCACGGGCTGCTGGCGGGGCGCACCGCGGTGGTGACCGCGGCGGCCGGGACCGGGATCGGCGGTGCCACCGCGCGCCGCTTCCTGGAGGAGGGCGCCCGCGTGCTGATCAGCGACGCGCACGCGCGCCGGCTGAAGGAGTACGAGGCCGAACTGGCCGGCACGCACCCGGGCGCGGTGACCGCCGTGCCCTGCGACGTGACGGACGAACGGCAGGTGCGAGCCCTGTTCGAGGCCGCCGTACGGGACCACGGCCGGCTCGACATCGTCGTCAACAACGCCGGTCTGGGCGGCACTTCGGCCCTGGTCGACATGGACGACGCGCAGTGGTCGGCAGTCCTGGACGTCACCCTCAACGGCACCTTCCGCTGCCTGCGCGCCGCCCTGCGGCACTTCCGCGAGAGCGGCCGGGGCGGCGTCGTCGTCAACAACTCCTCCGTCGTCGGCTGGCGCGCCCAGGCCGGGCAGGCCCACTACGCCGCCGCCAAGGCCGGGGTGATGGCGCTGACCCGGTGCGCGGCGGTCGAGGCGGCCGAGTACGGCGTGCGGGTCAACGCGGTGGCGCCCAGCCTCGCCATGCATCCGCACCTGGTGAAGGTGACCTCCGCCGAACTGCTCGCGGAGCTGACCGCGCGCGAGGCCCTCGGGCGGTACGCCGAGCCCTGGGAGGTGGCCAACACGATCGTCTTCCTGGCGTCCGGCTACTCCTCCTACCTCACCGGAGAGGTCGTCTCCGTCAGCAGCCAGCACCCGTAGGACCAGAATGGACCCGTGCCGACCAAGAAGAAGCCCCAGGTGACCGCCGCCCCCGCCCGGCGCCGCGAACTCCTCGAGACCGCCGCCGAGGTCTTCGCCGAACAGGGCTACAACGCCACCACCGTGCGGAAGATCGCGGACCACGCGGGCATGCTCGCGGGCAGCCTCTACTACCACTTCGACTCCAAGGAATCGATGCTGGAGGAGATCCTGCGGACCTTCCTCGACGAGCTCTGGGACGGCTACGACACCGTCCTGGACGCCGGGCTCGGTCCCCGCGAGACCCTCGAAGCCCTGGTCACCGAGTCCTTCCGGGAGATCGACCGGCACCGCGCCGCCGTGGCGATCTATCAGAAGGAGAGCAGACAGCTGGTCACGCAGGAGAGGTTCACCTTTCTCGCCGAGTCCCAGCGCAAGTTCGAGAAGGCGTGGCTGGCCACGCTGGAGCGCGGGGTCGCCGCGCGCGTCTTCCGCGCCGACCTCGACGTCCGCCTCACGTACCGGTTCGTGCGCGACACCGTGTGGGTCGCCGCCTCCTGGTACCGGCCCGGCGGACAGCACAGCCCGGAGGAGATCGCCCGGCAGTACCTGTCCATGGTCCTGGACGGGATCGCCGTGCGCGCCTAGCCCACCCATTCGCTGAAAGCCCCTTTCTGCCGAGGGAGTCGCCGATATGGCCGAGGCCTACATAGTCGAAGCGGTCCGCACACCGGTCGGGCGCCGCCGGGGCGCACTGAGCGCGGTCCACCCGGCCGACCTCGGCGCCCATGTGCTGACCGCGCTGGTCCAGCGGTCGGGCATCGACCCGGCCGCCGTCGAGGACGTCGTCTTCGGCTGCCTCGACGCGGTCGGACCGCAGGCCGGTGACATCGCCCGCACCTGCTGGCTGGCGGCCGGGCTGCCCGAGGAGGTGCCCGGCGTCACCGTCGACCGGCAGTGCGGTTCCTCGCAGCAGGCCGTGCACTTCGCCGCGCAGGCCGTGCTCTCCGGCACCCAGGACCTGGTGGTCGCGGGCGGTGTCCAGAACATGTCCCAGATCCCGATCGCCTTCGCCTCCCGGCGGGCCGCCGAACCGCTCGGGCTGACCGAGGGCCCCTTCCTCGGCAGCGAGGGCTGGCGCGCCCGGTACGGCAGGCAGCCCGTCAACCAGTTCGCCGGCGCCGAGACGATCGCCGCCACGTGGGGCATCAGCCGCCGCGACCAGGAGGAGTTCGCCCTGAACTCCCACCGCAGGGCGCTGCGCGCCATCGACGAGGGCCGCTTTGAACGCGAGATCGCGCCCTACCGCTCGGTCGCCGTGGACGAGGGCCCGCGCCGTGACACCTCCCTGGAGAAGATGGCCGCCCTGAAGCCGGTCATGGACGGCGGCACCATCACCGCCGCCTGCTCCTCCCAGGTCTCCGACGGCGCCGCCGCGATGCTGCTCGCCTCCGAACGGGCCGTGCGTGCCCACGGGCTGCGCCCCCGGGCACGCGTCCACCACCTCTCCGTCCGCGGCGAGGACCCCATCCGGATGCTCTCCGCGCCGATCCCGGCCACCGCGCACGCCCTGAAGAAGACCGGCCTCACCATCGACGCCCTCGACCTCGTCGAGATCAACGAGGCCTTCGCCCCGGTCGTCCTCGCCTGGCTCAAGGAGACCGGTGCCGACCCCGCCAGGGTCAACGTCAACGGCGGCGCGATCGCCCTCGGCCACCCGCTCGGCGCCACCGGTGTCCGGCTGATGACCACCCTCCTGCACGAACTGGAACGCACCGGCGGCCGTTTCGGACTCCAGACGATGTGCGAGGGCGGCGGCCAGGCGAACGTGACGATCATCGAACGGCTCTGAGGCCCGCCAGTTCCCGCACCACCTCGTCCGCCTCCTCCATGACGCGCGCCACCAGCTCCGCGCACGACGGCAGGTCGTCGATCACCCCGGCGACCTGTCCGGCCGCCATCACCCCGAGGTCCGCGCGGCCGTCCACCATCGCCGACTTGAGCAGCATCGGGGTGTTGGCGGCCAGCAGCAGCCGGCTCCAGGAGAGGTCCTTGCCGTGCCGCAGGGCGAGTCCGTCGCGGACCAGCTGACGCCAGGTCAGGCCGGTCAGGCGGCGGAAGACGGCCGCGTGGCGGACCGCCCGCAGCAGCCGCAGCGTCCGGCCGGTGTTCTCCAGGGAGTCCACCAGCGGAGTGCGCAGCATCCGGTGCGGCAGGCCGTCCACCGCCCTGGTCACCGTGACGTCCTTGACCGTCGCCGCCAGATACCTCGCCTTCACCGCGTCGGGCACCGTCGAGTCGGAGGTGAGCAGGAATCGCGTGCCCATCGCCACCCCCGCCGCCCCGTAGGCCAGCGCCGCCACCAGCCCCCGCCCGTCGAAGAACCCGCCGGCCGCCACCACCGGTATCCGCACCGCGTCCACCACCTGCGGCAGCAGCACGCTCGTGGCCACCTCGCCGGTGTGCCCGCCGCCCTCACCGCCCTGCACGATCACCGCGTCCGCCCCCCAGGCCGCGACCTTCTCGGCATGCCGCCGCGCCCCCACGGAGGGGATCACCAGCACGCCCGCCGCCTTCAGTTCGGCGATCAGCTCGGGGGAGGGGGCCAGCGCGAACGACGCCACCCGCACACCCCCGTCGACGATCAGCCGCACCCGCTCCCCGGCGTCGGCCGCGTCCGCCCGCAGGTTGACCCCGAACGGCGCGTCCGTGCGGCACCGCACCTCGGCGATCGCGGCCCGCAGCTGATCGAGGGTCATGGTGGCGGAGGCCAGGATGCCGAGGGCGCCGGCGTTGGCCGCCGCGGAGACCAGGCGGGGGCCCGCCACCCAGCCCATCCCCGTCTGCACGACCGGATGCCGGACCCCGACCAGCCGGGTGAGCGCTGTCTCCATCAGCCCGCGACCTCCTTCGCCCGCGCACCGGCCGGATCCAGCACCTCGCGGAGCAGCCGCAGCTCCTCCGCGGCCGGTTCCCGGGTGCGGGGCACCTCGGCCGGGACCGTGAGGGCGAAGCCGGTCGCCTCCCGCACCTGTTCGACGGTCACGCCCGGATGGAGCGCGGCCAGCCGCATCGAGCGGTCCGGCGTCTCGAAGTCGAAGACACCCAGGTCGGTGACGACCCGCGGGATGCGGTGGAAGCGTTCGGTGCCCGGGTTGTGGGCCACCCGGTCGTACCCCACCCCGCACACCACGTCGACCTTCGCCACGAACACCCGCCGGGAGTGCTTCGGCACCCAGTAACTGGTCGGGTTGTTCAGCGTGTTCAGGGGCGCTCCGCGCACCCCCAGCAGCTGGCGGCGGGGCCGCGACCAGTCGCCGATGGCCGAGATGTTCTGGTTGCCGAACCGGTCGAGCTGGCTGGCGCCCATCATCACGTGCCGGCGGCCGCCGGCGACCAGCGCGAGGTGCTGCCGGTAGGGCAGCCAGCCCTCGGGGGTGCCGTCCGGGCGGACCAGCAGCGCCTCGCCGTCGGTCAGCAGCAGGTCGGGGGCGAAGGTGAGCCGGGCCAGCCGCGCCCCCAGGGAGGGGATCAGCCCCATCGGGCTGGCCAGGATCTCGCCGGAGCCGCGCCAGGCCTCGGCGCAGGCGACGACGCAGTGGTCGGCACGCAGCACGTCCATCAGCCCCGCCCCTTTCGCCAGTCACGCACCGCGGACCGGTAGGCCTGCTCGTCCCCGGACAGGAACCGCTCGGCGAACTCCGCCCACGGCGTCGTCGCGTACAGCCGCTGGAACTCCTCGTCCCGCCCGTGGTCGGGCGCGCAGGAGGTGAAGTGCGCACCGCCCGGCGCCTCCACCACCCCCGTCACATGCAGCCGCTTCAGCAGCAGCGTCTGGACGGCCGCGGCCTTCGTCAGCTCGGCCGTGTCCACGATCTGCTCGCAGGAGACGTAGGCGGTGTCCGCCGCCGCGCAGAACAGGTCGTCGAAGTACGGGTCCGGGCCCAGGTACTGCCCGTTGCCCAGCCGGTCGGCGCGGTTGACGTGGACCAGGGCCGCGTCCAGGCGCAGGGCCGGCATCGCCACGAACGTCTCCCCGTCGTCGTACGGCGACGTCACCGTCCGCAGGCCGGGGCCGGTCCGCATGACGTCCGAGCCGAGCCCGGCGCGCACCGGCAGGAACGGCAGGCGGTCGGCGGCCGCGCGCAGGCCCCACATGAACATGCCCTCGTCCACCTCCGTCAGCTCGAAGGCCCCGCGCTCGCGCGCCGCCCGGTAGTGCGGTTCCAGCGGGACGGAGTCGAGGGTCACGAAGGCCGTCACCAGCTTGCGGATCCGGCCGGCCGCCGCCAGCATCCCGACGTCCGGGCCGCCGTAGGCGACCACGGTGAGGTCGTCGACGCCGCTCCGGAGCAACGCCCTGACCAGGGCCATCGGCTTGCGCCGTGAGCCCCAGCCGCCGATGCCCAGGGTCATGCCGCTGGCCAGCCGGGAGACGGCCTCGTCGGCGGTCATCGTCTTGTCAGTCACTGCCCGCACCCTCCTTCCCGAAGGTGTCACGGACCCGGTCGGCCACCCCGCTGAGGGCGGCCTCGAAGGTGAAGCCCTGCTCCAGCCGGTAGCTGCGCCGCACGTCGACGGGGTCGATGCCGTTGATGGCGGCCTTGGCCAGGCGCAGCAGCCGGCCGTCCTTCGCGGCGATCTCGCGCGCCAGGTCCAGCGCCGCCTCCGGCAGTGCGTCGCGCGGCACCACCCGCCACACCGAGCCGTGCGCGTGCAACTGCGCCGCGGTCGCCGTGCGCGCGGTGTAGTACAGCGTCCGCATCAGGTGCGGCGGGACCAGCCGCGCCAGGTGGGTGGCCGCGCCTAGGGCGCCCCGGTCCAGCTCGGGCAGCCCGAACACGGCGTCCTCGCTCGCGACGATCGCGTCCGCGTTGCCCACCAGGCCTATCCCGCCGCCCAGACAGAAGCCGTGCACGGCCGCCACCACCGGGGTCTCGCACTCGTACACCGCCGCGAAGGCCTCCGCGCAGCCCCGGTTGGCGCCGAGCAGCGCCTCGTGCCCGTCCGTCTGTATCTCCTTGATGTCCACGCCCGCGTTGAACCCGCGGCCGCGCGCGGCCAGCACCACGCACCGGGTCCCCGGGTCGCGGCCCGCCGCGCGCACCGCCTGCGCCAGCTCGAACCAGCCGCGCACCGGCAGCGCGTTCACCGGCGGGTGGTCGACGGTGACCTGCGCGACGCCTTTTTCCGGAAACGAGGTGGAGACACCCATGGACGCATCAGCTACCTTCGCACTCAACAACCTTTCCACCAAACATTTGTTAGGTGTGGCTTCGAAGCTAGCAGCCGGTGCGAGCAAGCGGGAGGCCCTGTGGAAAACCTGGCGCCAGGCACGGCGGACGGCTCACTGCGCGGCCGGACCGTCGTGGTCACCGGCGGCACCCGGGGCGTGGGAGCGGGGATCGCCCGCGCCTTCGCCGACGCGGGCGCGCAGGTCACGGCCTGTGCCCGCCGGCCGCCCGAGCAGCCTTTGGACGGCGTCGATTTCACGCCGCTCGACCTGCGCGACCCGCCCGCCGTCCGCGCCTTCTTCGACGCCCTGCCCCGCCTCGACGTGCTCGTCAACAACGCCGGCGGCACCCCCCACCGGCGGCTTGCCGAAGCGGACGCCGAGCGGCACGCACGGGTCGTCGAGCTGAACCTGATCACCCCGCTGACCGCGTCCCTCGCCGCCTACGCGCACCTGCGCCGGGCCCGGGGCGCCGTGGTGATGATCGGCAGCGTCAGCGGCGGCCGCCCCTCACCGGGCTCGGCCGCCTACGGAGCGGCCAAGGCGGGACTGGAGAGCCTGGCCCGGTCCATGGCGGCCGAGTGGGCCCCGGAGGTCCGGGTCAACACGCTGGTCGTCGGCATGGTCCGCACCGAACTGGCCCACCTGCACTACGGCGGCCCGGACGGCATCGACGCCGTCTCCCGCACCGTCCCGCTCGGCCGCCTGGCCGCACCGTCCGACGTCGGCGCCGCGGCCCTCTTCCTCGCCTCCGACGCGGCCGCGTACATCAGCGGGGCGAGCCTGCTCGTGCACGGCGGCGGAGAACGGCCCGCCTTTCTCGACGCCGCGACGGCCGGCAGGCCGTCGGACCAAGGGGACCGAGAGGACCGAGAGGACCGAGAGGACCAAGAGGACCAAGAGGACCAAGAGGACCGAGAGGACCGAGAGGACCGAGATGACAGAAGGACCGAGATGACAGAAGGACCGAGATGACAGGAGGACCGGGATGAGCGGAATCTGCGCGGACCGGGTCGTGGCCGTCACCGGCGCCGGGCGCGGGCTCGGACGGGCGCACGCGCTGGCCTTCGCCGCCGAGGGCGCCCGGGTCGTCGTCAACGACCTCGGGGTCGGCCTCGACGGCGCGCCGGGCCCCGGCAGCCCCGCCGCGGGCGTCGTGGCGGAGATCCGCGCGGCCGGCGGCGAGGCGGTCGCGCACGGCGCGGACATCGCGACCTCCGCCGGGGCCGCCTCGCTGATCGAGACGGCCGTGGAGACCTACGGCCGGCTCGACACCCTCGTGAACAACGCCGGGTTCCTGCGCGACCGCATGCTCGTCAACCTCGGCGAGGACGACTGGGACGCGGTCGTGCGGGTGCACCTCAAGGGGCACTTCCTGCCCCTGCGGTACGCGGCCGCGCACTGGCGGGCCGAGGCCAAGGCGGGCCGCGCCCCGGTGGCCCGGATCGTCAACACCAGCAGCGGAGCCGGACTGCTGGGCTCGGTCGGACAGGGCAACTACAGCGCGGCCAAGGCCGGCATCGTCGGCCTCACCCTGGTCGCCGCCGCCGAACTCGCCCGCTACGGCGTCCAGGTCAACGCCGTCGCCCCGGCCGCCCGCACCCGGATGACGGAGCACGCGTTCGCCGCGGCCATGGCCGCCCCGGGCTCCGGGTTCGACGCGATGGCGCCGGCGAACGTCTCCCCGCTCGTGGTCTGGCTGGGCTCCGCCGCGAGCGCCGGCGTCACCGGCCGGGTGTTCGAGACCGAGGGCGGCCGGATCACCGTCATGGAGGGCTGGCGGGCGGGGCCCACCGCCGACGGGGGCGCCCGCCGGACCCCCGCCGAGGCGGGGGAGACGGCGCTGGACCTGCTGGCCCGGGCCGCCGTGCCGGGCGCGGTGTACGGGACCTGACCGGCGGCCCGGCCCGGTGCCGTCCTCGCCGGTCCGGGGCCTGCCCGGCGGATCACGCCGCGGACGCGGGGTCCGCCACGCCCGTCCGCGGCGCTGTCGTCGGTCGCCGACGCGCTCCCGCCTCCGGCCGGCGGGTGCCCGCGCCGCGTCACCGCCCTCCCGCGCCGTGCGGCCGGACGCGTCGGACCCCGCTCACCGGCGCTGACGAGGCGCCGCCGGAGCCGCGACCCGGTCCGCCGGACAGACCCTAGGTGTCGCACTCCAGCACCGTCCGGCACAGCGAGCACCGGGCCCTGACCCGGCCCCGCACCGGCACCCTGATCCGCTGGTGGCAGGTGGGGCACGGGAACGAGACCCGCAGCCGGCCGCCGTCGTCGGGCGTGAAGGCGTAGAGGGCGCCGGACTGCGGGGCCGTGCCCGCCGGGGCGTGCCGGCGGTCCCGGGCGTACCGGCGGCGGCCCGCCCAGCCCGCCGCGGTCAGCGGCGGCTGCTCCGCGTCCCGGCGGGCGCGGGCCACGCCCTTCTCGTACGCCGTGTACGCCTGCGGGCTGGTGAACCAGACCGACGGGTCCTCGTGGAAGACCGACGCCCGCTTCGCCAGGACGTAGCCGAACTCCTCCGGGGTGAGGTAGCCGAGCTTCTGGGACGCCTCGCCGTGCTCCCGGTAGGCGTCCAGCAGCAGCCAGCCCGCGCCCAGGTAGGCGGTCGCGGTGTCGGTGAGGATCTCGTTCTCCGGGATGCTCGGGAAGGACAGGTCGAGGCGGTGCAGGTAGACGTGCATGACCTCGTGGGCGAGGGCCGCGCCGATGTCCCTGCGGTGCGTGCGGAACCGGTCGTTCAGCTCGATGAAGTACTCGGGTCCCGCGGTCAGTTCGACGTTCGCCGCATGGGTCATCTCCCGGAAGCCGACGATCATCCGCGCGTCCGGCAGCCGGAAGTGCCGGACCAGTTCGCGGGCGACCCGCTGGGCTCCGAGATGGAGGTCGTCGGTGTCGCAGAACGCCACGTCGGCGGGGAGCACGCTGGTGGCGAAGGTCTGGACGGTGTCGTACGACAGGCGCCGGTACAGCGCCGTGACGGCGGCCCGCACGGTGTCCAGGTGCGGGTAGCCGTGTTCCACCGGGCCGCCGTTCGCCACTGCGTTACCCCCACCGACGCCGCCGGATTTTCCTCCACTGTAGGCGGGACGGCGCGGTGCGGCACCCGTGCGCGCGGGCCCGGCGACGCGGGCCGTGCCGAGGCCCTTAGTGATCACGCCGCCGTCCCCTTAGGGTGGACGCCCATGACCTCCAGCAACACCGGTAACGGTGACGTCGACCCCGCCGTCCGCGCCGAGCTCGGCCGGCTGCGCGACAGCATCGACAACATCGACGCGGCCGTCGTCCACATGCTCGCCGAACGCTTCAAGGCCACCCAGCAGGTCGGCCGCCTCAAGGCGGTCCACCGGCTGCCCCCGGCCGACCCGGCACGCGAGGCCCGCCAGATCGCCCGGCTGCGCGCCCTCGCCGAGAACGCCAAGCTCGACCCGGCCTTTGCGGAGAAATTCCTGAACTTCATCATCGCCGAGGTGATCAGGCACCACGAGTCCATCGCCGAGGACACCACGGGCGACGGAGCGGCGCAGGCGCACTGACCGGGGCGCGCGCCCCGCGGGGCGCCCCGGCGGCTCTTCCGTCGGCAGCACCGCGCCGCACCGCGCCCCACCAGCGCCGACCTCGCCGCCACCCGCCCAGAGACCGGACATAAGCCGCGTACCACCCCCGCCTCTGTGCGTCGCCGGTGTCATCGGGCAGCATGGCCCGCATGTCCGTACTGACTCGCGACGAAGCGCAGAGCCGCGCCGAGCTCCTCGACGTCCACCGCTACACGATCGACCTCGACCTGACCACCGGGGACGAGACCTTCGACTCCCGCACGGTGATCCGGTTCACGGCCCGGTCCGACGGCGACACCTTCGTCGAGATGAAGCCCGCCGAACTGCGGTCCGTCAGCCTCGACGGACAGCCGCTCGACCCCGGCACGCTGGACCAGGACCGGCTGCCCCTGAAGAACCTCACCGTCGGCGAGCACGAGCTGCGCGTCGACGCCTCGATGCGCTACTCGCGCACCGGCGAGGGCATGCACCGCTTCACGGACCCCACGGACGACGAGACCTACGTCTACACGCAGCTCTTCCTGGACGACATCCAGCGCGTCTTCGCCGCCTTCGACCAGCCCGACCTCAAGGCCGTCTTCGAGCTGACCGTGAAGGCCCCCGAGGACTGGACCGTCCTCGCCAACGGCGTCACCGAGGACCTCGGCGAGGGCCGCTGGCGGGCCGCCGCCACCCCGCCGGTCTCCACCTACCTGGTCGCCGTCGCCGCCGGCCCCTGGCACTCGGTGCGCACCGAGCACCGCGGCCTGCCCTTCGGCATCCACTGCCGCCGCTCGCTCGCCCCGCACCTGGACGCCGACGCCGAGGAGATCCTCGACATCACGCGCGCCTGCTACGACCGCTACCACGAGAAGTTCGAGGAGCCCTACCCCTTCGACTCCTACGACCAGGCGTTCGTCCCCGAGTTCAACGCCGGCGCCATGGAGAACCCCGGCCTGGTCACCTTCCGCGACGAGTTCGTCTACCGCTCCGCGGTCACCGACACCGAGCGGCAGACCCGCGCCATGGTCATCGCCCACGAGATGGCCCACATGTGGTTCGGCGACCTCGTCACCCTCAGGTGGTGGGACGACATCTGGCTGAACGAGTCGTTCGCCGAGTACATGGGCTACCAGACCCTCACCGAGGCCACCCGCTTCACCGACACCTGGGTCGACTTCGGCGTGGCCCGCAAGGCCTGGGGCTACGACGCCGACCAGCGCCCCTCCACCCACCCGGTCGCCCCCGAGGCCGTCGACGACACCGCCGCCGCCCTCCTCAACTTCGACGGCATCTCCTACGCCAAGGGTGCCTCCGCACTGCGCCAGCTGGTCGCCTGGATGGGCGAGAAGGACTTCCTCGCCGGCATCAACATCCACTTCCGGCGCCACCGGTTCGGCAACGCCACCCTGGCCGACTTCATCGACTCCCTCGCCGCCGCCACCGAACGCGACGTGCACGCCTGGGCCGACGCCTGGCTGCGCACCACCGGCGTCGACACCCTCACCCCGGCCCTCGCCACCGCTCCCGACGGCACCCGCACCCTCACCGTCGAACGCGCCGGCAGCCGCCCGCACCGCATCCGCGTCGGCGTCTACGACCGCGACCTCACCGACGCGGGCGGCCTCACCCTGCGCGAACGCGTCGACCTCGACCTCCCGCAGAGCGCCCCGCAGCCCCTCGGCAAGCGCCCCGCGCTGCTCCTGCTCAACGACGGCGACCTGACCTACGCCAAGGTCCGCTTCGACGCCGACTCCGCCAGGGCCGTCCGCACCGACCTGTCCGGCCTGCCCGACCCGCTCACCCGCGCCGTGGTGTGGAACGCCCTGCGGGACGCGGTCCGCGACGGCGGAATCCCGGCCGCCGAGTACCTGGAGACCGCCCGCGTCCACCTCCCGCGCGAGACCGACCTCGCCCTCGTCCAGGGCGTGCTCGCCTTCACCACGGTCCACGTCGTCGACCGCTACCTCAGGCCCGAGGACCGCCCGGCCGCCCTCGCCACCGTCTCCGCCCTGTGCCGCGACCTCATCCGCCGCACCGAGGACGGCGACAACCCCGGCCTGCGGCTCATCGCCGTACGGCACTGCATCCGGGCCGCCGCCCAGCCCGACACCATCGCCGCCTGGCTCGCCGACGGCACCGTGCCCGGCGGCCCCGAACTCGACCCCGAACTGCGCTGGCGGATCCTGGCCCGGCTCGCCGTCCTCGGCGCCACCGACGAGGCGCAGATCGCCGCCGAGCTGGCCCGCGACCCCAGCGCCAGCGGCCAGGAGGGCGCCGCCCGCTGCCGGGCGGCACTGCCCGACCCCGCGGCCAAGGCCAGGGCCTGGGAGGCGATGTTCGGCGGCGACGACCTGTCCAACTACCTGTTCACCGCCACCGCGCAGGGCTTCTGGCACCCCGAACAGGCCGACCTGGTCCGGGAGTACGTGCCGCGCTACTACCAGGACGCGGTCGCCGTCGCCGCCCGGCGCGGCCCCGCCATCGCGGTCGCCGCGGGCCGGGAGGCCTTCCCGGCCCACTTCGTCGACGCCGAGAACCTCGCGCTGGGCCGCGACTGCCTGCGCGACGCCGGCCCGGTCACGGCCCTGCGCCGCCGCCTGACCGACGAACTCGACGACCTGGAGCGGGCGCTGCGGGTCCGCGAGGCGTAGGACCTCCGACGGAGCACGACACGACCACGGCCGGTCCCCGACGACGATGCGGGGACCGGCCGGCTCTTCTACGCTCGGTCCCCGACGACGACCACAGCCCGAGGAGACAACCGTGATCGCAGTGACCGGTGCCACCGGCAACGTCGGCCGAGCGCTCGTCGGCCGTCTGGTCGCCGCCGGACAGCCCGTACGGGCCCTCACCCGCGCCCCGGAGCGGGCCGCACTGCCCGAGGGGGCCGAGGTGGTGCGATTCCGGCCGGACGGCCTGGACACCCTGTTCGACGGCGTGGACAAGGTCTTCCTGTACGTCCAGGGCGCCGGCGGCCGGATGCCCGAGCTGCTGGCCGCGGCCCGCGCGGCCGGGGTCCGGCAGGCCGTCCTGCTCTCCTCCGGGATCATCCAGGACGGCGCCGACGAGACCCATCCGATCCACGCCATGCACGCCCGCGCCGAACGGCAGATCCGCGACAGCGGCCTCGCCTGGACGTTCCTGCGCCCCAACGCCTTCGCCGCCAACGCCCTCCAGTGGGCGCCGCAGATCCGGTCGGGCGACACCGTCCGCGGTGTCTTCGCCGACATGCTGACGGCACCCGTCCACGAGGACGACATCGCCGCCGTCGCCGAACGCGCCCTCCTCGACGACGGCCACGAGGGCGCCGTGCACCGCCTCACCGGCCCCGCCGCCACCACCAACACCGAGCAGATCGCCGCCATCGGACGGGCCGTCGGCCGGGACCTGGCCTTCGTCGAGGTGGGGCCCGAGGAGGCCGGTCCGCTGCTCTGGCCGGGGACGCCGCCGGACGTGGTCAGGGGCCTGCTGCGAACCTTCGCGGACACCGTCGGCGTCGCCCCCGAGATCACCGCCGCGGTCGAGGAGATCACCGGCCGCCCGGCCCGCGCCTTCCCGCGGTGGGCCGCCGACCACGCGGCCGACTTCCGGTCCTGACGCGGATCCTCAGCCCGCCGCCGGCCGCAGCTCCGCCCGCCGCACGCCGCCTTCCCTCGGCCCCGCGCGGCGGTTGCCCACCTCGGCCGCCGCGGGCACCTCCGCGCCCAGCGTGAAGCCGAGGCGCTCCAGGAAGCACTCGCCGGGCCGCCACCCCGGCGGCACGCTCGCCGTCACCAGCGACACCCCCTCGGCGTGCGCGAGCAGCGACTCGGCCAGCGCCCGCCCCAGGCCCCGGCCGCGCGCCCACGGCGCGAGCAGGAACAGGCCCACCGCGACCGCCCCGGGCCCCGGATGGTCGCGCACCGCGTCGACCAGGCCCGTGACGACCCCGTCCCGCTCCAGCACGAGCAGCACCTTGGCGTCCGGGTCGGCGCCCTCGGGCAGCCCGTAGAACAGGCTCTGCACGTCGCCCGGCCCCGACGGCAGTCCCGTCGCGGCCACGAACCAGTCCTCGCACGCCTCGAACAGGTCGAGCAGCGGCGCCTCGTCCGAGGGCAGCGGCTCCCGTACCAGCACCCGTTCACCGGGCACGTCGATCATCCACGCGTCCACCACCCGACCGACGTTAACCCCGGTCCCCCTCCGTCTCAACGCCCCGTCGCGGCCCGCCCCGACACGTTTTCCCCGTACGGCAGTACCCACTTTCGGGTTCGGATCGTTGAGCTTCGAGGACGCGCAGACCCACTTCCGTACAAGCTGGAACTCCCCCCGCGGACAACCCCTTTCGGCCGGCGCCCCGAGGAGACCCATGAGTACGCCGCCCCTCGCCTCCGGACCCCAGGGCCCCGACGCCCTGCGGCCGCTGCTCGACACCGTGCTCGACGCGCTGCGCGACGGCAACCTGGCCCGCGGCGGACCGCTGCCCGCCGGCGGCCCCGAGGCGGTCGCCGAACGGGTCGCGGACGCCGTCGGGGACGTGCTTCCCGACCACGGCGACCCCGAGGCCCTGCGCACCCTGGTGACCGTCCTCGCGGAGGGCGCGGCCGACCCCGCCGACCCGCTGTGCGCGGCCCACCTGCACTGCCCGCCGCTCGCCGTCGCCACCGCCGCCGACCTCGCCGCGAGCGCCCTCAACCCCTCGCTCGACTCCTGGGACCAGGCCCCGGCCGCCTCCGCCCTGGAAGCCATGGTCACCCGCACCCTCGCCCACACCATCGGCCTCGCCGACGCCGTGGTCACCAGTGGCGGCACCGAGTCCAACCAGGTCGCCCTGCTTCTCGCCCGCGAGGCCCTGGGCGGCGGAGTCCGGCTGATCTGCGGGGCCAACGCCCACCACTCGCTGCCCAGGGCCGCGTGGCTGCTCGGCCTGCCCGACCCCGTCGTCGTCCCGGCACCCGGCGGCGTCCTCGACCCGGGCGCCCTGCACGCCGTCCTCACCCGGCTGCCGAAACCGTTCGTCGTGGCCGCCACCGCCGGCACCACCGACGCCGGACTCATCGACCCGCTCCCCGAGATCGCCGGCCTGTGCGCGGCCCACGGAGCCCGCCTGCACGTCGACGCCGCCTACGGAGGCGGCCTCGTCCTCAGCGACCGCCACCGGGACAAGCTGGCCGGTCTGGAACGCGCCCACACCGTCACCCTCGACCTGCACAAACTCGGCTGGCAGCCGGTCGCCGCCGGCCTCCTCGCGGTCGCCCGCCCGGCCGAACTCGGCGTGCTCCACCACCGCGCCGACTACCTCAACGCCGACGACGACACCGAGGCCGGCTACCCCGACCTGCTCGGCCGCTCACTGCGCACCACCCGGCGCCCCGACGTCCTCAAGATCGCGGTCACCCTCAGGACCCTGGGCCGCTCCGGACTCGGCGCCCTGGTCGACCAGGTGTGCGCACGGGCACGGGAGTTCGCCGCCCAGGTCCGGGACCACCCCGGATTCGAGCTCTACGGGCCGCCGGTGATCAGCACGGTGCTCTTCCGCCCCGCCGGAGCCACCGACGACGACGTCGCCGGCATACGGCGCAGCCTGCTGCACGACGGCCGCGCCGTCCTCGGCCGGGCCCGGCCCGACGGCCGGCTCTGGCTCAAGACCACCCTCCTCAACCCCCACACCCGGCCGGACGAACTGGCCGTCCTCCTCAAACTCGTGGAAGGAACGACGCCCCAATGAGCTCGCTGCCCAACCCCCCACACCAGGAACCGGACGCACCCCGCGACCTGGTCGGCATCGGCGTCGGACCGTTCAACCTCTCCCTCGCCGCCCTCGCCCACCCGCTGGCCGAACTCGACGCCGTCTTCTACGAGCAGCGCCCCGGCTTCGACTGGCACCCCGGACTGCTGATCGACGACGCCACCATCCAGGTCCCGTTCCTCGCCGACCTGGTGACCCTCGCCGACCCCGCCAGCCCGTGGTCCTTCCTGAACTACCTCAAGTCCCGCGACCGGCTCTTCCCGTTCTACTTCGCCGAGCGCTTCCACATCCGGCGCGCCGAGTACGACGCGTACTGCCGCTGGGTCGCCGGGAGCCTGCCGGGACTGCGCTTCTCCCACCAGGTCGACGCGGTCCGCTGGAACTCCGAACGCGACCTGTTCGAGGTCGACTTCACCCGGCTCGACACCGACGGGGAAGCCGAGTCCCAGGGCCGCACCTACACCAGGAACGTCGTGCTCGGGGTCGGCACGGTGCCCCACGTGCCGGACCCGCTCAGGCCCCTGGTGGAGGCATCCGGCGTGCCCGTCGTCCACGCCGCCGACTACCTCGACCACCGCGACGCCTTCCTGGCCGCCGAACACGTCACCGTCGTCGGCTCCGGACAGTCCGGCGCCGAGGTCTTCCTCGACCTGCTGCGGCACCGCCCCGCCGGCCGCGAGAAGCTGCACTGGATCGGACGCAGCGAGGCCTTCACCCCCATGGAGTACTCCAAGCTCGGCCTGGAGCACTTCACCCCCGACCACACCCGCTACTTCCACGCGCTGACCGAACCCGTCCGCGACCGGCTGATCGCCTCCCAGGGACGGCTGCACCGGGGCATCGACAGCGACACCATCGCCGCCATCCACGACGAGCTCTACCGCCGCACCCTGCACGGCGGCTGGCCCGACGCCGTCCTCACCCCCGGCGTCCAGGTCCGCACGGCAGGACGCATCGCCACCACCAAGATCGAACTCCACCTGGAACACCTCCAGCAGGGCACCCGCTCCCGGCTCGCCACCGACGCCGTGGTGCTCGCCACCGGCTACCGCGAACGCCCGCTGGGCCGCCTGCTCGCCGGGCTCGACCCCTACCTGCGCCGGGACAACAGCGAACGCCCGCGCGTGGACGAGCGGTTCCGGCTCGTCCTCGACCCGTCGGTCACCGGATCGGCGTACGTGCAGAACGCCGAGCTGCACACCCACGGCGTCGGCGCCCCCGACCTCGGGCTGGCCGCCTGGCGCAGCGCCGCCATCCTCAACTCCCTGACCGGCAAGGAGCCCTACCCGCTGCCCGCCCGCACGGCCTTCACCACCTTCGGGCTGGAACGCTCCGAGGAGAGGGTCCCCTCGCAGCCCGGACAGCGGCCCCGCCAGCTCACCCCGCTGACCGACTGAACGGCGCGGGCGCCGGTCCCCGGACCGGCGCCCGTCGGCCCGTCAGAACACCGGCGTACCCTCGCGGGTCAGCTTCCAGTCCGCCGACGCGAAGTCCCGCGGGTCGAGGACGCCCTTGGCGGTCACCCACTCCGCGATCCGGGTGCGGATCTCCGTGGACTCCGACCACACCTCCTTCGCGGAGGCCACGTGCGGGAACGCGCCGCCGCCGTTGGCACGGTAGTTGTTCACCGCGAGCACGAACCGCGCGGCGTCGTCGAGGGCCGCCCCCTCCCACGTCAGGTTCCTGATCCGGGACCCGGCCGGCTGCGCGATGTCGATCTCGTACCGCAGACCGGAGACATAGTCGTAGTTGTAGTCCGGCCGGTCGCCCGCGTTGGTCAGCCTCGCCACGTCGACGGGCGCACCCGCGGCCGTCTGCACGAAGTACTCCGCCGAGTACTCCAGGTAGGCGCGGATCTGAGCGCCCGTCATCACCTTGGCGACCAGGGTGTTGTCGTACACGTACAGGCTGGACAGGTCCCGGACGGTGACCTGTCCAGCCGGGATCTGCGAGGTCCGGGAGAACGGCGAGGCCTGCGCGAGCACCGGGAGCGCCGCGTACTCGGTGCCCGCCAGCGCCGACTTGACCACGTCCTCCTGGACCTTCGTGATCAGGTCGATGATCGGCGCGTCCCGGTAGCGGGCCTCGACCGTGGTGAGGGTCTCGGTGGCGGAACCGACGACCTGGTTGACGTACGCCACCACCTTGGCGTGCTCGTCCCGCAGCAGCCGCGTGATCTTCGGGTCGTCGGCGACGGTGTTGGAGTTGCGCAGCGAGGCCGCCACCGACTCCACCTCCCACCGGCCCCTGGCGAACACCAGCTCGATGTCGAAGACGGTGAGACGCTCGGCCCAGCACAGCGGCTCGGAGAGCACCACGGTCCGCCCGGTCGCCTCGTTGACGACCTTCAGCTCCGGGATCTCCACGTGCGCGTGACCGACCAGGATCGCGTCGATGCCCGGCACCCGCCTGGCCACGTTCGCGGCAGCGTTCTCGACGTAGGGCACCTGGTCGCCGTAGGACGAGGTGCCCGAGGTGCCGGAGTGGGCCGAGACCACGACCACGTCCGCCCCCAGCGCCTTCAGCCTGGGCACCCACTTCGCGGCCTGCTCCTCGAGCCCCGGGAACGCCAGCCTGCCCTGCACGTAGGCCTTGTCCCAGATCGCGATGCCCGGGTTGGTCAGGCCGAGCACGGCGACCTTCACCGGCGGCGCGCCCGGCACGGGGAACTTCTTCACGAAGTACGGCGGGAAGGCCGGCTTCAGGGTCTTCGCGTCGACGGCGTTGGCGCCCAGCAGCGGAAAGCGCAGCTGCTCCTCGAACCTGCGCAGTGTCTCGATGCCGTAGTTGAACTCGTGGTTGCCGAGCGCCGCGGCGTCGTACCCGATCGCGTTCATGGCCTGCGCCATCGGGTGCACCGGGCCGCCCTTGGCGGTGATCGGGTCGACCTTGGCGTAGTAGTACGTCAGCGGGGTGCCCTGGATGGTGTCACCGGCGTCCAGCAGGAGCGTGTTGCGGCGGCCCTTTTCCGCGCGCACCTGGTTCACCAGGGTCGACACGCGCGCCAGACCCATGGCGTTGCCCTTGGCGTCGGTGTACTCCGCGTTCTTGAAGTAGTCCCAGTTGAAGACGTTGCCGTGCAGGTCGGTGGTGCCCATGACGGTCAGCGAGTACCGCCTCGGGTGACCGGCGGGCTTCCGGGAGGCCCCGGCGGCCTGTGCCGGAGCCGCCGCCGCTCCGGCGACCGCGACCCCCGCCCCGGTGGCGGCGGACTTCGTCAGGAACTTCCGGCGGTTCAAGGGCATGTCTCGATCTCCTCGGGAAATGGTCAACGACGCGCGTAGATTCTGGCCCGGCCAGGGCCGACGGCAACAGATCCGGGAGGTTGCGATCGGGTGACCCGGAGGGTGAACTGCGGTGCGCACACGCGGGGATGACGTGACAGAGTGGGACGTATGACAACGGCACCCGAGGACCGCCGGCCGGCCGGCACGCCCGACGCCCCGCTCCTCGCCGTCCGCGGCGAAGCCGAACTCCAGGTCGAGCCCGAGCTGGTCCGGATCGGCATCACCGTGAACGCCCGCGGCCGCGACCGCCGCTCCACCCTGGACGACCTCACCCGCCGCAACACCGCCGCCCTCGACCTCGTCAAGTCCTACGGCGACGCGGTCGCCCGGCTCTCGACCGGCGCCTTCTCCATCGCCCCCGAATTCGCCGACCGCGGCCGGAGCGACCGCGTCCGCAGCTACCGGGGCCGGGTCCAGCTCACCGCCGAACTCACCGACTTCACCGTCCTCGGCGAACTCACCACCAGGATCGCCGACTTGGAACTCACCCAGGTCGACGGCCCCTGGTGGTCGCTGCGCCCCGACTCACCCGTGCACGGCGAGGCCAGGCGGCAGGCGGTCGCCGAGGCCGTCCAGCGCGCCCGCGAGTACGCCGACGCCCTCGGCACCTCCCTGGCCGCCCTCGTCGAACTCGCCGACACCGGCACCCAGGGTCCCCAGCCGCGCCGGCCCGGCTTCGGCGGCGGGGTCCGCCGCATGGCGGCGGCCGCCGAGATCGCCGACCCCGCCGAACCCCTCGATCTCGAACCCCCGCAACTGCGCGTGACCGCCGAGGTCAGCGCCCATTTCACGATGGCACCGCCCCGGCTGTGAAACGGAAGCGGCCGCTCGGCAGGTCGCACACCCTGGCCCCCGCATGTCCGCGTTCACAACATGCGCGATGCTCATCGGAGCGGCCCGCCGCACAATTCAACACTTGTCAATAGGCCTTCACGCAAAGGTTGTTGGGTCGTCATGTGCGACCGATTCTCTACCCGCCGGTAAGGCCTAGGCTCGAAGCATGCGCCGAGCAAAGATCGTCTGCACTCTGGGGCCCGCCACGGACTCGTACGACCAGATCAAGGCACTGGTCGAGGCCGGAATGGACGTCGCCCGATTCAACCTCAGCCACGGCGGCTACGCCGAGCACGAGGAGCGCTACCACCGCGTCCGCAAGGCCTCCGACGAGACCGGCCGCAGCGTCGGGATGCTCGCCGACCTTCAAGGCCCGAAGATCCGCCTCGGCCACTTCACCGAAGGCCCGGTACTCCTCGAACGCGGCGACACCTTCGTCATCACCGTCGAGGAAGGCGCCCAGGGCGACCGCGGGCAGTGCGGCACCACCTACGCCGGCCTCGCCGACGACGTCACCCCCGGTGAGCGCGTCCTCGTCGACGACGGCAAGGTCTGCCTCGAAGTCACCCACGTCGACGGCCCCCGCGTGCACACCACCGTCGTCGAGGGCGGCGTGATCTCCGACCACAAGGGCCTCAACCTCCCCGGCGTCGCCGTCTCCGTCCCGGCCCTGTCCGACAAGGACGAGGCCGACCTGCGATGGGCCCTGCGCACCGGCTTCGACGTGATCGCGCTGTCCTTCGTCCGCACCGGCAGCGACGTCGAGGACGTGCACCGCATCATGGCCGAGGAGGGCCGCCGCCTCCCGGTGATCGCCAAGGTGGAGAAGCCGCAGGCCGTGGAGAACATCGACTCCATCGTGGCCGCCTTCGACGGCATCATGGTCGCCCGCGGCGACCTGGGCGTCGAGATGCCGCTGGAGCAGGTGCCGATCGTCCAGAAGCGCGCCGTGAACCTGGCCAGGCGCAACGCCAAGCCGGTCATCGTCGCCACCCAGATGCTCGACTCGATGATCGAGAACTCCCGGCCCACCCGCGCCGAGGCCTCCGACGTCGCCAACGCGGTCATCGACGGCACCGACGCGGTGATGCTCTCCGGCGAGACCAGCGTCGGCAAGTACCCGGTCGAGACCGTCAGGACCATGGCGAAGATCGTCGAAGCCGCCGAGGAGGACATCCTCGCCAAGGGGCTGCCGCCGCTGACCGAGAGCAACAAGCCGCGCACCCAGGGCGGTGCCGTCGCCCGTGCCGCCGCCGAGATGGGCGACTTCCTCGGCGCGAAGTTCCTGGTCGCCTTCACCCAGTCGGGGGACACCGTCCGCCGACTCTCCCGCTACCGCTCGCCGATCCCGCTGCTCGCCTTCACCCCGGAACCGGCCACCCGCTCCCAGCTCAACCTGACCTGGGGCGTCGAGACCTTCCTCGGGCCGCACGTCGACTCGACGGACAAGATGGTCGACCAGGTGGACGAACTGCTGCTGAAGTACGGCCGCTGCCGGCAGGGCGACGTCGTCGTCATCACGGCGGGCTCCCCGCCCGGCGTCTCCGGCTCGACCAACATGGTCCGCGTCCACCACATCGGCGAGGACGACAGCCCCAAGTAGGACCGGGTGGGCCGCGTGAATGTCTCCCCGCGCGCCCGACGGTCGTCGCCGCGCCACCAGCCGACGGTCCCTCGCGGAACGTCGAGTGGCTCCGCCACGGTGCGATTCGGCACGCCTGGGCGCATGAGCGCGACCGCGCGGGCTCGAATCGAGGAGTTGCGCCGCCCCATGGTCACTCTGTGTCACCGGCGAATGGCTGAGTGCGACAAAAGTGGAGGACCACGCGAACGTGATCCTCCACTGTCAGGTGCCGGGTATGGGATTCGAACCCACACGTCCTCGCGGACAGAGGTGTTTGAGACCTCCGCGTCAACCAGTTGCGCCAACCCGGCTCGTCAACCCTGCAGGAGTGTACCGGTTCACCTGCGGCGAGCGCAGCTAGGTAGGCTGCTGGCAAGCAGTACCCCTGCCCTGAACGAGGAGCCCCCGTGACCGCCGCCGAGTCGCCCCAGCCAGTCGACGCACCCGACGACGACAAGTCGCACGTGCCTCCGATGACGACACGTGTCGTCATCGCCGAGGACGAGGCCCTGATCCGGCTCGATCTCAAGGAGATGCTGGAGGAGGAGGGGTACTCCGTCGTCGGCGAGGCCGGTGACGGCGAGGAAGCCGTCGAGCTCGCCCGCGAGCACCGCCCCGACCTGGTCATCCTCGACGTCAAGATGCCCAAGCTGGACGGCATCTCGGCGGCCGAGAAGATCGCCGAGGAATCCATCGCGCCGGTCCTGATGCTCACCGCGTTCTCACAGCGCGACCTGGTCGAGCGGGCCCGGGACGCCGGTGCGATGGCGTACCTCGTCAAGCCGTTCAGCAAGAGCGACGTGGTCCCGGCGATCGAGATGGCCGTCTCCCGCTTCACCGAGCTGAAGCAGCTGGAGAAGGAGGTCGCCGACCTCACGCTGCGCCTGGAGACCCGCAAGCTGGTCGACCGCGCGAAGTCCGTGCTGCAGACCGAGTACGGCCTGAGCGAGCCGGCCGCGTTCCGCTGGATCCAGAAGACGTCGATGGACCGCCGGATGTCGATGCAGCAGGTCGCGGAGGCGGTCATCGCGGACAACGACGAGAAGAAGTCCGGCAAGGGCTGACCCCCCGCCGTGGGGACACCGAGGCCCGCGCTCCACGACAGGGAGCGCGGGCCTCCGCGTGTCGAACCCCGGTGTCAGTCCTCGCCCAGGTAGGCCTTGCGGACCGACTCGTCGTGCAGCAGGTCCTGGCCGGAGCCCGACAGGACGATGTTGCCGACCTCCATGACATGGCCCTGGTCGGCCAGCGACAGAGCCGCCTGCGCGTTCTGTTCGACCAGCAGGATCGTCGTCCCCTGGGCCTTCAGCTCGGCGATGGTCGCCATGATCTTCTGCATCATGATCGGCGACAGACCCATGGACGGTTCGTCGAGCATCAGCAGCTTGGGCTGGGACATCAGCGCCCGGCCCATCGCGAGCATCTGCTGCTCACCGCCGGAGAGGGTGCCGGCGGCCTGCCTGCGCCGTTCCCCGAGGATCGGGAACAGCTCGTACGCCCGCTGGATGTCCTTCTCGATGCCCGGCTTGTCGTTGCGCAGGAACGCGCCGAGGCGCAGGTTGTCCTCGATGGCCATGCGCGGGAAGATGTGCCGGCCCTCGGGGGAGTGGGCCAGGCCCAGCGAGACGATCTGGTGTGCCGGGATCTTCTTCAGGGACCTGCCGTTGAACCGGATCTGGCCGCCGACCGGCTTGAGGAGCCCGGACAGCGTGCGCAGGGTCGTCGTCTTGCCGGCGCCGTTGGTGCCGATCAGGGTGACGACCTGGCCGGCCTCGACCGTGAACGAGATGCCCTTGACGGCCTCGATCTTGCCGTAGGCGACCCGCAGGTCCTCTACTTCGAGCAGTGCGGTCATCGGTCGTTCTCCTTGCCGGGCGCGGAGTCGGTCGGGGACTCGGCGTTCGCCTCGGCCGCCTCGACCTCGGCGGCCTCCGCGTCTCCGGGCGCGTTCTCGAACGGCTCGCCGAGGTAGGCGGCGATGACGCGGTCGTCGCCCTGCACGGTGGCGCTGTCGCCCTCGACGAGCTTCTGGCCCTGGACCAGGACGGCGACGCGGTCGCAGAGGTTGAAGATGAAGCGCATGTCGTGCTCGATGACGAGGACGGCGATGCCCTGGTCGCGGATCTTGAAGACCAGTTCCTCGGTGGTCCGGGTCTCCTGCGGGTTCATGCCGGCCGTCGGCTCGTCGAGCAGGAGCAGTCCCGGCTCGCTGGCGAGGGCGCGCGCGATCTCCAGCTTGCGCTGCTCGCCGTAGGGCAGGTTCCGGGCCAGGTGCTCGGCCTTGTTCTCCAGGCCGACGAAGGCGAGGAGTTCCATGGCGCGGGCCCGGGAGGCGGCTTCGGCGCGGTGGAAGCCGGGGCCGCGCAGCAGCGCGGACCACAGGCCTTCCTTGGTGCGCGTGTGCCGGCCGACGAGCACGTTCTCCAGGACCGTCATGTTCGCGAACAGGCGGATGTTCTGGAAGGTACGGGCGATGCCGGCGGCGGTGACCTTGAAGGACTTCGGCGGCAGGACCTGACCGCGGTAGCGGACCTCGCCCTCGGTGGGGATGTAGAGGCCGGTCAGGCAGTTGAAGAAGGTGGTCTTGCCGGCTCCGTTGGGGCCGATCAGTCCCACGATCTCGCCGCTGTTGACGGTGAGGTTCACGTCGCGTACGGCGGTGAGGCCGCCGAAGCGCATGGTGACGCCGCGTGCGTCGAGGACGGTCTCGCCCGGGTCGGTGGCGCCGGATGCGGCGTCCTGGACGGTGGTGTCGGTGGTCATCGTGGTCAGGCCCCTGCCTTGGTGAGGACGGCGGGCGCTTCGGCCTCTTCGTGGAATTCGAGCTGGCGGCGCCGGTTGGGGATGAGGCCCTCCGGGCGGAAGCGCATCAGCAGGATGAGCGCCACGCCGAAGGCGAAGAGCTGGTAGTCGCCGAGGAACTGGAGCTTGGCCGGGATCAGGTAGAGCAGGGAGGCGCCGACCAGGGGGCCGGAGATGGTGCCCATGCCGCCGAGGACGACCGCGGCCAGCAGGAAGGCCGAGTTGGGCGGTACGACGTAGGCGAACTGGTACTGCTCCGGCGTGACCGTGTAGGTGACGTGTGCCTGGACCGAGCCGGAGAGGCCGGCGAGGCAGGCGCCGAGGGCGAACGCGATGAGCTTGACCCGGAAGCCGTTGATGCCCATGGCGAGCGCGGCGGTCTCGTCCTCGCGGATGGCGACCCAGGCGCGGCCGATGCGGGAGTCGCTGCTGCGCCGGAAGACGATGACCACGATGAGCGTGATGATCAGCATCAGGAGCAGGTAGTTGGCGAAGCGGCCGATCGTGGAGCCGAGGATCTGGTGTTCGGCGCCGAAGTCGAAGCCGAGGATGTCGAGGTTGGGGATCGACGAGATGCCGTTGGAGCCGTTGGTGACGTCCGGGCCCGAGGTGCCGTCCAGGTTGAGGACGGTGATGCGGAAGATCTCACCGAAGCCGAGGGTCACGATGGCCAGGTAGTCGCCGCGCAGTCGGAGGGTCGGTGCGCCGATGATCACGCCGAAGACCATCGCGACGGCGGCGCCGAGCAGGGCGGAGGCCCAGAACGGCCACTGCACGTGCAGGGGCGAGGAGGGCGAGCCGGAGACCAGGGCGGCGGTGTAGGCGCCGACGCCGAGGAAGGCGACGTAGCCGAGGTCGAGCAGGCCGGCGAGGCCGACGACGATGTTCAGGCCCAGGGCGACGGTCGCGAAGATCAG
The DNA here is from genome assembly GCF_044767465.1 of Streptomyces sp. NPDC101237. NCBI lineage: Bacteria > Bacillati > Actinomycetota > Actinomycetes > Kitasatosporales > Streptomycetaceae > Streptomyces > Streptomyces sp. NPDC101237. The sequence goes on along the minus strand of NZ_JBIWNY010000016.1, from coordinate 85,555 downwards.
GATGTAGACGCCGATGGTCGCGTACTGGTCGTTGGACTGGGTGAACGGGAAGGCGGCGGCGGCCAGGAAGGCGCCGGTCATGGTGATGTTGCGGTGCTTCGCGGTGATCGCCGAGACCCGGGCCACGATCCCGGCCTTGGAGAGGGCGGCGAAACCGAAGCCGGCCATGATGAGGAAGCCGACGAACAGTTCGTCGTAGGAGGTGCCGACGCCGTAGCTGAAGACGAACAGGCCGACGGCCATGGCGGCGACGATCACGAGGATCTCGGCCCACGCGGCCATCGGGCGGCCCGGTGCCGGGGCCTTGGCGGCGAAGGACGCGCGGAAGGTGCTCCACCGCTGGCGGTTGTGGTGCTTGAACAGCTCCCAGCCGGTGTCGTCCGGGTCGACCGGGTCGGGCTCGGGCCGTTCGAAGGGCAGCGACATCGCGCCGACGAGGGCGGCGAGGGTGGCGACGGCGACCACGAAGCCGCCGGGGTCGAGGTTGACCACGCCGCCGAGTTCGTCGCTGATGGCGATGACGGTGTACCAGGCGGTGCCGAAGGTGCCGAGCGCGGCCATCTTGAGCGCGCTGTCGGCGCTGCCGGGCGTCAGCGCGGCGAGGCCTCGGACGCCGTAGGAGGCGAGTCCGAAGAGCGTGGTGAGGACGCCGCCGATGAGGACGAGGACCTGAAGGCCGCCCGGGTAGCCGTAGACGGTGAGGTCACCGGGGAACGCGGAGGTCCAGGTCCAGGACATGAAGGTGGAGACGACGGCGAGTGCGCCGCCGCCGGTCGCCAGGGCCCGGCCGAGCGGGGTGGGCAGGCCGATGAGGCCGGTCGCGGCGGGTGCGGCGGAACTCCCGGTCTCGGGGGACTGCGGCGTCTCGGGGGTCTCGGATGCGGTGGTCTCTGTGGTCATCGGTGTCACGCCCTGTCCGCGACGCGTTCGCCGAGCAGGCCCTGTGGCCTGAACAGCAGTACGAGGATGAGGAGTACGAACGCCCAGACGTCGGCCCAGGACTGGCTGCCGAACTGGCTCATGCCGGGGATGTCGGAGATGTAGGCGGTCGACAGGGCCTCGGCGACGCCGAGGACGAGGCCGCCGAGCATGGCGCCGTAGATGTTGCCGATGCCGCCGAGGACGGCCGCGGTGAAGGCCTTCAGACCGAGCAGGAAGCCCATCTTGAAGTCGATCTGACCGTACTTGAGGCCGTAGGCGACGCCGCCGACGGCGGCGAAGGTGGCACCGAGGGCGAACGCGATGACGATGATGCGGTCGGTGTTGACGCCCATCAGCTTCGCCGTGTCCGGATCCTGGGCGGTGGCCTGCATGCCGCGGCCGGTGCGGGTGCGCATCACGAAGTAGGCGAGGAACGCCATGCTCAGCGGCGCGACGACGACGAGGAAGATGTCACCGGTCTGGATCGTGACGTTGCCGATGTTGAAGGGGCCGCCCGGGATGGTGGGGAAGGTCCGGGCGGACTTCGCCTCCGGGTACCAGGCCCACACCGCCTGCTGGAGGGCCAGCGAGAGGCCGATGGCGGTGATGAGGGGCGCGAGGCGCGGGGCGGTGCGCAGGGGGCGGTAGGCGAACCGTTCCGCTCCCACGGCGACGAGGGTGGCGACGATGATGGCGCCGAGCAGCATCAGCGGCAGCGCTATCCACATCGAGGTGCCGCCGGGCAGTACGTACGCGTAGACCGTGAGCGCGCCGAAGGCGCCGGTCATGAAGATCTCGCCGTGGGCGAAGTTGATGAGCTGGACGATGCCATAGACCATCGTGTAGCCGATGGCGACCAGCCCGTACATGGATCCCAGTAGCAGGCCGTTGACCAGCTGCTGCGGCAGTTCGTTCACCGCATGTCCTCCGAGACGTTCGGAATGTTCGACGGATGAGGCCGGATGCGAGTCCGCGCGGGGCGCCAGTGGAACAGCGCCCCGCGCGGCTCGGTGCTGCGTGCGGGTGTGGGTCAGCTGCTCGGCGTGTACGTGCCCGAGGTAGCGGCCTTCCAGGCCCCGCCGTCGACCTTGTAGACGGTGAGCTGCTTGTTGGTCGCGTCACCGTACTCGTCGAAGGAGACCTTGCCGGTCACACCGTCGAAGGAGACGTTCTGCACCGCGGCGGTGATCTTCGCGCGGGCGTCGGACGGCAGCTTGCCGCCGTTGTCGGCGACGACCTTCTTGACGGCCTCGATGATCGACCAGGCGGAGTCGTAGGAGTAGCCGCCGTAGGCGCCGTACGCCTCCTTGTAGCCGCCGGCCTTGTAGTTGGCGACGAACTCCTTGGCGGAGTCGAGGGTCTCGACGGGCGCGCCGACGGAGGTGGCCATGTCGCCGGTGGCGGCGGAGCCGGCCAGCTTCAGGTAGTCGTCGGCGTAGATGCCGTCGCCGCCGACCAGCGGGACCTTGGCGCCCGCGGCCTTGATCTGCTTGCTCAGCGGACCGGCCTGCGGGTACTCGCCGCCGTAGTAGACCACGGTGGCGCCCGAGTTCTTCACCTTGGTGGCGACCGCGGAGTAGTCCTTGGAGTCCGGGTTGATGTGTTCGGTGCCGACCACCTTGCCGCCGAGCTTCTTGAACTCCTCGGTGAAGGTGGCGGCGAGGCCGGCGCCGTAGGTCTTCTTGTCGTCGATGATGAAGGCCTTGGTCAGCTTCGCCGTGTTGTACACGTACTGGGCGGCGTAGGGGCCCTGGATGGCGTCCGTGGTCGCGGTACGGAAGTACGACTTGAACGGGCGCGTCTTCGTGGTCTGCCAGTTGTCGCCCTGGGTCAGCGCGGGGTTGGTGTTGGCCGGGGAGACCTCCACCAGCTTGGCGTCGTCGAAGACCTTCTGCATCGACTGGGCGACCGAGGAGTTCAGCGGGCCGACCACGCCGTAGACGCTGTTGTCGCTGACGAAGGCGGTGGCGTTGGCCTGGCCGGAGGAGGGCTGGGCCTGGTCGTCCTTGGCCTCGACCTTGAAGGTGACGCCGTCGACGTACTTCTTCTTGTTGGCCTGCTTGACCGCCAGGTCCACCGAGTTCTTGATGCCCAGGCCGAGGGCCGACAGGTCGCCGGTCAGCGGGGCGTCGACGCCGATGGTGACCGTGGTCCCACCGCTGCCCGAGTCGGAGCCCTTGTCGCCGCTGTCGCGCGAACCGCAGGCCGTGAGGGTGAGTGCTCCCGCTGCCAGAGCTGCGGTGATGGCGATGAGCGAACGTTGACGCACGATCAGTCCTTTCCCCTGAACAACCGCATCCCCGTGGAAACGGTCGAGTCGCGCGACCTGTCGAACTAGAGGATTCCGACGGCGCCGTGACTGGCCGTGACTCTAGGCGGGCTTGGGGAAGGTGGAGGAGAGTCTGACCGATGCTGTGACGCTCTTGTTATGACACGAGGTAATGCAGAGCGGTACATGGTGTCGAGAAGAGAGGAATTCGGGCCGATTCGCTCCGTCCGCATGCTGAGAACCCGCAGGACCCGTCGAAATCCGATCAGGTGTCTCGGCCTTTTTGGTGATGACGTGAAACGCTTACGAGCCGTTGCTGCAGGCTACTTTCAGGGCGCGTGACAGGTGTTGTGCGTAGCGGGACCCCAGGATGAAACTCTGGACTTGTATTGCGCGCGTATTACGCAGAGTTACGTCCAGGAAAGGAAGTCCGGCGTCTTTCGGAACCGTCGCACAGTCGGTCACATGCATGGTTATGGTGATGTCGCGCGGTGTGCCCGGCTTCGTCCGGAAGGGCGCGCCGGGCGTCTCGTTCAGCGTGAGGCCGGCGTAGGGCTGGGTGACGCGGTCCACCGTGACCGGCGGTCCGTCCAGCACGCTCATGCGCACCGCGAAGCTGAAGCTGCGGGTCGGCGCGCCGGGCGCGGTGAGCCGGTCGCCCAGGAAGGCGAACGCCACCGTCTGTGCGGGATAAGGGACTTCGGGCGGCGGCGGGTCGTGCGGACGGGTCGCCCAGAGGTAGCCGCCGCCGGCCAGTACGGCGGCGGTGCTGGCCAGGGCGAGCGCGGCGCGGCGGCGGCCGGGGCGCGGGGGAGGGGCGGGTGCCGGGTCCGGGAGGCCGAGGCCGTGGGTGCCCTCGCCGGGTTCGACGGGGCCGATGCCGGTCGTTCCGCTCACTGCCAGGGCCCTCCCGTCGGTGCGCCGCCGCGGTAGCGCTCGATGCAGGCCGCGCGCGCCCGGCGGTCGATCAACCGGCCCGCCGCGGCGGCTCCCTGACGGTGTTTCACGGCGCGGGCGGCGTCCACGACGTCCCGGAGGATCTCGTACTGGCCGTTGGACAGCCCCATCGACTGATAATCGCCGTAGGTGCCGCGGTCGAGCACCTCGCGGGACCAGTGCGTGACGATCGCGGCGCACAGTCGCGCGTCGGAGGTCGCCGAGGGTGACGCCGGGAGGGTCGCGGGAGGCGTGGCGTGAGGCGTGGCGGTGCCGGTGGTGGCGCAGCCGGTCAGCAGGGCGAGTCCGAGCGTCAGTGCGGTCGCTCCACCCGGCAGGGTGCCTCCTCGCCGTCCCATGCGCCGACGGTAAGGGCGGGGACGGCGGGGGGCAACGGTGGCGTCGCCGACGGGCCACGGCCTCGGCGGGACGCCGGGCGGGTCAGGGCCGGCCGGCGGCGGGGCGCGCGTCGCCCGGCAGGTCGCGCAGCAGGCAGGTCAGGCGGGCGGTGCACACCCGGTGGCCCTCCTCGTCACTGATCACGATCTCGTACGTCGCGGTGGAGCGTCCCCGGTGGACGGGGGTGGCCACGCCGGTGACCAGGCCGGAACGGACCCCGCGGTGGTGCGTGCAGTTCAGGTCCACGCCGACCGCGATCTTCGAGCTGCCGCCGTGCAGCATCGACCCGACCGACCCGAGGGTCTCCGCCAGCACCGCGCTGGCGCCGCCGTGCAGCAGGCCGTACGGCTGGGTGTTGCCCTCCACCGGCATGGTGCCGACCACGCGGTCCGCCGAGGCCTCGACGATCTGCACGCCCATCCGGTTGCCGAGGTGGCCCGCCGAGAACAGGGCGGGCAGGTCGACACCGAGCGCGGCGTACTCGTCGATGACCTCCTGCGGGAACTTCACACGCTGCTGCTCGCCCATGGGCCGGCTCCGATCTCGTACGGCTGACTCTCGCCTGAGCAAACGCTCAGTAGGCGGCCGATTGTTCCAGACCGGACCGGTGTCCGCTCAGACGGCGGCCGCCGGCCCCGGCACCCCGGCGACCAGCCGGATCACGACGGACTTGCTGGCCGGGGTGTTGCTGGTGTCGGCGGTCGCGTCGAGCGGCACCAGCACGTTGGTCTCCGGGTAGTAGGCGGCCGCGCAGCCCCTGGCCGTCGGGTAGTGCACCACCCGGAAGCCCGGCGCCCGCCGCTCCACGCCGTCCTTCCACTCGCTGACCAGGTCGACGTACGACCCGTCGGCGACCCCCAGCGCCCGCGCGTCCTCCGGGTTCACCAGGACCACCCGGCGGCCGTTCCTGATGCCCCGGTAGCGGTCGTCGAGACCGTAGATCGTGGTGTTGTACTGGTCGTGCGAGCGCAGCGTCTGCAGCAGCAGCCGGCCCTCGGGCAGCGCCGGGTACTCGACGGGCGCGGCCGTGAAGTTCGCCTTGCCGGTCGCGGTCGGGAAGCGGCGCTCGTCGCGCGGGGCGTGCGGCAGCGCGAAGCCGCCCGGCTCGGCCACGCGCGCGTTGAAGTCCTCGAAGCCGGGGATCACGCGCGCTATGCGGTCGCGGATCGTCGCGTAGTCCTTCTCGAACTCCTCCCAGGGCGTGGCGCTCCCGTCGCCCAGCACCCGGCGGGCGAGCCGGCACACGATCGCCGGCTCCGACAGCAGGTGCGGACCGGCGGGCGCCAGACGGCCGCGCGAGGCGTGCACCATGCCCATCGAGTCCTCGACGGTCACGAACTGCTCGCCGCTGACCTGCAGGTCACGCTCGGTGCGGCCGAGCGTCGGCAGGATCAGCGCCCGCGCTCCCGTCACCACGTGCGAGCGGTTGAGTTTCGTCGACACGTGCACGGTCAGCCGCGCCCGCCGCATCGCCGCCTCGGTGACCTCCGTGTCCGGGGTCGCCGAGACGAAGTTGCCGCCCATCGCGAAGAAGACCTTCGCCTCGCCGTCGCGCAGCGCGCGGATGGCCCGGACGACGTCGAAGCCGTGCTCGCGCGGCGGCGCGAACCCGAACTCCTTCTCCAAGGCGTCCAGGAAGGCGGGGGCCGGGCGCTCGAAGATGCCCATCGTGCGGTCGCCCTGCACGTTCGAGTGGCCGCGGACCGGGCAGACGCCCGCGCCCGGCCGGCCGATGTTGCCGCGCAGCAGGAGGAAGTTGACGACCTCGCGGATCGTCGGCACCGAGTGCTTGTGCTGGGTCAGGCCCATGGCCCAGCAGACGATCGTGCGCTCGGAGGCGAGCACCATGCGCAGCGCCTCCTCTATCTCCGCGCGGGAGAGTCCGGTGGCGGCGAGCGTCTCGTCCCAGTCGGCGGCGCGGGCGGCCGCGGCGAACTCCTCGTACCCGTGGGTGTGCTCGCGGACGAACTCCTCGTCGACCGCGCCCGCGGTCTCCAGGACCAGCCTGTTGAGGAGGCGGAACAGGGCCTGGTCGCCCCCGAGGCGGATCTGCAGGAACAGATCGGTGAGCGCGGCGCCCTTGAGCATGCCCTGCGGGGTCTGCGGGTTCTTGAACCGCTCCAGGCCGGCCTCCGGGAGCGGATTGACGCTGATGATCTTCGCGCCGTTGGCCTTGGCCTTCTCCAGCGCCGACAGCATCCGGGGGTGGTTGGTGCCCGGGTTCTGCCCGGCCACGATGATCAGGTCGGCCTTGTAGAGGTCTTCGAGCAGGACGCTGCCCTTGCCGATGCCGATGGTCTCGCCGAGCGCCGAGCCCGACGACTCGTGGCACATGTTGGAGCAGTCCGGCAGGTTGTTGGTGCCCAGCTCGCGTGCGAAGAGCTGGTAGAGGAACGCGGCCTCGTTGCTGGTGCGGCCCGAGGTGTAGAAGACGGCCTCGTCGGGCGAGGAGAGGGCGGCTATCTCCTCGCCGATGATGTCGAAGGCCCGCTCCCAGCCGACCGGCTCGTAGTGGTCCGCGCCCTCGGCCAGGTACATGGGGTGGGTGAGCCGCCCCTGCTGGCCGAGCCAGTAGCCGCTGCGGTGGTGCAGGTCGGCGACGGAGTGCTCGGCGAAGAAGGCGGGCGTCACCCGCCGCAGGGTGGCCTCCTCGGCCACCGCCTTGGCGCCGTTCTCGCAGAACTCGGCCGTGTGCCGGTGATCGGGCTCCGGCCAGGCGCAGCCGGGGCAGTCGAAGCCGTCCTTCTGGTTGACCCGCAGCAGCGTCAGCGCGGTGCGCCTGACACCCATCTGCTGCTGGGCGATGCGCAGGGTGTGCCCGATGGCCGGCAGTCCCGCGGCCGCGTGCTGGGGCTCCGCGACCCGTGGCGCGTCCTGGACCGGATCCTCCTTGGGCGACTTCGCAGCCATTGCACGCTCTCCCTCTGCACCGGCACCACTGCCCTGTCCGTCCGATCCTCGCACGCGCGGCCGGTACCGATCGAGGGCGGGCCGCCGGAGAGGCCGCCGCCCTCTCCGGCGGCCCGCGCTGTCGGTGCGGCGTGGCAGGATCGGGGGCGTGGCAGAGACAGCAGCGAAGAAGACCGACCAGACCCCCGGCGGGCCCCGTCCCCGGCTGATGCTCATGGACGGGCACTCACTGGCGTACCGCGCGTTCTTCGCGCTGCCCGCGGAGAACTTCACCACCGCGACGGGCCAGCCGACGAACGCGATCTACGGCTTCGCGTCGATGCTGGCCAACACCCTGCGTGACGAGGCGCCCACGCACTTCGCGGTGGCCTTCGACGTCTCCCGCAAGACCTGGCGCTCGGCGGAGTTCACCGAGTACAAGGCGAACCGCTCCAAGACCCCGGACGAGTTCAGGGGCCAGGTCGAGCTGATCGGCGAGCTGCTCGACGCCATGCACGCGCAGCGCTTCGCCGTCGAGGGCTTCGAGGCCGACGACATCATCGCCACCCTCGCCACCCAGGCCGAGGAAGCGGGCTTCGACGTGCTGATCGTCACCGGCGACCGCGACTCCTTCCAGCTGGTGACCGAGCACACCACGGTGCTCTACCCGACGAAGGGCGTCTCCGAGCTGACCCGGTTCACCCCGGAGAAGGTTTTCGAGAAGTACGGCTTGACGCCCGCCCAGTACCCCGACTTCGCGGCCCTGCGCGGCGACCCGTCCGACAACCTCCCCGGCATCCCGGGCGTCGGCGAGAAGACGGCCGCGAAGTGGATCAACCAGTTCGGCTCCTTCGCCGAGCTGGTGGAGCGCGTCGACGAGGTGAAGGGCAAGGCCGGCCAGAACCTCCGCGACCACCTGGAGGCGGTCAAGCTCAACCGCCGGCTCACCGAGCTGGAGCGGCGGGTCGAGCTGCCGAGGACGGTCGCCGACCTGGAGCGCGCGCCGTACGACCGCAAGGACGTCGCGATGATCCTGGACACCCTGGAGATCCGCAATCCGTCGCTGCGCGAGCGGCTGTACGCCGTCGACCCCGGCGCCGAGGAGGCCGAGGCCGCGCCCGCCCCCGAGGCGGGTGTGGCGGTGGACGGCACCGTCCTCGGCACCGGGGAGCTGTCCGGATGGCTGGCCGAGCACGGCACCGGCCCGCTCGGCGTCGCCACCGTCGGCACCTGGGCGCTGGGCACCGGCTCGGTCGCCGAGGTCGCGCTGGCCGCGGCCGGCGGGGCGGCCGCCTCCTTCGACCCCGCCGAGCTGGACGAGGCCGACGAGAACGCGTGGACGGCCTGGCTGGCCGACGCCGCGCGGCCCAAGGTCTTCCACAACGCCAAGGGCGCCATGCGGGTCTTCGCCGAGCACGGCTGGAGCATCGACGGCGTCACCATGGACACCGCGCTCGCCGCCTACCTGGTCAAGCCCGGCCGCCGCTCCTTCGACCTGGACGCGCTGTCCCTGGAGTACCTGCACCGCGAGCTGGCCCCGGCCGCCACGGCCGACGGCCAGCTGGCGTTCGGCGCGGACGACGGTGCCGAGGCCGAGGCCCTGATGATCCAGGCCCGGGCCATCCTCGACCTCGGCGAGGCCTTCGAGGACCGGCTCCAGGAGGTCGGCGCCGCCGACCTGCTGCGGGACATGGAGCTGCCCACCTCCATCCTGCTCGCCCGCATGGAGCGGCACGGCATCGCGGCCGACCGCGCGCACCTGGAGGCGATGGAGCAGATGTTCGCGGGCGCGGTCCAGCAGGCCGTGAAGGAGGCGCACGCGGCGGCCGGCCACGAGTTCAACCTCGGCTCGCCCAAGCAGCTCCAGGAGGTCCTGTTCGGCGAGCTGGCCCTGCCCAAGACCAAGAAGACCAAGACCGGATACACCACCGACGCCGACGCGCTCGCCTGGCTGGCCGGCCAGACGGAGAACGAGCTGCCGGTGATCATGCTCCGCCACCGCGAGCAGGCCAAGCTGCGGGTGACGGTCGAGGGCCTGATCAAGACGGTGGCCGCGGACGGCCGGATCCACACCACGTTCAACCAGACGGTGGCCGCGACGGGCCGCCTGTCCTCCACGGACCCGAACCTGCAGAACATCCCGGTCCGTACCGACGAGGGCCGGGCGATCCGCCGGGGCTTCGTGGTCGGCGAGGGCTTCGAGACGCTGATGACGGCGGACTACAGCCAGATCGAACTGCGGGTGATGGCCCATCTCTCCGAGGACGCCGGCCTGATCGAGGCGTTCACCTCCGGCGAGGACCTGCACACCACGGTCGCCTCGCAGGTGTTCTCCGTCGACCGTACGGCCGTCGACGCGGAGATGCGCCGCAAGATCAAGGCGATGTCGTACGGCCTCGCCTACGGCCTGTCGGCGTTCGGCCTCTCCCAGCAGCTGAACATCGACGCGGGCGAGGCCCGGGCCCTGATGGACACCTACTTCGAGCGGTTCGGCGGCGTCCGCGACTACCTGCGCCGGGCCGTGGAGGAGGCACGGGCGACCGGCTACACGGCGACGCTCTTCGGGCGCCGCCGCTACCTGCCCGACCTCAACAGCGACAACCGCCAGCGCCGCGAGGCCGCCGAGCGGATGGCGCTCAACGCGCCCATCCAGGGCACCGCGGCGGACATCGTCAAGATGGCCATGCTCAAGGTGGACGGCGCGCTGCGCGCCGCGGACCTGAAGTCCCGGATGCTCCTCCAGGTGCACGACGAGATCGTCCTGGAGATCGCCCCCGGCGAGAGCACCGAGGTGGAGGCGATCCTGCGCCGCGAGATGGCCGGCGCGGTCCAGCTCCGGGCACCTCTGGACGTCTCCGTGGGCGTCGGCCGCGACTGGGAGTCGGCGGCGCACTAGCGTGCACGGGCGCGTCCTCCCGGCTGCCCGGACCGGCCGCCGGGAGGACGGCGTCGTCACTCAGCTGGACCCCGCCGGAACGCCCCCGCCCCTGGCAGCGGCAAGGATGCGGGCATGGGTATACGCATGCTTCACGGCCGGACCTCGCAGACCGGGCCGCCGGCCAAGGCCCGCTCCGCCGCGGCGCAGGCCGCGGCCGCCCCGACGGCCCCGGCGATGGCACCCGACGCCGGCTCCGCCCGCATCCCCACCGATCTCGCCGTCACCGTGGGCGCGGCGGTCACCCGCCTCAGGCGAAGGCTCCGCACCCGCCCCTCGGCACGGCAGTGGCTCGATCTCGCCCATGGCCGTCTCGTCCAGCTCCGCGGCGCCCTCCCCGGCCCCCGCCGGCACCGCGCCATGACCGTGTTCGTGGCGACCCTCAGCGAACGGCCGAAGGGTCCCGGCGCATCTCACCGGCCACCGGAACCGGACGCCACACCCTGACCAGCACGGCATACCCCACCACCCCGAGCAGCAGCCCCGCGCCCGCTCCGAAGAGCACGACGGGCAGCAGCTCCCAGGGCTTCGCCGTCGAACCCCAGTAGGCCCACCAGCGCGTGGCCCGCTGCACCGCGGCGACCAGCGCGCAGCCGGCGATCCCGGCCCCGGCCCACCACCGGTCCCGCGCGGACAGCCACGGCACCCCCGCCGGCTCCCCGTCCGGGGCCCGCCGCAGCGCACGGAGCACGAACACGGCGAGCACACCCGCGGCCACCGCCGAAGTGCCGTACTGGAGCAGGGTGTAGAGAGGTACGCCCGCGACGTCCCGGCCGATCGCCGGGACCAGCCGGGTCCCCCACCGGTCGTGGTGCGTGAACGCGTCCCACACGACATGGCTGAGCGCGCCGAGCACGGCGCAGCCGTACCAGCGGGCCGCGGCCGGCACACCAGGACGCGCGCGGGGCCTCCCGCAGCCCAGCAGCGCCGCCGGCCCGCCCTGCCGGTCCCTCGGCACCAGGGCCACGAGCGGCTCCCGCACCAGCACCCACAGCGCCACCAGCGCCCAGGAGAAGAGCACGTCCACGGTGAGGACACCGGTGAGGGAGTGCGTGAACGTGCCGAACTCCATCGCGTCCGGCACCGCGCTCGCCGCGTAGTAGGTGAGGTCGGGCGAGAAGGAGCCCGCGACGAGCACCGCGGGCACCAGCCCCGCGCGCCCGGTCCCGTCCCGGCGCACGGCGGGCAGGACGGCAGCGGCGTGGCTGAGAGTGAACGGCACCCGGGCTCCCTGGAGCAGTCGTCGGCCGAAGCGCCGACCAAGTGATCGCGTACGACAAGTATCCGCGACACCACCATCGTTCGACGGAGAATGGCCAACCGGTGAAAATCGGGCACCGCCGGGTGTCCGCGGCATGGAAGTTGTCGTAGTGTCGCCTGGGTCGCCGCCCCGGCGTGCACCGCCGATGCGCCACCTCATCACGCGAAAGAGGCACCGGGGGGGCAACCACGGCACCAGGTCGACCGTCACACCAGGGGCGAGCAGACAGACGGAGACGGGCGCTCGGAAGGCGCCCACGGGAGGGGTTCACCTTATGGCGGCGCAATTCGGCAGGCGGCTGCGCAAGGGAGCGGCGACGACCGCCGCGGCCGCGTTGGCGGTGGCGGCTCTGTCCGCGTCCCAGGCACCCGGCGCGACGGCCGGTGACACGGGCCGGCAGACGAACGCCGGCGCCAGCACCTCGGCGTCCGACGAAGTCGGCACGACCGACGGCGCCACCGGCGACTCGCCGTACTACACGGACCTGCCGCCGCTCAACAGCCCGAACCCCAGCCCCAGTTCCAGCCCCACCACCCCCTCGTCGAGCATCGGCACCGCCGTCTCCCGCGGCGCGGCCGAAGCCGGCATACCGGCCACCGTCCTGGACGCCTACAAGAGGGCCGAGGCCGAGCTGCGCGACGCCAAGCCGGGCTGCAACCTGCCCTGGCAGCTGCTCGCCGCCATCGGCAAGGTCGAGTCCGGACAGGCCCGCGGCGGCGACGTCGACGCCGCGGGCAACACCCTGCACCGGATCCTGGGCCCGCAGCTCGACGGCAACGGCTTCGCGCTCATCAAGGACACCGACGGCGGTCAGTACGACGGCAACAGCCAGTACGACCAGGCCGTCGGCCCGATGCAGTTCATCCCGTCGACCTGGGCGTGGGCGGGCCGCGACGGCAACGGCGACGGCGTCAAGGACCCCAACAACGTCTACGACGCGGCGCTCGCCGCCGGCCACTACCTGTGCCGCTACGACTGGAACCTGTCCGTCCAGGCCGACATGAACCGCGCGATCCTCAGCTACAACGGGTCGCAGGAGTACCTGAACCTGGTGCTGTCCTGGTACGAGTTCTACCGCAGGGGCACCCACTCGATCCCGAACGGCACCGGTTCCGTGCCCGGCCACCGAAGCGACGGCAAGCCCGCCTCGGCCGGCTCCGGCGGCTCCCCGAAGCCCGATGCGCCCGGCACCCCGAAGCCCGGCGGTCCGAAGCCCGGAAATCCCAAGCCCGGCGGCCCCACCACGACCCCGACCCCGCCGCCCACGGCCACCGACACCGTGGACCACCTGGAGGACGCGGGCACCGCCAAGCTCACCGCCATGGCGGGCGACGCGTTCGGCAAGCGGATCAGCACGCGCGCGGAGACCAAGGCGGGCCGCACCGTCGCCAAGGTCCGGGTCCGGTTCACCATCGTCGGGGACACGGACACGACCTTCACCGGCGGCGAGAAGGTCGCGACGGTCACCACCGACAGCAAGGGCGTCGCCGTCGCACCCGTCCTGAGGGCCGGCGAGAAGACCGGTGACCTCACGGTCCGTTCCAGCGTGGTCGGCCGCACGGTGAAGGGCGTCGACTACGCGGCGACCGTCACCGCGCGGGCCGCCGACACCCTCGCGCTCGTCAACGCCACCGCCCCGGCCGGCGCGCCCGGCGCCGAGTTCGCCGACCAGGTGCAGGTCAAGGCCACCTACCAGGGCGCGGCCGCCGGCCGGGTCGCCGCGACCGCCTCGCTCGTCAAGTCGGCCGACGACACCGCCGAGAACGACAAGGGACCGTACTTCAAGGACGCGAACGGCAACCCCGTCCGCACCCTCACCGGTCTCACGACGGACGCCAACGGCCTGCTGACGCTGCCCAAGCTGTACGCGGACGACATCTCCGGCACGTTCCTGCTCCGGATCACCACCACCGGCGGCGCGACCCTCACCGTCGAACTGACGGTCGCCGCGGCCGGCCCCTCGTCGAGCCCGTCGCCGAGCCCGTCCCCCTCGGGGTCCGCGTCGGCCTCCGCCTCGCCGAGTGCCTCCGCCACCCCCTGATCCACGCCTCCGCACCGCCGAAGGGCGCCCTCCCGCCGACGCGGGACGGCGCCCTTCGGCGTCGTACGACCTGTTCTCATCTCACCCTCCCGTTGCTACCGTGCCCGGACCTGACGCTCCATCAGGACAACCGTCCGCAAGCAGCCGTCCGCCGGGAGGTCCGCATGCGTGCCCTGATCGCCGCCGCGACCGGTCTCGCCCTCGCGATCGCCCTGGTCGTCACGGTCGGCGCCGTGGGCTCGCCGGCCGGCCGCACGTCCCCCGAACCGCTGCTCACGACGGTGCCCTCACATCCGTGACCGCCGCCCCCGGGAGGCCGAGATGCGCCGCACGGCCAGTCTGGTCCTGCTCGCCTGCGCCGTGTTCTTCGCGGCGCTGTCCCCGCTGCTGCGCTGGTACGCCTTCCCGCGCCTGGCCAAGATCCCCGCCAACCAGTACCAGGACATGGTTCTGGTGGCGAAGGACGCCACCCTCCTCGACTACGGCACCATGAAGGCGAAGAAGGTCCCCCGCGTCACCGTCGTGCAGACCCTCAAGGGCGACGTGGCCGCAGCGAAGAGGATCGAGAGGACGGCGGGACGGGACGTCGTCGTCTGGGACGGCCTGTCCTACGTGCAGGGCCCGGACGGCAAGATGGTCTCCGAGATCCCCGAGCGCTACATCTTCGACGCCCACAGCCAGGAACCCGTCCACGCCACCGGCGAGATGGTCGACGGGGACCCGGTGCGACGCGAGGGCATCGAGTTCAAGTGGCCGTTCCTCACCGAGAGACGGGACTACGAGTACTTCGACGCGCAGACCCGCACCACCAACCCCATCCACTACAAGGGGACGCAGACGTTCCGCGGCGTGAAGGTCTACTACTTCGAGCAGACCGTCCCCTGGACCAAGGTCCCCCTGCCCAAGAAGATGCCGGTCCAGGGCATCACCCCCGAGAGCGTCGCCAGGACCGGCACCACCCGCTGGTACACCACGGTCCGCAGGTTCTGGGTCGAACCCGTCACCGGCGCACCCGTCTACGGCGAGGAGATCCACAAGGAGGAACTGCGCGGCGGCACCCTGCTGGGCGGCCGCGCCAAGGTCACCGCCTTCGCCGGCGACGTGAAGATGCGCGAGGACTACATCGAGCACACGGTCGCGCTGGTCAAGCAGAACCGCACCCTCGTCCTGATGCTCACCTCCTACCTCCCCCGGGGCTTCCTGGCCCTCGGCATCGCGCTGCTCGCCCTCGCCCTCTGGCTGGAGGCCCTCGGACGCCGCCCGCCCGACCCGCGCCCCGCACCGGCCCGCGCGGCGGAACCGGTCAGCGCCTGAGCCGCGCGTTGGTGTGCCGGGTCGGCTCGGCGGTCGCCGGATCCTCGGGCCAGGGATGCTTCGGATAGCGGCCGCGCAGTTCGGCCCGCACACCGCGGTACCCGTCCCGCCAGAACGAGGCGAGGTCGGCGGTGACCGCGGCGGGCCGGCCGGCCGGCGACAGCAGATGCACCAGCACCGGCACCCCGGCCACGCTCGGCGACTTGTGCGCCCCGAACATCTCCTGCAGCTTCACGGCGAGCACCGGCTGCTCGGGGTTCGCGTAGTCGACCCGGATCCGAGACCCGCTGGGCACGGTGATCCGCTCGGGCGCCAGCTCGTCCAGCCGCCCCGCCTCCCCGCCGGCCCACGGCAGCAGCCGCCGCAGCCCCTGCCCGGCATCGATCCGCCCGAGATCGGCCCGGCGCCCGGCCCGGCCCAGCTCCGGCTCCAGCCACTCGTCCACGCGCGCGTACAGCGCCTCGTCGCCGACGTCGGGCCACGGCTCCCCGAGACGCAGCCGCAGGAACGCCAGCCGCTGCCGCAGCACGGCCGCGTCGGACGTCCACCGCAGCAGGCCGAGGCCCTCCTGCCGCAGCCCGTCCAGGAGCGCCGCGCGCACCAGGGCCGGATCGGCGTCCCGCAGCGGCCGCACCACCAGCTCGATCGCGCCGAGCCGCTCCACACGCCGTGCCACCACGTCCCCGTCGGCCCAGCGGACCTCCTGCTCGCGCGCGTGCAGCGCCGCCGCCGCCGACCTCGCCGTGGCCTCGTCCACCGCCGCGGCCAGCCGCACGCGCGCGTGTCCCGCGCCCACCGGACGGTCCGCGACCGCCACGGCGAGCCACGGGGCACCGCGCAGCGGGCTGCCCGCGGCGAGTTCGGCACGCGTGCCGGAGGCCATCAGATACGAGCCGCCGTCCGCCTTCGCCACCCGCTCGGGGAAGGCGAGCGCGGCGACCACTCCCACCGTGCGGTCGTCCGCCGGCCCGTCCGGCGCGCCCTGGCCGCCCGCCCGCAGCCTGCGCACCTCCGCGGGCCACCGGCCGGCGTAGGCGTCGCCGCCGCGCCGGGCCGCCCGCAACGCGCCCGCCAGGTCGTCCCCGTACTCCCGCGGCGGCTCCTCGCTCAGCAGCGCGACCACCTCGGCGCTTCCGCCGGGGCCGTCCAGCAGCGCCCGCCCGAGCCGCGGATGCACCCCCAGCCGGGCCAGCCGCTGCCCCCGCTCCGTGGCCCGCCCGGCCGCGTCGACCGCCCCGATCGCGGTCAGCACCTCCCGCGCCGCCGCCATCGCCCCGCCCGGCGGCCGGTCCAGCAGCGCCAGCCCGGCCGCGCCGGGATCGCCCCAGCACGCCGCCTGCAGGGCGAACGCGGTCAGGTCGGCGACCTTGATCTCCGGTGCCGGAAAGGCCGTCAGGCGGGCGTCCTCGGGTTCGGACCAGCAGCGGTACACCGCCCCCGGCGCCTCCCGCCCGGCACGGCCCGCCCGCTGCCGGCCGGCCGCCCGGGACGCCCGGACCGTCGCCAGCGCGCTCAGCCCGCGCGCGTGGTCGACCCGGGGCTCCCGCGCCAGCCCGGAGTCGACGACCACCCGGACCCCCGGGACGGTCAGCGAGGACTCGGCGACCGCCGTGGCCAGCACCACCCGGCGCCGTCGCGCGGGCGTCAGCACCGCGTCCTGGACGGCCGCCGGCGCCCGGCCGTGGACCTGGACCACCGCCACCTCGCCGAGGTCGCCGAGCAGGCCCGCCACCCGCGCGATCTCGCCCACACCCGGCAGGAAACACAGCACGTCCCCCGGCCGCTCGGCCAGGGCCCGCCGCACCACCGACGCCACGTGCGCCAGCAGCGCCGGGTCCACCCGCATCCCGTGCGGCGGCCGCACCGGCCGCGCCGGCGGCGCCCAGACCACCTCCACCGGGTACGACACGCCGTCCGCCTCGACCACCGGCGCACCGCCCAGCACCTGCGCCCACCCCTCGGCGTCCGTCGTCGCCGACGCGGCCACCAGCCGCAGCTCCGGGCGGAGCGTCTCGCGGACGTCCCACAGGAAGGCCGCCGCGGTGTCCGCGTCCAGATGCCGCTCGTGGCACTCGTCGAGCACGACGACGTCCACGCCCGACAGCTCCGGGTCGCGCTGCAGCCGCTGCAGCAGCACACCGGTCGTCACGACCTCCACGCGCGCGCGTGGGCCCACCACCCGTTCCCCGCGCACCGTGTAGCCGACGCTCCGGCCCACCTGCTCGCCGAGCAGCCAGGCCATCCTTCGGGCCGCCGCGCGGGCCGCGATCCGGCGGGGCTCGGCCACCACCACCCGCCGCTCCGGCCGCCCGTCGTCCAGCAGCCCGGCCAGCGCCAGCGGCACCAGCGTCGTCTTGCCGGTGCCGGGCGGCGCCACCAGGACGGCGGTGCCGTGCCCGGCGAGGGCGTCGTCCAGTCCGGGCAGGGCCTGTCGTACGGGCAGCGCGCCCAGGGCGTCGTCACGGATCACGTCACCCAGTGTCTTACGGGCGCCGTACCCCTCCTCCCGCGGGCGCGGGGACGCTCGCGGGCGCGTGCCCGCGGGCGAGCCGCCGGTAGGTCAGTCCCGCTCGCACACGAAGATCGCCGTCCCCGGGAGGAGGCCGCCCCGCAGCGGGGACCAGCCGCCCCACTCGGAGGTGTTCCAGGCCGGCCACTCCGGCTCCACCAGATCGGTCAGCCGCAGGCCCGCGGAGACGATGTCCCGCACCCGGTCGCCGATCGTGCGGTGATGCTCGACGTACACCGCGTCGCCGTCCTCGTCCTGCTCGACGTAGGGCGTGCGGTCGAAGTAGGACGCGGAGACCGTCAGGCCCTCCGGGCCCGGCTCGTCGGGGAAGGCCCAGCGGACCGGGTGCGTCACGGAGAAGACGAGACGGCCTCCCGGACGCAGCACCCGCCGCACCTCGCGCAGCACCAGGCGCGGGTCGGCGACGAAGGGCAGCGCGCCGTACGCCGAGCAGACCAGGTCGAAGGAGCCGTCGGTGAAGGGCAGCGCGCCGGCGTCGGCACAGACCAGCGGGAACGATCCGCCGATGCGCAGCGCGTGCTGGAGCTGGCGGTGCGAGAGATCCAGGGCGACCGGACGGGCGCCCTGGGCGGCCAGCCAGCGCGAGCACTGGGCCGCGCCGGCGCCGATCTCCAGGACGTCCTTGCCCTTGAGCTCCTCCGATGGGCCGAGCAGCTCAGCCTCCACCTCGTCCAGGCCCTCGGGGCCCCACACGAAACGGTCGTCGCCGAGGAAGGTGCCGTGCTCGACCTGGTACTCGTCGGCGTTCCGGTCCCACCAGCCCCGGTTGGCCCGGCTGCTCTCCGTGACCCCGGCGGCACGCCGGGTGGCTTCGGGTTCGGTCTCGGTTCCGGTGGCTGATCCGGCCTCTTCGAGGTCGAACGAATCGGGCTCTTGGATGATCGGCTCCCTCGTCGTACTCTTCCGTGCAACCCGTTCGGAGGGGTGGCGCGGAGGAGGTCTGTCAGGCCTGCGTGGCCTCGTGGGACGGCTTTTGTGCCGGGTATGCGGCGATCCGCCCCGGGTGTGCGCCTTCGCGCATTGACCCTGTCCGGCTGCCCCCGTATGCTACAAGTTGCGCTGCGGGCCTGCGCACCTCAGACGTAGTAGGTCGCGCTCGCATCTGTTGTATGTCCCCTCGGTTGTCGAGGCGCCGCTGGCATTTTTGTGTGGCGCTTCCTTGGCTGTCCGGCTTCATCAGAGCGAAACGGGCTCCCGGCGTAAGCAGTACCTACGACTTCAATGTCCGTACCGGAGCCCTTTCCCACATGACGAGCAGCACCGAGACCACCGCCACCACCCCGCAGGTAGCGGTCAACGACATCGGTAACGAGGAAGCCTTCCTCGCCGCGATCGACGAGACGATCAAGTACTTCAACGACGGCGACATCGTCGACGGCGTCATCGTGAAGGTCGACCGGGACGAGGTCCTGCTCGACATCGGTTACAAGACCGAAGGCGTCATCCCGAGCCGCGAGCTCTCCATCAAGCACGACGTCGACCCCAACGAGGTCGTCGCCGTCGGTGACGAGATCGAGGCCCTTGTTCTCCAGAAGGAGGACAAGGAAGGCCGCCTGATCCTCTCGAAGAAGCGCGCCCAGTACGAGCGTGCCTGGGGCACCATCGAGAAGATCAAGGAAGAGGACGGGATCGTCACCGGTACCGTCATCG
Organism: Streptomyces sp. NPDC101237; assembly: GCF_044767465.1. Classification (NCBI taxonomy): domain Bacteria; kingdom Bacillati; phylum Actinomycetota; class Actinomycetes; order Kitasatosporales; family Streptomycetaceae; genus Streptomyces; species Streptomyces sp. NPDC101237. The sequence goes on along the minus strand of NZ_JBIWNY010000016.1, from coordinate 66,410 downwards.
AGGTCGTCAAGGGTGGTCTCATCCTCGACATCGGCCTCCGTGGCTTCCTCCCGGCCTCCCTGGTCGAGATGCGCCGCGTCCGCGACCTCCAGCCCTACGTGGGCAAGGAGCTCGAGGCCAAGATCATCGAGCTGGACAAGAACCGCAACAACGTGGTCCTGTCCCGCCGTGCCTGGCTGGAGCAGACCCAGTCCGAGGTCCGCCAGACGTTCCTCACGACCCTCCAGAAGGGTCAGGTCCGCTCCGGTGTGGTCTCCTCGATCGTCAACTTCGGTGCCTTCGTGGACCTGGGTGGCGTCGACGGCCTGGTCCACGTCTCCGAGCTGTCCTGGAAGCACATCGACCACCCGTCCGAGGTCGTCGAGGTCGGTCAGGAAGTCACCGTCGAGGTTCTCGACGTCGACATGGACCGCGAGCGTGTCTCCCTGTCGCTGAAGGCGACCCAGGAAGACCCGTGGCAGCAGTTCGCCCGGACCCACCAGATCGGCCAGGTCGTCCCGGGTAAGGTCACCAAGCTGGTTCCGTTCGGTGCGTTCGTCCGCGTGGACGAGGGCATCGAGGGTCTGGTCCACATCTCCGAGCTGGCCGAGCGCCACGTGGAGATCCCGGAGCAGGTCGTCCAGGTCAACGACGAGATCTTCGTCAAGGTCATCGACATCGACCTGGAGCGTCGCCGGATCTCGCTGTCCCTCAAGCAGGCCAACGAGTCCTTCGGTACCGACCCGGCCTCGGTCGAGTTCGACCCGACGCTGTACGGCATGGCCGCGTCGTACGACGACCAGGGCAACTACATCTACCCCGAGGGCTTCGACCCCGAGACCAACGACTGGCTCGAGGGCTACGAGACCCAGCGCGAGGCGTGGGAGCACCAGTACGCCGAGGCGCAGCAGCGCTTCGAGCAGCACCAGCAGCAGGTCATCAAGAGCCGCGAGGCCGACGCTGCCGCTGCCGCCGAGGGTGGCGAGGCTGCCGCTCCGGCCGCTTCGGGTGGCGGTTCGTACTCCTCCGAGGGTGCGGACACCTCCGGTGCGCTGGCCTCCGACGAGGCGCTGGCCGCGCTCCGCGAGAAGCTCGCGGGTGGCCAGAGCTGAACAGCTAGCCACCGGGCATAGCCGGTGACCGAGGGGCCGTACCTTCCGAGGTGCGGCCCTTCGGCGTTCCCGGAGGCCTCGGTGTCTCCCGCTCGGGTGCGTACGGCACAACGCGTCGCCCACGGCCGTCGCCCACGGCCCGATGCGCGTCCCTTCCCCGGACCGGCCGCTCCCGGCCGTCCGTCGGCTCCACCGTGAACTAGGTCCGCCCGCCGCGCCGTTCGCGGCGGCGGCGCCCGCGCGCACGGGCACGGACCACCGCCACCGTCCGCCGGCATCGGAAGCCGGTGCCTGATCGCCGGATCGAGCCGGGCGGGAATGCCCGCCGTCCACGCTCTGTTGTCCCGTACGAACACGAGGAGGAGCGGTCACAGTGCTTGATCCGCAGGGTTTGTACGCATGGGAGCCGAAGGGCCTCGCCGTGGTGGACATGGCGCTGGCCCAGGAGTCGGCCGGTCTTGTCATGCTCTACCACTTCGACGGATACATCGACGCGGGTGAGACCGGCGACCAGATCGTCGACCGGCTCCTCGACTCGCTGCCCCACCAGGTCGTCGCCCGCTTCGACCACGACCGGCTCGTGGACTACCGGGCGCGCCGCCCGCTGCTGACCTTCAAGCGGGACCGCTGGACGGAGTACGAGGAGCCCGGCATCGAGGTCCGCCTGGTCCAGGACGCCACGGGCGCGCCGTTCCTGCTGCTGTCCGGGCCCGAGCCGGACGTCGAGTGGGAGCGCTTCGCCGCCGCCGTACGCCAGATCGTGGAACGGCTCGGCGTCCGGCTCTCCGTGAACTTCCACGGCATCCCCATGGGCGTCCCGCACACCCGCCCCGTCGGCCTCACGCCGCACGGCAACCGCACCGATCTCGTCCCGGGCCACAGCAGCCCCTTCGACGAGGCCCAGGTGCCCGGCAGCGCGGAGGCGCTCGTCGAGTACCGCCTCATGGAGGCCGGGCACGACGTCCTCGGCGTCGCCGCGCACGTCCCGCACTACATCGCCCGCTCCGCCTATCCCGACGCGGCCCTGACCGTGCTGGAGTCCGTCACGGGCGCGACCGGACTGGTGCTGCCGAGCATCGCGCACGCCCTGCGCACCGACGCGCACCGCACGCAGACGGAGATCGACCGCCAGGTCCAGGAGGGCGACGAGGAACTCACCGCCCTCGTGCAGGGCCTCGAGCACCAGTACGACGCCGCGGCGGGCGCCGAGACCCGCGGCAACATGCTCGCCGAACCGGTCGAGATCCCCTCGGCCGACGAGATCGGCCTGGAGTTCGAACGCTTCCTCGCCGAGCGTGAGGGCGAGAACTAGGCCCGTCCGAGGCGGCCCCGGCGGCAGGCTCTAAGCTTCGGGGCATGCTGAAAGTAGGCCTCACCGGCGGGATCGGCGCCGGCAAGAGCGAGGTGTCGCGGCTGCTCGTCGGGCACGGCGCGGTGCTGGTCGACGCGGACCGCATCGCGCGTGAGGTCGTCGCGCCGGGCACCGACGGCCTGGCGGCCGTCGTGGAGGCCTTCGGGCCGGACGTGCTCGGTGCCGACGGCGCCCTGGACCGGCCGAAGCTGGGCTCGATCGTCTTCGCCGACCCCGCGAAGCTCGCCGTGCTGAACTCGATCGTGCACCCCCTGGTCGGTGCCCGGTCCCGCGAGCTGGAGGACGCGGCCGCGCCCGACGCGGTCGTGGTCAACGACGTCCCGCTCCTCACCGAGAACGGCCTCGCCCCGTTCTACGACGTCGTGGTCGTCGTGGACGTCGCCCCCGAGACCCAGCTCGACCGGCTGACCAGGCTCCGCGGCATGACCGAGGAGGACGCGCGGGCGCGCATGGCCGCCCAGGCGACGCGCGAGCAGCGCCTTGAGATCGCCGACATCGTGATCGACAACGACGTACCCCTGGACGTCCTCGAACGGCGCGTCGCGCAGGTGTGGGCGGACCTCGCGCGCAGGGCCGGGGACGGCGGCCCGCAGTAGCCGCCACGCGTCGCCGAAATAGCGGACACCCGTCCGGGCGTTGAACCGCTTCAGCGAGGGAAGGACTCTGCCGTGCCCGAGACCAGCGGTTCGACCGGACGTACTCCGGAGACGCACGTCATCGACTTCCGTGCCGCCGAGCAACTGCTCAACGCGCGGGACCCGCGGGGTGCGGTGAAACTGCTCGACAAAGTGATCGCCGCCCACCCCGAGAACACCGCCGCCCGGCTGCTGCGCGCGCGTGCCTTCTTCGCCGCCGCGCAACTGCGTCCCGCCGAGCTGGAGTTCACCATCGTCCTGGAGCGTGAGCCGGACAACGCGTTCGCGCACTTCGCGCTCGCCCGCACCTACCAGCGCCAGGGCCGCGCCGACCTCGCGATACGCCACTTCCGGCTGGCCGCCGCCCTCGACCCGAACCCGGAGTACCTCAGGGCGGCGCGCTTCGACGACGCCGGGTGAGCGGACGGCCGCTCACGGATGACCGTGCTGCGGCGGGCGCCGCACGCGCCGCGGGCCGCCGCCGTCCGCGGGCGGGTACGGCGGCACGTCCCGGCCCGGCTGATAGTGCGGGCCCTGCCGGATGTGCCGGAGGATCATGACCAGGTCGGCGGTGGCCACCAGCCACAGCACTCCGCAGGCGGCCGCCCAGCCGGGCCGGCCGACCAGCGCGAACGCCGCCGTACCGAAGATCGCCCAGGCCACGCCCCACACACTCAGCCACAACCGGGCCCGCAGCGCACTGCGCGCGGTCGCCGGTTCACTGCCCGTACGCGCCATGGATCACCACTCCTCCTTGCAACGTACTCTTCGACCAGGACGTTCACCAAGGGGGACACCGCCGTGCTGCCGGACGCCGACGACCTGCCCGACCTGCTCATCGACCTCGCCGTGCCGCACGAGGACATCAACACGGTCGTGGGCCTGCGGCGGGCCGTGACCGCCGATCCCGGAGTGCTCCGGCTGCTCGCCGCGTGCACCGAGGAGATCACCGGCGCCACGGGCGCCGGGGAGCGCCCGGACGGGGCGTCCAGGTTCGGTGAACTCCTCGCCGCCGCTCCGGCCGCACTGGAAGGACACCTCCTCGTCCACGCCTTCGTCGCCGCGCTGCCCCACGCCCGTGCCTGCCACCGGGCCCGGGGCGTCCCCGCCGACGTGTCCCGGCACACCCTCGCCGACCTGGGACGCACCATGGCGCTGCACCGCAGGCGGCACGGCACGGGAGGGCTGTCGCCGGTCCAGGCGGCCTGGCTCGTCCGGCACTTCCGCGGCGACCTCTACCAGCTGGGCCGGCTCCAGTACGAGCGGGCCCGGCTCGGCGAGCGCACCGCCCGGGCGATCAGCGCCACCGCGACGGGCCCGGCCCGAACCGCAGCCCCCGGCCGGCCCTGCCTGAACCTGCACATCCCCGACCACCACGGTCCGCTGAGCCCCGCCGCCTGCGACCGCTCACTGGCCCTGGCGCGGGAGTTCTTCGCCCGCCACTTCCCCGAGGAGCGGTACGAGGCCGCGACCTGTCACTCCTGGCTGCTCGACCCGCAGCTGAGGCGCTACCTGCGCGCGGACTCGAACATCGTCCGCTTCCAGGACCGCTTCCGGCCCGGCCACGAGGACACGGAACCGGTGGACACCACCGCCGTGCAGTTCGTCTTCGGCGCCCCGGACCTGCCGGTACCGGACCTGCCCCGGCGCACCTCGGTGGAGCGGGCGGTCGGCGACCACCTGCGGGCCGGCGGCCACTGGTACCTCGGACACGGCTGGTTTCCCTGGGAAGGGTGACACCGCGTCGGGAACGTCCCCGCCGGGGCGCGTCGTTGGACGGGCATGACGGTCGAGATGCGTGACGGGTACGAGGGGACGGGGCCGGGCGCGATCACCCCGGACGGCTGCGCGGTCGAGCTCTACGCGCGGCTGTCCGCCGGGGCAGAACCGGGCATCGTGGCGGCGGCGGTCCCGGCCAGCGCCTCCGTCCTGGAACTGGGCAGCGGCGTCGGCCGGATGACCCACCCGCTGCTGGAACGCGGCTTCACGGTCACCGCGGTGGACGAGTCGGCGCAGATGCTGGAGCGCGTCCGGGGCGCGCGCACGGTGCACGCCACCATCGAAGGGCTCGACCTCGCCGAGAGGTTCGACGTGGTGCTGCTTGCCTCCTTCCTGGTGCACACCGGGGACGCGGAGGTACGCCGGGGGATGCTGCGCACCTGCGCGGCGCACGTGGCGGACGGCGGCTGCGTCCTCGTCCAGCGGGAGGGCGCCGACTACCACGCGGACGTCCCGAGGGAACGGCGCGACCCCGCCGGGTACACCGTGCGGGTGGTGTCCGCGGAACCGGTCGGGGACGGGGTGAACTCGGTGCGGGTGGAGTACGAGTTCCCGGACGCGGCCTGGACGCAGACGTTCCTGGCCCGGCCGCTCACCCGGGAGCAGTTCGAGGAGGCGCTCGCGGAGGCGGGCCTGCGCGTCGCCGAGTACCTGACCGAGGACGGCATGTGGGTGAAGGCGGTACCGGCCGTATAGCGGGAAGCGGCGGCCGGCCGGCAACCGCCCGCCGCGGCCGATGAGTTCTCCGCGGCCCGTGGGTCTACCCCGGTGACAGCATCAGGGACCGCTTCCCCAGGAGAACCCCATGACCGAGTCCGCCGCTTCCGCCGCCCTCACCGCTCCCGCCCCGGTCGTCGCCGGCCCTGCGACCGCCCGTGGCCGCAGGGCGGCCCGGCTCGCCCTGCGCACGGTGCAGGTGCTGCTCGCCCTCTTCTACGCCGGTGCGAGCGCGCTGCCCAAACTGATCGCGCACCCGACGGCCGTCGAGTCCTTCGACCGGATCGGCTGGGGCAGCGCCGGCATGTACACCATCGGAGTGCTCGAACTGGCCGGTGCGGCCGCCCTGCTGGTCCCGGTGCTGCAGTCGGTGGCGGCGACGGCGCTGAGCGCGCTCATGGTGGGCGCGTTCATCGTCCAGCTCACCGTCTTCGACGGCCAGAACGCGGCGACCCCGCTCGTCCTGATCGTGCCGCTGGCGCTGATCGCCTGGGCCCGGCGCGGCCAGAACGCCCGCCTGTGGGGGCTCCTCCGGGCCCGGGCCTGACGCCTGCGCGGGCCGGGCGGGCAACGGCGCGGAGGGCTGGGCCGGGGACCGCCGGATCACCGTCCGCCGCCCGGCCGGCCCGGTCCACCCGGTCCACCCGGTCCACCCGCGCCGCCGGTCCCGCCGAAGCCGCGCAGCCGTTCCAGATCGCGCCGGTCGCGCTTGGTGGGGCGGCCGGTGCCGCGGTCGCGCAGGCCGATGGGGACGAAGGCCTCGCGGGGCGGGGGCGGCGGGGAGTTGTCGACGTAGCACTGCGCCGCCACCGGGGCACCGACCCGCTTGCGGATCAGACGCTTCACGACGACGATCCGCTCCCGCCCCTCCTGACGCACCCGTACCTCGTCGCCGACGCGCACGGAGTGGGCGGGCTTGACCCGCTCGCCGTTCACCTGGACATGCCCGCCCCGGCAGGCGGTGGCGCCCGCCGAACGCGTCTTGACCAGGCGTACGGCCCAGATCCAGCTGTCGATCCGCACGTTCTCGCCGGGAGCGGGACCCGCGGCCTCGGCGGCGGCCACGGCCGCGGCGACAGCGGCCGGATCGGGGGCCGGGGCGGCGGCAGCCGCCGTGTCGCCGGCGGACTCGGCCGGGGCGGGACGCGCCGTCCCACCGCTGTCGTGCCCGGTGCCCGAGCCCGCGTCCTCAGAAGCCATGCCCCGACCTTAGCCCGCCGGGCCGGGAGACACGGAGCCGATGTCGTGGACGCCGGGGCGGTGCGCCCGCCGATCGGGCACCGCCCGCACGCCCGGGACCCCGTGGCCTACCGTTGACCACGTGCCCCGCCCGCCTGACTCCTCGCCCGACCCTCTCGCCCTCCTCGACCAGCGGATCAGCGAGTGCCGGGCCTGCCCGCGCCTGGTCGCCTGGCGAGAGGAGGTGGCCCGCACCAAGCGTGCCGCGTTCGCCGACTGGACGTACTGGGGGCGGCCGGTCCCCGGCTTCGGACCGGCCGACGCGCCGCTGCTGATCATCGGGCTCGCACCGGCCGCGCACGGCGCCAACCGCACCGGCCGGATGTTCACCGGCGACCGCTCCGGCGACGTGCTGTACCAGGCGCTGTACGACGTCGGGCTCGCCTCGCAGCCGACGGCGGAGCGCATCGGCGACGGCCTGGAACTGTACGGCGTGCGCATCACGGCGCCCGTGCACTGCGCTCCGCCCGACAACAAGCCGACTCCCGCGGAGCGCGACACCTGCCGGTCCTGGCTGGTCGAGGAGCTGACGCTGCTGCGGCCGACCGCACGCGCCGCCGTCGTGCTCGGCGCCTTCGGCTGGCAGGCGGCACTGCCCGCGCTGGCCGCGGCCGGCTGGGACGTGCCCCGGCCACGCCCTGCCTTCGCGCACGGCGCCCGGGTCGATCTCGGCGGCCTCGACCTCTTCGGCTGCTTCCACGTGAGCCAGCGCAACACCTTCACCGGCCGCCTCACCCCCGAGATGCTCCGCGACGTCCTGCGGACGGCGGCCGAGGCGGCCGGGCTCTGACCCGGACGGCACGCCCGGACAGCGCGTGCCCACCGCCGCCGGCGCCACCGGTGACGGGAGCCGCCGTATCGGGCGCCGGGCCTCAGGGCCGCCAGACGTAGCGCACGTCCGGCTCCCGCTCCTCGTTCCCGCTGCCGTCCGTGCGCTCGACGGCGACGAAGCCGTGCCGCTCGTAGAACCGGTGGGCGGGCCTGTTGACCTGGAACGTCCAGAGCGTGAGCCCCCGTGGCGAGCGCTCCTTGGCCAGTGCGACGAACCGGTCGCCGAGGCCGCGTCCCCGCCACTCGGGGTCCAGGTACAACTGGGACAGCAGCTCCCCGTTGAGCACCATCACGCCCACCACCCGGCCGTCCGCCTCCGCGAGCCAGGTCTCCCGCTCCGGCACCACCACGTCCCGGAAGTACGCCCGTACCTCGTCGTCGGAACGGGGGCGGACGACGGTGGGCAGCGCGGCGGAGAACGACCGCAGCCAGACGTCGGCGACGGCACCGGCGTCCGCTCCCGCCGCCCGGCGCAGCACCGCCTCCTCACCCGCCGCCGCGGGCACGACGGCCGTGGCCGTGATCTCCACCAGCTGCCCGGTGTACCCGAGGCAGGCCACCCCGAGCAGGGTCGAGGAATGCGGTCCCGCACCGATCCCGGAGGCCCTGACCACCTGCCAGACGGCGGACAGTTCGGCCGGATCACCACTCACGACGTACACGTCGGTGGCCACCACGTGCGCCAGATCGCTGCCCACGGACCGCAGTTGCTCGCGGAGATTGGCGACGGCCTGCCGGGCCTGCCGCACCGGATCGCCCGGAGCCAGCTGCCCGTCGGCGTCGAGCGGCACGGCCCCGGCGAGGAACGCGAGCCGCGTCCCGGCCTCGACCACGGAGGCGTGTGCGTAGCCGGGCGGCGGGAAGAGAGCGTGGGCGATGGCACGACGGATCACGGCGGTTCCTCGGGCAGACGACGGGCAGTGTCCCGATCATCCGGACACCGGGCCGTGAGCGCACCCCCATATCCGTTGGACAGAGCGGCTTCCGGCCGTCAGTCCTGCGCCCGCGGGCGCAGGGCGCACCCGCGGACACGGCGCTTTCGGGCACACCGCCGGAGTCCGGACCGCCGGCGGCCCGGACCGCGCTCACCGGTGACATCTCGGAGGCCGCCGTCTCACGCACCGTCCACCACGTCCCCAGCAGGCATCGCACCGGCCCGGCACACTGGCCCCGCGGCCTTCCGGGACCGTGCACCTTCCATGTCCTCGCCGAACTCCGTTACCCGGCCGGGGAGATGTCGCCCCGACGCGCCGCCGGACGCCGTCCCGTACCGGTGCCCGTCGTCCGGGCCTTCACGGCGTACACCTACCCACGAGCCCTGAACGCCCGGCCCCAGGGGTCGTACGAGTCGACGGCCAGGGCCGCGCTGCGGGCCTTTCGCACCGCGGCCCGCAAACGACTGCGGGCGACGCCGCCCGACGCCCTGCTCAGCGTCGCCGAAGAACTCGACCATCCGCCGACCCGCCACCGGCACCGCGATCTCCGGGAGTCGTGAGAACGCCCTCCAAGGGGTATTCGCTCCGGCGCGCGCACCACATTCTTTCACCGCTCGAAAATCCGTTGGAAAGGGCCGAGTCGGCGCTGCTACCTTCCTTCACGTGGCGAAACTCAATCAGATCATCGCGGTCGAGAAGGGCATCAAGTCCAAGGCACATCAGGACCTGACGGCGGCTCATCACGGACTGCAGAAGCCCGCGTTGCTGGCCGGTATCTCGCGGACCTATCAGCCGAAGGACGAAGAGGGCGAGCAGCTGCCGCCCGAGTCCACGCGGGTCCAGGTCAAGGCCGAGGACGTGCTCCGGGAGACCTCGGCCACGCTGACGCGGCTCTTCGACGTGACCGCCACCAAGGACTGGGCCAACTGCGCGGCCACGGCCGACGTGAGCCTGGACGGACGGGTGCTGGTCGCCGGCGTGCCCGTCTCCTACCTGCTGTTCCTGGAGAAGCAGCTCGTCGACCTCAACACCTTCGTACGGAAGCTGCCCGTGCTCGACGCCTCCGAGTCGTGGGTGCAGGACCCCTCCACCGACGCCTGGAAGACCGAGCCGGTGCGGACCCTGCGGACCAAGAAGGTCCCCCGCAACCACGTGAAGGCCGAGGCGACCGAGAAACACCCGGCGCAGGTCGAGGTCTACTACGAGGACATTCCGGTGGGGTATTGGACCACCGTGAAGTTCTCCGGTGCCCTGCCCGCCCGGCGTGTCAACGAACTCCTCGACCGGGTCGAGAAGTTGCAGCAGGCCGTCAAATTCGCCCGCGAAGAGGCGAACGGCGCCGACGTCGTCGACCAGCGGGTCGGTGACGCCGTCTTCGGCTATCTCTTCGGATAGCCGATTCCAGACTCCCGGCCCTGTGCGGCCGGGGTGCGCGAGGAGCGCAAAGCTGAAGCTGAGCCTTGTCGTGACGAGCGGTCGTACCCCACAGAACACGGGGCGGACCGCGTTGAATCTCAGACTCTCGCTCCAGACTCAGCATTCGCCGCCGATCGCCGGATCGACCGGGCTCGGGCCCCAGCACGTCGAAATGCAGGTTCAAGTCCTGCCCGCGCAGCTCGATGCGTGGTGGTCCAAAGGAAGGACGCGGCGACCTCACGACTGACCCGGGTTCTCCAGTGTGCCGGCGTGTGACGATGGGCGGCTCTCCAGGGCCCGGGGGCAGGCTACGCCCCCGGGCCCGCTCCCGTTCCGCTCCCGTTCCGTGCCCGTTCACGCTCCCGTTCCCCGTGACGTCGCGTTCATGAGGAACACGGCTCCCCGTCCCACTCGTCACACCTGCGACACACGAACGGACCTTTCCGTACGGGAACACCGCCTACCCTGGGAACACCGAACCCGACAGCCCGGCCACCGTCGTCCGAAGGCACACCCCGCCCTCGCCCGGACAGGAGCCCCGTGTCCCCTCGTGTCGCCCCGCCGCCCTGGCTCGCACACGCCCTGCGCGCACAGCGCGGGCCCGTGCCCTGGAGCGCCGTGACGAGAGGCGCGCTGGCCGCCGGGCCGCTCCTGCTGGTCTCCGTCGTCCTCCACCACACCTCCCTCGGCGTGATCGCCGCCATCGCCGCGATGCTCGCCGGGATCAACGACCGGCCCGGCAGCCGGCGGGCCGCCGTGCGCCGGCTCGGGGCGCCCGCGGCCGCCGGCGCCGCCGGACTGCTCGCCGGAACCTACGGCGGCGCACACCTCACCGCCCTGCCCCTGACCCTTCTGCTCACCGTGCTCGGCCTGGTCGCGGGCGCCACCAGCGCCGTCGGGCCGGTCGCCTCCGGGGCCGGGACGCAGTTCCTGGTCGCCGCCGCCGTCGGTGCCGGCATGCCGGTGCCCGAAGCGGGCTGGCAGCGCGCCCTCGCCTTCCTCGCCGGAGCCGGCTGGCTGCTGGTGCTGCGCGTGGCCCTGCCCACCCCGGGCGCCCTCGGCGGCGACTACCGCTTCGACGGCGAACGGGACGCCGTCGCCGCCGTGTACGACGCCGTCGCCGACCTGCTCGCCGCCGTCGGCACCGCGACCGCCCTGGAACGGCGAGGAGCGCTCACCGCCGCACTCGACCACGCCCAGGACGCGCTCACCGGACCCCGGCTGCGGCGCCACGCCAGTTCCGCCGCCGAGCGCCGGCTGCACGCGCAGTACGCCGCCGCACTGCCCCTCGCCGAGGCGGCCACCGCGCTGGCCTGGGCGGAGGAACGGATCTCCGGGCGGGCCGCCGAGGGCCCGCGCCGGCTGGCCGCCGCGGTCCGCGGCGGCCGCGGCGGCGGACCGCTGCCCGCGCCGTCCCGGTCGGCGCCCGCCCTGCGCGCCCTGGACGACGCCCTGCTGCGCGCCGCCGAGGCCTTCGACCGGGCCGGCGACGGCGGGCACCTGCCGCCCGTCCGGCGCCGCGGCCCCCAGGAGGTCCTGCGGGCCGCGCTCGGCAGCGGCGGCCGGGAGTACGGGCTGCGCGTCGCCCTGTGCTTCGGGGCCGCCGCCGGCCTCGCCCAGGCCCTGCACCACGCCCGCTGGTACGGCGAGCACCAGCACTGGTACTGGCTGCCCGCCACCGCCGTCTTCCTCGTCAAGCCCGACCTCGGACCGCTCGCCTCCCGGGTGCTGTGCCGGGCCGCCGGCACCGTCCTCGGCGCCCTCGTCTTCGCGGTCCTCGCCGCCGTACTGCCCCGGCCCGGAGGACTGGTCGCGCTGGTCGCCGTCTGCGGAGCGGTCCTGCCGGTGGCCACCCGGCACTTCGCCGCCCAGACCGCCGTCGCCACCGTCCTCGTGCTCGCCCTGGTCATGGCCGGCGGCGAACCGCAGGCCTCCGCCGGCCGCATCGGCGAGACCCTGCTCGCCTGCGCGATCGTGCTGGTCGTGGGACATCTGCCGATGGCCGGGAAGCGGGGCGGCGGGGTGCGGGCCCGGCTCGCGGCCGCCGGACGGGCCGCGCACGCCTACCTCGGCCACGTCCTGAGCGAGTCCGCCGACCGCGGCGAACGCTGGGCCCTGCGCCGCGAGGCCTACCGCACCCTCGCCGAGGCCCGCACCGCCATCGCCCTCGCCGCCGCCGAACTCCCCGCCCTCGCCCGGCACTCCGAGGGCACCGACGAGGTGGCCGCGGTACTCGAACGGCTCGTGGACACGACCACCGCGTGCGCCGTGCACCTCGACGAGACCGGACGCCTCACCACCCTGCACACCCGGCGACTGGAGGACCTGGCGGCCGAACTGGAACACGGCGGGCGGCGGCTCGGGCTCACGGTGCCGCGGATGCCGGCCGCGGCGTAGGCGGCGGCCGGGCCGGGCGTTCTCCGTCCCCGAAGCGCGCCCACACCGGAGCGTGGTCCGACCCCGGCGCCCCGCGGCGCACCGCCGGATCCTCGCCCACCGACGGCAGGTCCGGCGGACCGGCCGGGGTCGGGGTCCCGGCCGGTGTGCGACAGGGGCAGGACGGGACGCGCGGTCCGCCTCGCCCGGCCCGAGGACCGGGTGCTACGTCGAGGCGGTGAGCGTCTCTCGCCGACGGCCGCCGCCGAGCCCGCGGAACGGCACCGTCGGGCCGCGCGGAAAAATCTTCGGCGGCGGCGATGAGTTCTGCGTCCCGCGGCGGTCAGCACCCGGAACCGACCGTCGTACAGGAGGGCCCATGTCGCTTCCGGAGATCGTCTCGCGCGAGCGGTGGCGCGCCGCGCGCGAGGAGTTACTGCTCAAGGAAGAGGCGCTCACCCGCGCGCGGGACGCGCTCAACGCCGAACGGCGCCGGCTCCCGATGGTCGAGGTCGACCCCGAGTACGTCCTCGAAGGCGGCGACGGCAAGGCCACCCTGCTCGACCTCTTCGACGGACGCGCCCAACTGATCGTCCACCACTTCATGTTCGCCCCGGAGTGGGAGGCCGGCTGTCCCAACTGCGCCGCGTTCCTGGACCAGATCGGCCACCTCGCTCATCTGCGGGCGCGCGGCACCTCGTTCGCGGTGGTCTCCCGGGCCCCGTTCACCAGGATCCTGCCGTTCAAGGCCCGGATGGGCTGGACGCTGGCCTGGTACTCCTCGTGCCACAGCGACTTCAACCGTGACTTCGGGGCCACCCTGATGGTCGACGACGAGCCGGTCGAACGGCCCGGAATCAGCTGCTTCCTGCGCGAACACGACCGCGTCTTCCACACCTACTCGGCCCACGGCCGCGCTCTCGACGGACTCGGCTCGACCGACTCGCTGCTCGACCTCACGGCGCTCGGCCGGCTGCCGGCGGGCAGCGACCGGGTGCGCTATCACGACGAGTACGAAGACTGACACGAACGGTCACGAAGGTGGCCGAATGTCAACGGACTCTCACCCTCCGCGCCGGTGGCGTGTCGGTTGAGTCTCAGTACCGTCACCGGGCGAGCCGTCCGCGTTCTCCGCAGCGTTAACTCCAACAAGTACGACGCACTGGTTGGAGGTGCAGGATGGTGAACGGGCGAACCGTGCTCGAACGCTTTCCCGCAGGCGGGCCGCGGGGATCATGGCCGGCGGAGGAGTTCGCGCACGCGCGACGGCTCGAAGGCATGCCCGCGGAGGTCGTGATGGACCTGGCGACGGACACGTTCCTGGTCATCGTGCGCGGCGGCGGCGGAGCCCGGGGCTAACCCGCCTCGCGGGCGGGCACCTTGGCCGTGAACTGGTCCGCCTGGAGCGCGTACAGCTCCGCGTAGACACCGCCGCTCGCCAGGAGTTCGTCCGGGGTCCCGGACTCCACCACCCGGCCCTGGTCGAGGACGTGCACCAGATCGGCGTGGCGCACCGACGCCAGGCGGTGGGTGATCAGGACGACGGTCTGGCCGCCGCCCGCCAGCGCGCGGATCTTCTCGAAGACCTCCAGCTCGGCCCGGGCGTCCAGGGCGGCCGTCGGCTCGTCCACGATCAGGATGTGCCCGCGCCGGTAGGCGGCCCGCGCGATGCCGAGGCGCTGCCACTGCCCGCCGGACAGCTCGTGCCCGCCGCTGAAGTTGCGGGCCAGCAGGGTGTCCAGGCCGCGCGGCAGGTCCTCGACCACCTCCTGGGCGCCCGCCTCCGAGACCGACCGGGTCAGCCGCTCCTCGGTGAGCGGCGCCGACGAGCGGCCGACGGCCACGTTGACCTTGGCGGTGAAGGGCCAGCGCTTGAAGTCCTGGGCCACCATCGCGATGCGCTCGGCCAGCCGGTGCCGGTCGGCGCGGGCCGCGTCGACCCCGTCCCACAGGATCCGGCCCCGGTCCGGCTGGTACAGCCCGGCCAGCAGCTTGACCAGGGTGGTCTTGCCGGAGCCGTTCTCGCCGACCAGGGCGACGATCCGGCCGAGCGGGAGCGTGAGGGAGACGTCGTCCAGGGCGGGACGGGCGGCGTCACCGGGGTAGGTGAACGTGACCTTCTCGAAGCGGATCTCCCGCGGGTCGTCCGGGAGCGTGTCGCCGCCGGTCGGGATGGCCCGCTCGGCGGCCTCGACGTACAGCCGCTCCAGGTCGCCGACGAACAGCGCCTCCTCGTGCAGCGTGTTGACCTCCAGCACCAGCGTGTTCAGGCTCGCCGAGCCGGTCCGGATGGCGATCACCGCGGTACCGGCCACCGACAGGGCCATCGCCCCGCTCAGCAGCAGTCCGCCCAGCGTCGCGTACGTGGCGACCGTCGCCAGCCCCGTCCAGGCGGCCGCGATCAGGCCGGTGCGGGCCGCGAGCCGGGCCAGCCGGGCCTGCTCCGCCTCCGCCGTCTCCGACATCGCCCGGAAGTGCCGCAGCAGGAACGGACCGACCCCGTGCACCCGGATCTCCGGCGCCGCCTCCGGCTCGGTGAGCAGCGAGCTGATCAGATGTCCGGCGCGGGCGTGCTGCACCCAGGTGTGGAACGACTCGTAGCGGCGCCGTGCGTTGGTCAGCGCGCCCCACGCGCTCGGGATGGTCATCGTGATCAGCAGCGGCAGCAGCGCCGGGTGCAGCACGGTCAGCACGCCGGCCGCGGCGATCAGCGAGATCATCGCGTTCACCACGCGCGTGCCGTACATGATCATGCGGCGGGCGGAGGAGGCGCCGTACTGCGCGGTGTCCAGCAGCTTGTGGAAGGCGTGGTCCTCGATCGCGGCGAGCTCGACGGCCGCCGCGCGCTCCAGGTACATCTCGGTCGCCACCCGCTCGACCTTGGGTTCCAGGCGGCCGGTGGCGTAGGTGGACGCGGCGCGCAGCACGGCGGCCAGGAACAGCACGGCGGCCATGGTCACCAGGGCCGGGGCGGCGCCGTCCAGCCGTTCCTCGATGGTTCCGCCGCCGATCAGCCGGCCCAGCACGCTGTTGACGGCCAGCAGGCTGACCGCCTGGGTCACGCCGATGGCCACCTGCGCGGCCAGCACCACGCGCGCGGCGCCGGGGTCCGCCTGGCGGGCCAGCCGCAGGCTGGACGTGAGCATGCCCGGCAGGCGGGCCAGCATCGCCCGCAGGTCCAGCTCCAGGAAGGCGTCCCGGTGCTGGTTCCAGCCCATGTCGTAGCGGAGCGGCCCCCCGAACAGCAGCCGCTCCGACTCCGACACCTCGGACGCCGCCGTGTCCCGCCTCTTCGTCACCGCGTTCCTCCCCAGGGCCGTGGACGAACGGCCACTATCGCGGCCCCGGCGGGCGCCGGGCAGGGCGTACGGCGGGGCTCGCGGGGCACGGGGGAGTGCGGCGGGGGTGCGGAGGCGGGGACGGTGTCCGCGACGGCGGCCGGCTCCCGGACCGCCTCCCGAGACGGGCGGTCCCGGCGGCCGCGGTGCCCGCCCCGGCGGCGGTCGTGGCGCGCGGCGGCCGGTTCCTCTTGCGGCGTCCCGCGCGGCTGGTCCTACGGCGGCGCGGCCGACGGCCGCGGGCTTCGCGTCGCCGTCGGCCGTGACCGTGCGGTGGTCAGGCGCTCAGGGGGCGGGACCACTCCGGGGTCGTCCCCGTCACCCGGCACAGGGCGAGGTAGAGCGGTATCGGCGGGGTGTACGGCACGGTGCCCTCGGAGCGGTGGATCAGCCGGGCGGCGCCGGGAAGCGGGGCGCCCGGACTGTAGTGGGCCGGGGCGGGCCAGCTGAGCGCGTAGTCGGAGTCGGACGGGACGATCCACCACCAGCGCGTACCGTCGGCGTACACGCACCCCACCCGCGGCAGCCGGGGGATCACCAGCGGCCCGAGGCGGGCCGGTACGGCCACGGCGTCGCAGCCCAGCGGGGTCGTCATGCCCTCCGGCACCGGGTGCCGGCGGTCACCGTCCGGGGCGGCCGACGGCCGGCCGCGCTGCAGCCGGACCAGGGTGTCCAGGCCCAGCGACCGGCCGGAACCGGGGATGCCGTTCACGGCCGCCTCCGCCCGGGCACCGGGCGCAGCACCGCCTCCGACTGCCCCTCCTCCCCGGAACCGGGCGAGGGACGGTGGACCGGGCTGTGCGCGGGCCCGTGCGACGGTCCCCGGGACGGGCCGCGCGAGGGGCCCGGGTCGGGGCGGGCGCCCCATCCCAGATCGTCGCGGGGCTCGGCGGAGTCCGGGACGGCGGTCCGGTGCGGCAGTTCCGCCCAGACCAGCAGCCCGGAACCGTGCTCCTGAGCTCCCCAGGCCTTGCACAGCGCCTCGACGAGGAGCAACCCCCTCCCGTGCTCCTCCTCCGGACGCTGTGGGGACGGGTGGGGCTCGTCCGGTGCACAGCCCTCGTCCTGCACGGCGATGCGCACCGTGCCGTCCTGGTCCCGCACCTCGCACACGACGCGACTGGTCGCGGTGTGCACGATCGCGTTGGTGACCAGCTCGGAGATGACGAGCAGGGCGGTGTCACAGGTGTCCGCGCAGACCGACCAGCCGGTCAGCCGGGCACGCACCAGGCGTCTCGCCTGGGCGGGCGAACCCGGATGAGCGGCCAGCTCGAACCGGAACCGGCGCTCGGCACCGCCCCCACCAGGGGCGACAACCGCGGCAGCGCCGAGACCGGGACGGTCCGCGGCGGCGTCTGTTCCTAAGGGCGGGGACGGAATCACGCTTGCCACTATCGCCCCGCCGTGAACACTTGGCAAGGGTCACTCTGAAAAATGCAGAGTGCTGTGTGACGCGGTGGGACGCCGTGGCACACTGCTCGCAACAGCATGTCGAGCGGCGCCAGTTGGGATCAGTGAGGATCCGGCGGACCGATCCGGCCAATGTGATCGATGCGACTGAAGCGGGAAGTTTCCGGCCTTTGCCGTCAATTCGGTCATACCGTCCGGCCTGGTGACACCGTCGGACCCTCGGACGAGTCTTCGAACGGCGCCGCTGGGCTGTCAGCACGCCGCTGACACCTGGAACCGGGTGACACCTGTATGTGGCGTCGGCCATACCGCCGGCGGCACAAGTGACGGCCCGGCCGGGCAACTTCGTGGAGGTGGAGCGTGAGCGAGCCGCGGTCCGCGCCGACCGTGGGCCAGGTGGTCCTCGGGCGGCGCCTCCTTGACCTGCGTGAACGCGCCGGACTCAAGCGCGAGGAGGCCGCCCGCGTGCTCCGCGTGGCCCCCGCCACCGTCCGCCGCATGGAGATGGCCGAGGTCGCCCTCAAGATCCCGTACCTCCAACTGCTCCTGAAGGCCTACGGGGTCGGCGACGAGGAGGCCGACCTCTTCGTCCGGCTCGCCGAGGACGCCAACCGGCCCGGCTGGTGGCAGCGGTTCCACGACATCCTCCCCGGCTGGTTCTCCATGTACGTCAGCCTGGAGGGCGCGGCCAGCCTGATCCGCTCCTACGAACCGCACTTCGTGCCCGGCCTCCTGCAGACCGAGGCGTACGCGCGCGGGGTGCTGAAGTCGGGCGCGGTCGGCCAGACCCAGCCCGAGGAGATCGAGCGCCATGTCGCCCTGCGCATGCAGCGCCAGGGTCTGCTCACCCGTGACGACGCCCCCCGCTTCTGGGCGGTGATGGACGAGACCGTCCTGCGCCGCCCGGTCGGCGGTCCGGAGGTGATGCGCGCCCAGATCGACCGGCTGCTCGAGGTCACGAAGCTGCCCAACGTGACGCTCCAGGTCGCCCCGTTCGAGAGCGGGCCGCACCCGGGGACGTACGGGCCCTTCGTGCTGTTCCGATTCGCCATGCCCGAACTGCCGGACATGGTCTACAGCGAGTACATGACCGGCGCCGTCTACCTCGACGCGCGCGCCGAGGTGGCGAGCCACCTGGAGGTCATGGACCGCATGGCGGCGCATGCCGCTACGGCACAACGCACGAAGGAGATCCTCCGGGATCTCCGCAAGGAGCTGTGAATGGATCGCATCAAACCCCAGTCCGGGCCACGGAACCGCACCGAGCGGATCTACAACGGCATGCCCGCCCGGGACCTGGGCAGTGAGGGCTGGCACAAGCCGTGGAGCGGCGGCAACGGCGGCAACTGCCTGGAAGCGATGAAACTGGCCGACGGCCGGATCGCCGTCCGCCAGTCGACCGACCCCGACGGACCGGCGCTGATCTACACCACGGACGAGATGACGGCCTTCATCGAGGGCGCCAAGGCAGGGGAGGCCGACTTCCTGCTCTCCTGAAGCTGTTCCCTTTGTCTTGTTCAACTTCTCTGTAATGGTGCTGAATTGATCGTCCACCCTGTCCGACGCTTACGGAGAGCCTCGTGATCGACACCAGCAAGCCGCACCCGGCACGCATGTACGACTGGTATCTCGGCGGCAAGGACAACTACCCGGTCGACGAGGAGATGGGCCGGCAGATGCTGGCCCTCGACCCCCGTGTGCCGGTGATGGCCCGCGTCAACCGGGCCTTCATGCACCGCGCCACCCGGTGGCTCGCCGAGCGGGGCGTGCGGCAGTTCCTGGACATCGGCACGGGCATACCGACCGAGCCCAACCTGCACCAGGTCGCCCAGGGCGTCGCCCCCGACGCCCGGGTCGTGTACTGCGACAACGACCCGATCGTGCTGGCCCACGCGTCCGCCCTGCTGCGCAGCACGCCCGAGGGCGCGACCGAGTACCTCCAGGCCGACGTGCGCGACCCGGCGGCGATCGTCGCCGGTGCCCGCAAGATCCTGGACCTCGACCGCCCGGTCGCGCTGTCGCTGGTCGCCCTGCTCCACTTCGTCCCCGACGAGGACGGCGCGCACGAACTGGTCGGCAGGCTGCTCGCCGAACTGCCCTCGGGAAGCTACCTGACGATGACGCACGCCACCGCCGACTTCACTCCGCAGGAGTCGGCGGCGGCCACCGCGAAACTCAAGGCGGCCGGCGTCACCCTGGCACTGCGCTCCGAGGAGGAGTTCGGCCGCTTCTTCGACGGCCTGGAACTGGTCGACCCCGGCCTCGCCGTGGTCCACCACTGGCATCCTGAACTGGGCGAACCGGTGCCCGGCCAGGACGACGGGGTGATTCCCGGCTACGCGGCGGTGGCCCGCAAGCCGTGACCCCGCGCCCGTCCCGGCTCCGGCGAGCCGGGACGGCACCCCACCTCCGCAGGCGCCCCTACACGGTCATCGGCCGGTCGTACGGCGAGATCGGCGACGGCAGCCGCGAACTCCCCGTCAGGTAGCGGTCGACGGCCGCCGCCACCGCCCGGCCCTCCGCGATCGCCCAGACGATGAGCGACTGCCCGCGCGCCGCGTCCCCGGCCACGAACACGCCGGGCACGTTCGTCGTGAACTCCGCGTCCCGGGCGATCGTCCCGCGCGGCTCCATCACCACGCCCAACTGGTCGACGAGCCCGTCCTCCGCGGTGGGCCCCGAGAAACCGAGCGCGAGCAGCACCATGTCGGCGGGCAGCTCCCGGCCGGTGCCCTCCAGCGGCCGACGCGCCGCGTCCACCTCCGTCAGGTGCAGCGCCCGCACCCGCCCGTTCCCGTCGCCGGTGAAGCGCAGCGTCGACGCCGCGAACAGCCGGGCGTCCGCGTGCGCGTGGGGCGCCGTCTCCAGGTCCCGCGCCTCCTCGTGCGCCGCCGACAAGCGGTAGATCTTCGGATACGTCGGCCACGGCTCGATGTCCTCGTCCCGCTCCGCGCCCGGCTGCGCGTAGATGTCCAGCTGTGTCACCGACGCGGCCCGCTCCCGCACCGCCGTCCCCAGGCAGTCCGCCCCCGTGTCGCCCCCGCCCACGATCACCACATGCCGGCCGGCCGCCGACAGCGGCGACCGCTCCAGATCCCCCTCGCCCACCCGGTTGGACAGCGGCAGATACTCCATCGCCTGATGGATCCCCGCCAGCTCCCGCCCCGGCACCGGAAGTTCCCGCCACGCCGTCGCACCGGTCGCGATCACCACCGCGTCGTACCGCGTCCGCAGCTCCGCCGCCCCGATGTCCCGTCCCACCGTCACCGACGTGCGGAACTTCGTGCCCTCGGCCCGCATCTGCCCGAGCCGCCGTTCCAGATGGTGCTTCTCCATCTTGAACGCGGGGATGCCGTACCGCATCAGTCCGCCCAGCCGGTCGTCCTTCTCGTACACGGCGACGGTGTGACCCGCCCGGGTCAGCTGCTGCGCCGCCGCGAGACCGGCCGGACCGGACCCGATCACCGCTACCGTCCGGCCGGACAGCCGCTCCGGCGGCCGCGGCGAGGCGAGCCCGTCCACCCAGGCCCGGTCGGCGATGGCACACTCGACGTTCTTGATCGTGACGGCCGGCTGATTGATGGCGAGCACGCACCCCGCCTCGCACGGTGCCGGGCACAGCCGCCCGGTGAACTCGGGGAAGTTGTTCGTCGCGTGCAGCCGGTCGGCCGCCGCCCGCCAGTCCTCCCGGGACACCAGGTCGTTCCACTCGGGGATGAGGTTCCCCAGTGGACACGCGTCGTGGCAGAACGGCACCCCGCAGTCCATGCAGCGGTCCGCCTGCCTGGTGATGATCGGCAGCAGCGCGCCGGGGACGTACACCTCGTCCCAGTCCCGGACCCGCTCCTCAACCGGCCGCCGGGGCCACTCCTCCCGCGGCGTGGTCATGAAACCCTTGGGATCGGCCATGGTCGACTTCCTCGCGTGCGATGGCCCAGGCCATGCGTCATGGGGCGGCACCCTTGCGGCCACGATACGTCCGCTGGCGCGGACCCGCAGAGCGGCTGACAGCGCTCTCCGCGGACCCCTCCTCGGCCCGGGATCCGGAGCGGTCCCGGCGGCCGCTGGTTCTCCCCCTGACCGCTCCCGGACCCGGGCCGGTACCCACGCTCAGGGCAGGGCGAGTACGTATACGGGCGAGTAGGTATACGACAGCCGCCGCGGCCGACGCGAGCGTGCGCGCGTGGTTCCACCGCGTCCACTCGCGCACGTACAACGGCTAGTAGCAGGCGGCCTCCGGGGTGTCCGGCTCCGGCGCGGCCAGCGCCTCGTTCCGGGGCACGTTCGCCACCACGGTGCGGTCCCCAGGGCTCCTAGCAGGACCAGCACCTCGTACGGTCCGTCGATCACGACCACCACACTCACTCTCGCCACTCGCCTCGGACACCTTCCCCCCCCTCAACTCCGCGCCGACGCCCGCCCCGCTCCCGGCGTCAGCCGGTCAGGCGGATCTCCACCCCTGCCTCCCAGTCCCGCAGCACCCCCTCCACCGTCCGCGCGATCCGCCGCCGCGCCTCGTACCGGGGCACCCCGGCCATCAGCAGCTGGTCGTACGGAGTGTCCACATGGCGTACTGCCGCCACCACCGCCGAGACCACCGCCCCCTCCGTGAGCGCCCGTCCGTCCGCGGTCCGCCCCACCCGCCCGCTGCCCCGCACCGACGCGTGCGCCGCGATCGCCCGGGCCCGCTCCGCCGGACAGCCCGGGAACAGCCGCAGGATCTCCGCCGCGAAGGCCGCCGTGAACCGCACGTCCTCCCGGGCCCGCCGCTTCGCGTCCCGCGCCCGGCGCCGCCGCCGCGCCTCGCCGTCGGCCAGGCACCGAGCCTCCGCCCGGGCCAGGGCGTCCTCCTCGACGAGGACGCCCTGCCGCTCGTACCGGCTCCTGCGCCGGTGGAACCGAACCACCACCACCGACAGCGCGCTCTCCTCCCGGGAGCGCCGGGTCAGCGCGGTGTCCCCGCGCGGCAGGAACACCAGGTGCGCGAGATCGGCACACACCAGACACCGCGGCGCCCCGTCCTCCAGCACCAGCATCGACAGCGGCCCCCGCCGGCAGGCCGCGCAGCGCTTGTGCCGGAGAGGCTGCACCACCAGAAGTCCGCCGTGGTGAGGGGGAGTTGCCAGACGTGTCATACGCGGTTCATTCCCCCTCCGGGCGCGGGGTCCCACGTCCGTGCGGCGACGGGCGCCGGAGGTCCTGGCGAACCCCCGCGCCGTGCCCCGGCCCCGGCAGGTCCACCGCCCCGGCCACGCGGCATCATGATCGGGTGCGACTCGAAGCGATCACCTGGGACCGGCTCGCCGACCGCCTCGCCGAGCGGCTGGCCGGGCTGAAGCCCGCCGACGGAGGGGCCTGGCCGCGTGTCGCCCTCGACGGGGCCCCGGCCGCCCGGCCCGGGGACCTCGCGGAGCGCGTCGCGGAGGCGTTGCGCCTGCGGGGCCGGCCCTCGCTCGTCGTCGGCACGGAAGGCTTCCTGCGCCCCGCCTCACTGCGCCTGGAGCACGGCCGCCGCGACGCCGAGTCCTACTACGGCGGCTGGTTCGACACCAACGCCCTGTGGCGGGAGGTCTTCGGCCCCCTCGATCCCGGCGGCACCGGACGGGTCCTGCCCGACCTGTGGGACCCGGCGACCGACCGCGCCACCCGCAACCCGTACGTGCAACTCCCGCCCGGCGGGGTCCTGCTGCTGCACGGACCGCTGCTCCTGCGGCACTGGTTCCCCTTCGACCTGACCGTCCACCTCCTGCTCTCTTCCGGCGCCCTGCGCCGCCGCACCCCCGAGCCCGACCACTGGACCCTGCCCGCCTTCGAGCGCTACGAAGCCGAGAGCGATCCCGCCGGCACGGCCGACGTCCTGGTCCGCGCCGACGACGCGAGGCATCCGGCGTGGAACGGCTGAACAGCCGGCGAGCCGCGGTCCCTCAGAGCCAGCCGTTGCGCCGGAAGCCCCGGTAGAGCACCAGACAGGCCGCCGATATGACACCGATGACGAGCGGATAGCCGAACCGCCAGTGCAGCTCCGGCATGTGATCGAAGTTCATGCCGTACACCCCGCACACCATCGTCGGCACCGCGATCACCGCCGCCCAGGCCGTGATCTTCCGCATGTCCTCGTTCTGGGAGACCGTGACCTGCGCCAGATGCGCCTGCAGAATGGAGTTGAGCAGTTCGTCGAAGGACGCGATCTGCTCCTTGGCCCGCATCAGGTGGTCGAGCACGTCCCGGAAGTAGGCCTGTATCTCCGGTGCGATCAGCCGCACGGGCCGGGTGGTCAGCTCCTCCATGGGCCTGGCCAGCGGAACCACGGCCCGCTTCAGCTCCAGGAGTTCACGCTTCATCTGGTAGATCCGCCCGGGGTCGGCCCGCGCGCCGTTCTCCGCGAACACGTCGGCCTCGACCTGGTCGATGTCGGCCTGCACCGCGTCCGTGACGTTCAGATAGTCGTCGACCACGTGGTCCGCGATCGCGTGCAGCACCGCCGCCGGTCCCTTGGCGAGCTGGTGCGGCGTCGCCTCCAGCTCCTCGCGCAGCGGCCCGAGCGAGCCGTGCCGTCCGTGCCGCACCGTGATCACGAAGTCCGCGCCGACGAACAGCATGATCTCGCCGGTGTTCACCACCTCGCTGGTCGCCGTCAGCTTCTCGTGCTCGACGTAGCAGACCGTCTTGAACACGGCGAACAACGTCTCGCCGTAGCGCTCCACCTTGGGGCGCTGATGGGCCTCGACCGCGTCCTCCACGGCCAGCGGGTGCAGATCGAACAGCTCGGCGATGCCCACGAACTCGCTGTCCGTCGGCTCGTGCAGGCCCAGCCAGACGAATCCCTCGCCCTTCTTGCGCACCCGCTCCACCGCCGAGTAGAGATCACTGCACTCGGGGACCCGGACCCCGCCCTCGTACGTCACGCAGTTGACCACCGAGGAACCCAGCGGGGAGCGCGCGTGATGGTTCAGGTCGACGCGGGGCCGCCGCCGGGCAAGCCGCGCCACCCGGCGCAGGCCGCCGGCCCTGCCCAGGCCCGTGACCTTCCGCAGATTCCCTGCCATCGTCATCCGGATCTCCTTGCGTGGATCCCTTCGTGCAGCGCTTTCGCGCCCTGGCGGGCAAGTCTGCCAGCCTCGCGTGAAACACGGGTAAGGCTGGGGGAGCGTCCGGTTCCGGTTGGTTCCCGCCTGTGCACAACCCGCCTCCGAAGGCCTGTTCCCGCCCCTCGCCCACGAGTTCCCCGCGTCCGGCGGCCGTACGCCGCGGCACCGAGCGCCCGCCGCGCCACCGAGCGCCCGCCGCGGCACCGGGCGTCAGCCGCCGCGGCACCGGGCGTCAGCCGCCGCGGCGCCGGGCGTCGGCCCCCGCGCCCAATTCGGACAACGGGGATGATCGCTTCATGACACAGTCCGACGGATACCTCCTCGACAACCGCCAGAGCGAGGCCGCCCAGCGCTTCGGCGCCTTCGCCGCCCTTTTCGACCCCACCACCTTCCGGCACCTGGAGGCACTCGGTCTCGCACCGGGCTGGAGCTGCTGGGAGGTCGGGGCCGGCGGCACGTCGGTGGTGTCCTGGCTGGCCGAGAAGGTCGGACCGGCCGGCCGGGTCGTCGCCACCGACATCGACACCTCCCTGCTGGCCACGGCCGCCCACCCACCGGTCGAGGTCCGCACCCACGACGTCGGCACGGAGCAGCCGCCGGGGGAGGGCTTCGACCTCGTGCACGCCCGGCTCGTCCTGGTCCATGTCCCGGACCGGGAACACGCCCTGCGCTCCATGATCAAGGCTCTGCGCCCCGGCGGCCTGCTGCTGATCGAGGACGCCGACCCCGCTCTCCAGCCTCTGACCTGCCCCTACGAGTACGGCCCCGAGCAGCGGCTCGCCAACCGGCTGCGCCAGGGCTTCCGCGGGCTCCTCGCCGACCGCGGCGCCGACCTGTCGTACGGACGCAAGCTCCCGCAACTGCTCCGCGAGGCCGGGCTCCGGCAGGTGGAGGCCGACGCCTACTTCCCCGTCGCCTCGCCCGCCTGCACCGCCCTGGAGTCCGCGACCGTCCGGCAGATCCGGGACCGGCTCGTCGCCGCGGGCCTGGCCACCGACGAGGAGATCGACCAGCACCTCGCCAACGTGGCGGCGGGCACCATGGACCTCGTCACCGCCCCGATGATCTCGGCGTGGGGCCGCAAGGAATAGCCCCGGAACAGCGCGCGGGCCCACCCCTTTGTTCAGTGGTGCAGTGCAGGAGCCTTCTTCAGCGGTGCAGTGCGGGAGCTCTTCAGCGGTGCCGTGAAGGAGCGGACCCGCCCGGGAGGCCGTGAGCCTCCCGCTCCGTCAGCGGTCCGTGTCAGTGGTGACGGGCGGTCTGGCGCCCACGCGTTCCACCGCCCTCGCGCCCGCCCGGCAGCCCAGCGCCGCCGCCCGCCCGGGATCCGCGCCCGCGACCAGCGCGGCGAGGAACGCTCCCGTGAAGGCGTCACCGGCGCCCGTGGTGTCCCGGGGCGTCGCCGGTTCGGCCGGCACCCGCTCGGGCACACCGCCCGCCTCGGCAAGCAGCGCGCCGTCCGCCCCCGCCTTGACCACCACCAGCGGCACACGGCGGCTCAACGCGGCCGCCGCGTCGGCCGGATCGGCCAGTCCCGTCAGCAGACGGGCCTCGTCCCGGCTCGGCAGCAGCACGTCCACCCCCTCGACGAGCGTCAGGAAACGGTCCACCCCCAGCGTCGCGAGGAACCCGGCCGACGCCGGGTCCAGGCTCACCGGCACACCACGCGCGCGGGCCGACGCCAGGGCCACCGCCGCCAGCGCCCGGCTCCGCTCGGAGAACAGCAGATAGCCCGACAGGTGCAGCCGCGCGACCCCGTCCAGCAGCCCCTCCGACCAGTCGGCGGGCTCCAGCCGCAGCGACGCCCCGCTGTCCGTGAGGAAGGTGCGCTCAGCCGAGTCGCCGCCGTCCACCAGGCAGACGACCGTCCCCGTCGCGGCCTCGGGATCCACCACCAGCCGTGGCCGCACCCCGGCCGCGACCAGTTCCCGCCGGTGCCACTCGGCCGCGTCCGCACCGACCCGCCCCAGCAGCCGCACGTCCCCGCAGCCCGAACGGGCCGCCCAGCAGGCCACGTTCGCACCGGCCCCGCCGGGCACGGTCCGGATCACGGCAGCGGTGTCCGTGCCGGTGGCCAGCGGCCCCCGGTGCCGTGCGACGACGTCGGTGACGACATCCCCGACGACCAGCAGCGCGCCCTCCCCGGCAGGCGTCACCCCTCGGTCCACGCCGAGGCGATCCGCGCCGCGAGCCGTACGTTGCCGCGGACGGCCGCCAGGTTGGCCTCCAGTGAGGCGCCGTCCGTGTGCCGGACCAGATGGTCGAGCAGGAACGGCGTCACCCCCTGCCCGCTGATCCCCTCCTGGGCGCAGGCGCGCAGCGCGTCCGCGAGCACCCGCGCGTGCAGCTCCGGGGCGAGCTGCTCGGCCTCGGGGACCGGACGGGCGACGACCAGGGCCGTGTCCGCCGCGTCGAGCGCGTCCTGCGCCCGCATGACCGCGGCGACCTGCGCCGGAGTCTCCAGCGTCCATTCCACCGGATAACCGGAGTCGGACAGGTAGAAGCCCGGGAAGCGGTCCGTGCCGTACCCGGCCACCGCCACCCCCAGGGTCTCCAGACGCTGCAGGGTCGCCGGCACGTCCAGGATCGACTTCACGCCCGCGCACACCACCGTGATCCTGGTGCGCGCCAGCAGACCCAGGTCGGCGGACTCGTCCTGGGTCACCGTCCACTCCCGGTGCACCCCGCCGAGACCGCCGGTCGCGAACACCCGGATGCCGGCCAGCGCCGCCAGTTGCGCCGTCGCCGACACGGTGGTCGCGCCGCTCGCGCCCGTCGCCACGGCGAGCGGCAGATCGCGATGGCCCAGCTTGCGGATCCCGTCCCCGTTGGCGACCCGCTCCAACTGGTCCTTGACCAGGCCCACATGGGGGCGCCCGTCCAGCACCGCGATGGTCGCCGGCACGGCGCCCTCGTGCCGTACCGCCTCCTCCAGCTCCAGCGCCACCTGGAGATTGCGCGGGCGCGGCAACCCGTGCGCGATGATCGTGGACTCCAGCGCCACCACAGCCCGGCCCGCCCCGAGCGCCTCACGGACCTCTTCCGACATCACCAGCACCACGCGCCTGCCTCCTGTCCGTCGGTCTTCCCTCATCTCTGGCGGGCGGCACGCCCGGATAAACGCTTGCGACCCGTGCCGGACGCCACCAGCCTGAGCCGCATGACGCATCGCACGGCACGTCTGGACCATGTCGTCCTCTGGGTCGCCGATCCGGCCGCAGCGGCCGACTTCTACGAACGGACGCTCGGCCTGGAGCCGCTGCGGCTCGCCGAGTTCACCGCGGGAGAGGTGGCCTTCCCCTCCGTCCGTCTCAACGAGGAGACGATCCTCGACCTCGCACCGCACACCCTCGCCCCGCGCATGCCGGCGCTCCCCGGCTCGGCGGGCCACCCGGTCAACCACATCTGTCTGTCCCTGCCGTCGTCCGACGCGTTCGACACCCTGCGCGCCCGCCTCGCCGAACACGCCGTCCCCATGACCGACATCGGCCACGACTCCTTCGGCGCCCGCGGGAAGGCCCCGCGCACCTTCTACTTCAGCGACCCCGACGGCAACGTCGTCGAGGCCCGGCACTACGGCTGACCGCCAGGTGCGCCGGGGCGCCTCAGAACAGCGGCTCCGGCAGGACGCCCTCCAGGGCGAGCAGCTTCCGCTTGGTCTCCAGGCCGCCGCCGAACCCGCCGATGCCGCCGTCGCTCTCCACCACCCGGTGACACGGCACGACGACCGGCAGCGGATTGGCGCCCATCGCCGCGCCCACCGCCTGCGCCCCGCCGGGCTGGCCCACCCGCCCGGCCAGGTCGCCGTAGCCGACCACGGTGCCGTAGGGGACGCCGGCGGCCAGTTCGCGCAGCACCTGCCGGTTGAAGCCGGAGATCAGCGACCAGTCCAGCGGCAGCTCGAAGTCCTGCCGGTCGCCTTTGAAGTACGCCCGCAGCTGACGTATCGCCTCGGCCAGGACCGGCGCCGCCGCGTCCTCGACGGGCTCCGCACCCAGCCGGGCCGCCAGCCGCTCCAGGGCCCGCTCCCGCACCGCGTCCGTGGCGTGGAACACCACGGTGACCAGGCCCTCACGGGTCGCCGCCAGCAGCAGCGGGCCGATGTCGGTGCCCACGACGGCCCACACCACCCGCTGCGCGTCCTGCCGTTCGCTGTCCATGCGCCCCACCGTACGGGCCGCCACTGACAACGCGGCCCCCCTCGTGCTCAGCCCGCGCGCAGCGCGGCCCGGACCACGTCCGGCTTGTTGGTGATGATCCCGTCGACGCCGTAGCCGACGGCCTTCCAGGTGGTGGCCGCGTCGTTCACCGTCCACGTGAAGACGCGCAGCGGCTTGCCGTGCGGACCGTGCAGTGCGTGCACGGAGGAGACGTAGCCGGCGGAGATCGAGTCCACCGACGGGTTGACGAGGTCCGTGAAGCCCGCGTACCGGCGCAGGTCCGACACGGGCGGGGTGCCGAGGTATCCGGTGGTCACGGCGGGCCTGAGCCCGTGCACGACGCGCAGGCTGTCGGCGCTGAAGCTCTGCACCACGATCCGGGGCAGGTGCCCGCCGTCCAGCCAGCCCTCGTTCCCCAGCAGTGTGACGATCTGCCGTTCGATGCCCGGGTAGAGCTCGGGGTTCTTGATCTCCAGCAGCAGTTTCTCGTGGTTGTGCTCGATCCTGCGCATGTACTGCGTCAGCGTGGGCACGCGCGTCCCGGTGTACGAGGAGGAGAACCAGCTGCCCGCGTCCAGCCGGGCGATCTCGGCGGCGGTGAAGTCCTTCACCTTCCAGGGCGCCCGGCCGGGGAAGACCTGCTCGACGTCGGTGGTGCGCGCGAGGGTGTCGTCGTGGAGGACCACCAGCCGGCCGTCCCTGGTGCGCTGGACGTCGTTCTCGACCCAGGTGAATCCCAGTGCGGCCGCCTTGTCGACGGCGGCGAGCGTGTTCTCCGGCGCGTAGCCGGAGGCGCCCCGGTGCGCGATCACCGTGGGCTCGCGCGCGTCGCCCGCGCGGGCGGCGGGCACGGGGCTGAGCAGGGCGGCGGTGCCCAGCAGCGCGGTGGTCGTGGCGGCGACAGCACGCGCGTGCATGCGTACTCCTCAGGTCGGGCGGACACGGACAGCACAAGAGTGACAGCAAGGAGTAGCCGTTGGTCGGGTGCGGGACGGCCACGGATTGTGTGGAATTTCCCAAGTCCGCACACCGTTGGCGCACAACTGCGACAGGGCCGTGTTTCTTTGCCGGAATATCGTTCGACCATTCCGGTGCGGGCCATACTCTCTCCGTCAACCCTGACCGCGCGGGCGGTCCTGGGACGGGGGGCGCATTCCACATATTCCGGGACGCAGAGGGTGAAGGGCAGCCACGTATGCAGGGCACGGTCGACGGATTCAGCTACGGGGTGGTCACCCCGCTGGTGGCCTATCTCATGGCCTGCCTCGGCGGCGCCCTCGGGCTGCGCTGCACGACCCGCGCGATGCTGGTGGCACAGTCCTGGCGCCCCGCCTGGCTCGCTCTGGGCTCGGCCGCGATCGGCTCCGGCATATGGACCATGCACTTCGTCGCCATGATGGGCTTCAGCGTCAAGGAGACACCGGTCCACTACGACCGGGCGATCACGTTCGCCAGCCTCGGCCTTGCCGTCCTCATGGTGGGTGCCGGGATCTTCATCGTCGGCTACCGGGGCGCCACCGGGACCGCGCTCTTCACGGGCGGCACCATCACCGGCCTGGGCATCGCCTCGATGCACTACCTCGGCATGGCGGGCCTGCGCCTCAACGGGACCCTGCGGTACAACACGCTCACCGTGGGCGCCTCGGTCGCCATCGGGGTGGTGGCCGCCACCTCGGCCCTCTGGGCGGCCGGGCGGGTCCGCGGATTCCTCTGGAGCGTCGGCGCGAGCCTCGTGATGGGACTCGCCGTCAGCGGGATGCACTACACCGGCATGGCCGCCATGACCGTGCACCTTCACCGTACCGGCGGCACGCTTCCCGGCGACTCGCCCGCCTCCCTGCTCGCCCCCATGCTGGTGGGCCCGCTGGCCTTCCTCTGCCTCGCCGCCGCCGTCGTCGTCTTCGACCCCATGATGGTCCTCGGCAGGCCCGACCGGCTCCCCGCGGAGCACAAGCCCGGCGTCCCGGCCGACGAGGTCACCCACCACCCGAGCCGCCGCCCGCTGCCCCGCGCCGGCCGCAGGCCGAGCCACCAGCGCGCCCGCACCCCGCAGAACCACTGATCAGAGCCGGTTGTCAGTGCGGGGTCGTACGGTTGATGCCATGCGGCCCGTATCCCACATCGAACGCACGGTGGCGCCCTTCAAGGTCGTCAGCCCGTACCAGCCCAGCGGCGACCAGCCGGCGGCCATCGCCGACCTGGCCAGGCGCGTCGGGGCCGGTGAGAAGGACGTCGTCCTCCTCGGCGCGACCGGCACCGGCAAGTCCGCCACCACCGCGTGGATGATCGAGCAGCTCCAGCGCCCCACCCTGGTCATGGCGCCGAACAAGACGCTGGCCGCCCAGCTGGCCAACGAGTTCCGCGAGCTCCTCCCGAACAACGCCGTCGAGTACTTCGTCTCGTACTACGACTACTACCAGCCCGAGGCGTACGTCCCGCAGTCGGACACCTACATCGAGAAGGACTCCTCGATCAACGAGGAGGTCGAGCGGCTGCGGCACTCCGCCACCAACTCGCTGCTCACCCGCCGCGACGTGATCGTGGTCGCCTCCGTGTCCTGCATCTACGGTCTGGGCACACCGCAGGAGTACGTCGACCGGATGGTCCCGCTGCGCGTCGGCGACGAGATCGACCGCGACCTGCTGCTGCGCCGCTTCGTGGACATCCAGTACACGCGCAACGACCTGGCCTTCACCCGCGGCACCTTCCGGGTCCGCGGCGACACCATCGAGATCTTCCCGGTCTACGAGGAGCTCGCCGTCCGCATCGAGATGTTCGGCGACGAGATCGAGGCGCTGTCCACGCTGCACCCGCTGACCGGCGAGATCATCAGCGACGACCAGCAGCTGTACGTCTTCCCGGCCTCCCACTACATCGCCGGCCCCGAGCGGCTGGAGCGGGCGGTCAACGACATCGAGAAGGAGCTGACCGAGCGCCTGGCCGAGCTGGAGAAGCAGGGCAAGCTCCTGGAGGCCCAGCGGCTGCGCATGCGCACCACGTACGACATCGAGATGCTCCGCCAGATCGGCACCTGCTCCGGCGTGGAGAACTACTCGATGCACTTCGACGGCCGCTCGCCCGGCTCGCCGCCCAACACCCTGCTCGACTACTTCCCTGACGACTTCCTGCTCGTCATCGACGAGTCGCACGTCACCGTGCCCCAGATCGGCGCCATGTACGAGGGCGACGCCTCCCGCAAGCGCACCCTCGTCGACCACGGCTTCCGGCTCCCGTCCGCCCTGGACAACCGCCCGCTGAAGTGGGAGGAGTTCCAGGAGCGCATCGGCCAGGCCGTGTACCTGTCCGCGACGCCCGGCGCCTACGAGCTCTCCCGCGGGGACGGGGTCGTCGAGCAGATCATCCGTCCCACCGGTCTCGTCGACCCGGAGGTCGTCGTCAAGCCCACCGAGGGCCAGATCGACGACCTGGTGCACGAGATCCGCAAGCGCACCGAGAAGGACGAACGCGTCCTGGTCACCACCCTCACCAAGAAGATGGCCGAGGACCTCACCGACTACTTCCTCGAACTCGGCATCCAGGTGCGCTACCTGCACAGCGACGTCGACACGCTGCGCCGCGTCGAGCTGCTGCGCGAGCTGCGCGCCGGCGAGTACGACGTCCTGGTCGGCATCAACCTGCTGCGCGAGGGCCTCGACCTGCCCGAGGTGTCCCTGGTGGCCATCCTCGACGCCGACAAGGAGGGCTTCCTGCGCTCCGGAACCTCGCTGATCCAGACGATCGGCCGCGCGGCGCGCAATGTCTCCGGCCAGGTCCACATGTACGCCGACAAGATCACCCCGGCGATGGAGCGGGCCATCGACGAGACCAACCGCCGCCGGGAGAAGCAGGTCGCCTACAACACGGCCAACGGCGTCGACCCGCAGCCGCTGCGCAAGAAGATCAACGACATCGTCGCGCAGATCGCCCGCGAGGAGGTGGACACCGAGCAGCTGCTGGGCTCGGGCTACCGCAAGCAGAAGGACGGCAAGGCGGCCAAGGCCCCCGTTCCGGCCCTGGGCGACAAGGCGGCGAAGGGCGCGAAGGCGAAGGCGGCCAAGGGCAAGGCGAAGGAGACGGTCCCGACCGACCGTCCGGCGGCCGAACTCGCCGGGCAGATCGAGGAGATGACGGAGCGCATGCGTGCCGCCGCCGCGGATCTGCAGTTCGAGATCGCGGCCCGGCTGCGGGACGAGGTCTCCGAGATGAAGAAGGAACTGCGCCAGATGAGGGAGGCGGGCCTGGCCTGACCCCCGATCCGTTACCGGACCCCGGCCAGGGCGCGAAGTGTTGCAACACCGACACAAACCGCGGACCGGGGTTCGGCACTGTCAGTGGTGCTGCATAGGGTTTCGGGCAACCGCGCACTTCGCGGCCACCGGGGACATCCGACGAGGGGACAGCAGCCGTGACCGTCAACATGACCAAGGGCCAGGCCATCAGCCTGGAGAAGAACGACGGCGGCTCCCTGAGCGCGGTCCGCATGGGCCTCGGCTGGAAGGCGGCACCCCGGCGCGGACTGTTCGGCTCGCGCACCCGGGAGATCGACCTGGACGCCTCCGCGGTGCTGTTCGCCGACAAGCAGCCCGTCGACGTGGTGTTCTTCCGCCACTTGGTGAGTGACGACGGCTCCGTCCGGCACACGGGCGACAACCTCGTCGGCGGCGCCGGGCAGGGCGGCGACGACGAGGCCATCCTCGTCGACCTCGCGCGCGTCCCGGTCCACATCGACCAGATCGTCTTCACCGTCAACTCCT
Organism: Streptomyces sp. NPDC101237; assembly: GCF_044767465.1. Lineage (NCBI taxonomy): Bacteria > Bacillati > Actinomycetota > Actinomycetes > Kitasatosporales > Streptomycetaceae > Streptomyces > Streptomyces sp. NPDC101237. Next base: position 33,269 of record NZ_JBIWNY010000016.1, on the reverse strand, counting down.
TCACCGGCCAGACCTTCCAGGAAGTGCAGAACGCCTTCTGCCGGCTGGTCGACGAGACCAACGGCCAGGAACTCGCCCGCTACACGCTCGACGGCGGCGGCGAGTACACCGCCCAGATCATGGCGAAGGTGCACCGGTCCGGCGCGGGCTGGACGCTGACGGCCCTGGGTGTGCCGGCCAAGGGCCGCACCTTCCAGGACCTGGTGCCCACGATCCTGCCGGTCCTCTAGGACCCGCGCGGCGACACGACACACAGGGGGACATGGGCGATGGCGGCCGAGCTGACGCGCGGGCAGAACCACCCGCTCCCGCGGAACCGGATCGAGATCCGGATCTCGGCCGAGGTGCCGGTGACGGCCGGGGCCACCCTCGCCGACGACGGCGGTCTGGTGCGGGACGCCGGCCGGGTGGTCCATCCCGGCGCACCCACCCTGCCCGGCATCGAGGTCTCCCGGCAGGCGGCCGCCGACCACCGGCTCGCCGTCGACCTCGACGCCCTGCCCGAGGCCGTGCACCGGGTCAGCGTCCTGATCGCCCTGCCCGCGGCGCCCGGCGGCCCGCCCCGCTTCGGCGCGGTCGCCGCGCCGCGCGCCGCGGTCACCGGCCTCGACGGCACCGAGGTCGCCGGGTACACCCTCGCCGGCCTGGACGCCGAGACGGCGGTCGTGGCCCTGGAGCTCTACCGTCGGCAGGGCGCCTGGAAGATCCGCGCGGTGGGCCAGGGCTACGCGGACGGTCTCAGCGCGCTCCTGACCGACCAGGGCCTGCCGCGGGCCGCCGAACTCGCCGGGGAGATCGAGGCGGCCGTGGCTCGCGGCGCGGCCCGGGCCGTCGCGGTACCCACCGACGGCGGCCGCGCCCGCCGTACGGCCGCGCCGGTCGGCGGCCCCGACCCCGCAGGCGCCGCCGTCCCCGGATCCCCGTACGGCGTCCAGGCCCCCGGCGACGGCACCGACCAGCCGGTCCGGTCTGCCGGACCCGAGGCGGCGCTCGACGACGTCCGTCCCGGGATCTCCGAGGACACCGCTGCCGCCGCCGCTCCCGGCGGTCCCGTCGACTACACGCACCCCGGGCGCCGCCGGTCGGCACCGCCCGCGTCCGCCCCGGCCGCCGGACCGGTACCGCCCGTCGCGGGTGACGCGGCCGGCTGGTCCATGGACGAGCGGCTGTACAACCAGGTCTGGGGCATGTTCGAGGACCTGGCGCGCTCCACCGCCGCGTACCGCAGCGCCGTCGACTTCGCCGAGTCCCGCATGGAGAAGGAACTCGACCAGGCCCTCGCCGATCCGCGCAGCCGCCTGGGCTCGGCCGGCGACGTCGCCCGCGAGGCGGCCCGCGCGCGCCGCGACCGGCTGGTCGACCAGGCCCAGGCGGTTCTCGACCGCGACCTCGCCCAGCTCACCGCCGAGTCCGAGGTCGTCGAACCCGCCCTGCCACCGGCGTACGCCCGCTGGGACAACCCCGTCTGGCACGCCTACCGGGAGCCGACGCACCCACCGATGGCCGTACGCCTGGGTGACCTGCACCTTCCGGAGAGCGATCCGCTGCGCGTCCCGCTGCTGGCCCGGCTGCCCCTGGAGCGGGGCCTGTGGATCGACAGCGGCCCCGTCCCGACCTCCGACGGCGGCCTTGGGGACACCGTGGAGCTGCGCCACCTCGCGCTGCACACGGCGGTGGTGCTCGCGGCCCGGCTGCTCGCCGCCCACCCGGCCGGTGAGTTCGGTGTGGAGGTCGTCGATCCGGCCGGTTCCGGAGGGCTGGCGCTGGCTCCGCTGACGGACGCCGGTGTCCTGGCCGGGCCGCCCGCGGTCGGAGCGGCCGGTGTGGCGGACGTGCTGGCCCGGCTGACCGAGCGCGTCGACCTGGTGCAGATGGCCGTGCGCGGTGGCGCGGCCGATGCCCTGCCGCCCGGCCTGGACCTCACGCGGCACCTGCTGATCGTCAACGAGTTCCCGCACGGTTTCGACGACCGGGCCGTCACCCGGCTGCGCTATCTCGCGGACGAGGGTCCGGCCGTCGGTGTCCACCTCCTGCTGGTCGCCGACCGTGAGGACGCCGCGGCCTACGGCCCGTTGCTCGACCCGCTGTGGCGTTCACTGATGCGACTCACTCCGGTGCCGGACGACCACCTAGCCGACCCGTGGGTGGGGCACGCCTGGACGTACGAGCCCTGCCTCGTGCCGCCCGGCAGCCTGGTGCTCCAGGAGGTGCTCCGTCAGGTGGCGACCGCTCGTACCAAGCGCTCGTAAAGTCTCCTTGAGCTGCCATCTTGGCTTTTTCCTTACCAAGCGCTTTACCTTTCCTTGGTGATTGGGGTACTGTTTTCCTCACGGAGGGGAGTACTCCCTGTCTGCTGCGGCGTACCCGTCAATACGGATCCGACCGGATCCCGGGGCGTCGGCCCGTCTCGGGTGGAAGAGACCTCCGGCAGCGACAACGCTGACCTTTGCCGTTCACAAACCGGAGGCACAGTGGATGTATCCGTGACCCTTTGGGTCCTCACCATCCTGGGTCTGGCCGCCCTGATCGCGGTCGACTTCTTCATCGGCCGCAAACCGCACGACGTATCCGTCAAGGAAGCCGGAATCTGGACCGTCGTCTGGATCGCCCTGGCCGGGCTCTTCGGCGCCGGCCTGCTCGTCTTCGGTGGCGGCCAGCCCGCCGGCGAGTTCTTCGCGGGCTTCATCACCGAGAAGTCCCTGAGCGTCGACAACCTCTTCGTCTTCGTCCTGATCATGGCGAAGTTCGCGGTGCCCTCGCAGTACCAGCAGCGGGTGCTGCTCGTCGGCGTCCTCATAGCGCTGGTCCTGCGAGCCGTCTTCATCGCCGCGGGCGCCGCGATCCTCGCCAGCTTCTCGTGGGTGTTCTTCCTCTTCGGCGCCTTCCTGATCTGGACCGCCTGGAAGCTGATCCAGGAGGCCCGATCCGGTCAGGAGGACGAGGAGTTCGAGGAGAACAAGCTGCTCAAGGCAGCGGAACGCCGGTTCGGCGTGGCCGACCGCTACCACGGCACCAAGCTGTGGATCCAGCAGAACGGCAAGCGGGTCATGACCCCGATGCTGGTCGTGATGCTGGCGATCGGGACGACCGACGTCCTGTTCGCGCTGGACTCCATCCCCGCGATCTTCGGCCTGACGCAGGACCCGTACATCGTCTTCACGGCCAACGCGTTCGCGCTGATGGGCCTGCGGCAGCTGTACTTCCTCATCGGCGGACTGCTGAGGAAGCTGGTCCACCTGTCCTACGGTCTGTCGATCATCCTCGGCTTCATCGGCGTCAAGCTCGTGCTGCACGCGCTGCACGAGTCAGGCGTCCATGTCCCGGAGATCAGCATCCCCGTCTCGCTCGGCGTCATCTGCGGTGTCCTGATCGTCACCACGATCACCAGCCTGCGGGCCTCCAGGAAGCAGGCGGCGGCCGAGGCGGCGCAGGGCCGGAGCGAAGGCCCCGCGAAGAACAACATCGACGTCTGACCACCCCGGACGGAGGGGCGACCACCCCGTGGAGCGGTGCGATTCGCAGGGCCGGACCACCGCTCCCGGCGCTCCGCCAAGTGGCGGTGCGCTCCCGGTCGGGGGCGCACCCACCGGCTTCGTGCAGACCCGACCCACGTAACCGACCGACCGCACCCGTACGACCCGGGGGCCTGCCGCGCCGGCGACGGACCCCCGGCATCCGAAAGGACCGGAATGCGAACCCCGTACGCCTCTGCCACCATCGCTGCATGATCACTCGGCTCAGGTCGCTCACCACCCAGTGGACGTTCCTCGTGCCGGTGCTCGCGGTCGTCCTGCTCCTGTTCACCTGGGGCCGGAGTCTGCCCGTCGCGGTCGTCGCCCTGGTGACCGTGATCCTCGCCGGATCCGTCCTCGCCGCCGTCCACCACGCGGAGGTCGTCGCCCACCGGGTCGGTGAGCCGTTCGGCTCCCTGGTCCTCGCCATCGCCGTCACGATCATCGAAGTGGCCCTGATCGTCACCCTCATGGTCGACGGCGGCGACAAGAGTTCCACGCTGGCCCGGGACACCGTGTTCGCCGCCGTGATGATCACGTGCAACGGCATTGTCGGGCTCTGCCTCCTGGTCGCCTCCCTGCGCCACGGCACCGCGGTCTTCAACCCCGAGGGCACCGGCGCCGCCCTCGCGACCGTGGCCACCCTGGCCACGCTCAGCCTGGTACTGCCGACCTTCACCACCAGCAAGCCGGGCCCGGAGTTCTCCGGTGTCCAACTCACCTTCGCGGCCCTGTCCTCACTGATCCTGTACGGCCTGTTCGTCGCCACCCAGACCGTGCGGCACCGCGACTACTTCCTGCCGATCTCCCGGCTGGGCGAGGTCATCGACGGCGACGACCACGCCGAGGCGCCCTCCGCGCGCACCGCCTGGATCAGCCTCGGGCTGCTGGGGCTCGCCCTGATCGGCGTCGTCGGACTGGCCAAGGGCGTCTCACCGACGATCGAGTCCGGCGTACAGGCGGCCGGCCTGCACCAGGCCGTCGTCGGTGTGATCATCGCCCTGCTGGTGCTGCTCCCCGAGACCATCGCGGCCCTGCGCTCGGCCCGCCGCGACCGTGTGCAGACCAGCCTCAATCTGGCCCTGGGCTCCGCCATGGCCAGCATCGGGCTGACCATACCGGCCGTCGCGCTGGCCTCCATCTGGCTCTCCGGGCCTCTGGTCCTGGGCCTCAGCTCGACCCACATGGTGCTGCTCGCGCTCACCGTGGTGGTCAGTTCCCTCACGGTCGTGCCGGGCCGGGCCACCCCCCTCCAGGGCGGCGTCCACCTGGTGCTGTTCGCGGCCTACCTGGAACTGGCGATCAACCCGTAGCGGCGGTCGGTTGTGGCCGAGCCGGTCACCCGGTGACCGGCTCGGCCACGGCCACCGGCACCGGACGCGTCTCCGGCAGCAGCGCGAAACAGCCGAGGCTCAGCAGCGCGACCACGGTCAGATAGGCCGCCACGGCCCACGGCACCCGCCCGCTGTGTTCCGCGAGCGCCGTGGCGACGATCGGCGTGAGCGCGCCCCCGAGCACCCCGCCGAGGTTGTAGCCGACGGCGGCACCGGTGCAGCGCACCCGGGGCTCGTACAGTTCCGGGAGGTAGGCGGCGACGACCGAGAACATGGCGATGAAGGCGATCAGCGCGCCGGTGAACCCGAGGAACATCAGCACGGGTTCGCCCGTCGCCAGCAGTGCGACCATCGGGAACATCCACAGCGCCGAGGCCGTGCACCCCGCCAGGCACAGCGGCCGCCGCCCGTAACGGTCGCTCAGCAGGGCCATCACGGGTGTGAGCGAGCCCTTCACGACCACCGCGGCCATGATGCAGACGAGCATGTCCGTCCGGCTCACCCCGAGCCGCTCCGTCCCGTACGCCAGCGACCAGGTGGTGACCGCGTAGAACACCGCGTACCCGACCGCGAGCGCCCCCGCCGTCAGCAGCACGAGCCGCCAGTGATGACGTACCACCTCGGCGATCGGCACGCGCGCGTGGTCGTCGAGTTCCAGGAACCGCGGGCTCTCGGCGAGCGACGAACGCAGCCACAGTCCGCTCAGTGCCAGCAGACCCGCCGCCCAGAACGGCACCCGCCACCCCCAGTGCGCGAACTGCGCCTCGGACAGGGACGCGGACAGCGCCAGCATCACCCCGTTGGCGAGCAGGAAGCCGACGGCCGGGCCGATCTGAGGAAAGCTCGACCACAGGGCGCGCCGCCCGGGAGGCGCGTGCTCCGCGGTCAGCAGCACCGCGCCGCCCCACTCCCCGCCGAGACCGAGGCCCTGCAGGAAGCGCAGCACGAGCAGCAGGACGGGCGCGGCGACGCCGATCGTGCGGTACGTCGGCAGACAGCCGACCGCGACCGTCGAGGCGCCGGTCAGCAGCAGCGACGCGACCAGGACCGGACGCCGGCCCCGCCGGTCCCCGAAGTGCCCGAACAGCACCGAGCCCAGCGGCCGGGCCACGAACCCCACACCGAACGTTCCGAACGCCGCCAGCGTGCCCGCCAGCGGCGAGAACGTCGGGAAGAACAGCGGCCCCAGGACGAGCGCCGCGGCCGTGCCGTAGACGAAGAAGTCGTAGAACTCGACGGCGGTCCCGGCGAGCGAGGCGGCCGCCAGCCGCAGCATTGAGGGAACCCTTACGGTGCGTACATCGTGCATGCCGCGTCAACTACCCAGGGTGACCATCCGTTACGGGGGCGCACGGTGCCCTTCGCGGGCGCCTCGGCGCACCGTGATAGACCGGTCTGACCCGCGGTCCGCCCAGGTCCGCCCACCGCAGAAACGGACCGGAGGAAGCGTGCCCCGCACCCTGGCCAACGCCCCGATCATGATCCTCAACGGGCCCAACCTGAACCTGCTCGGCCAGCGTCAGCCCGAGATCTACGGCTCCGACACGCTCGCCGACGTCGAGGCCCTGTGCGCCGGTGCGGCGGCGGCGCACGGCGGCACCGTGGACTTCCGGCAGTCCAACCACGAGGGCCAACTGGTCGACTGGATCCACGAGGCACGCCTCGGCCACTGCGGGATCGTCATCAACCCGGGCGCCTACTCGCACACCTCGGTCGCCATCCTGGACGCCCTGAACACCTGCGACGGGATGCCCGTTTTGGAGGTCCACATCTCCAACATCCACCAGCGCGAGTCGTTCCGTCACCACTCCTACGTCTCCCTGCGCGCCGACGGCGTGATCGCCGGCTGTGGCGTACAGGGCTACGTCTTCGGCGTGGAGCGGGTGGCGGCGCTGGCGGGCCCCGGCACCGCCGACGCCTGACGCCTCAGAGCCGTCCGGCTTCCACGATCCGCCGCAGGAAGCGCCGGGTGCGCTCCTGCCGCGGATCGCCGAACACCTGCTCCGCGGTGCCGCGTTCGAGCACGACGCCGCCGTCGAGGAAGCAGACCTGGTCGGCGACGTCCCGGGCGAAGCCCATCTCGTGCGTCGCCAGCACCATGGTCATGCCCTCGTCCTTCAGGTCACGGACCATGGCCAGCACCTCGCCCACCAGCTCCGGGTCGAGGGCGGCGGTGACCTCGTCGAGCAGCAGCAGCCGGGGGCGCACCGCGAGGGCGCGCACGATCGCCACCCGTTGCTGCTGACCACCGCTCAGCCGGTCCGGGTAGGCGCCCGTCCGGTCACCCAGCCCGAGGCGCTCCAGCAGTTCCCGGGCCCGTTCCTCGGCCTCCGCGCGCGGGACGCCGTGCACCCGGCGCGGCGCCAGGGTGATGTTGTCCAGCACGGTCATGTGCGGGAACAGGTTGTACGACTGGAAGACCACGCCGATACGCCGGCGGACCGCGTCCTGGTCGGCGCGCGGCGCGGTGATCTCCTCGCCGTCCAGCCAGATCGCGCCGTCGTCGATCGCCTCGAGCAGGTTGGCGCAGCGCAGCAGCGTCGACTTGCCGGAGCCGGACGCGCCGATCAGCGCGGTCACGGTGTGCGGGGCGACCTCCAGGTCCACGTCCCGCAGCACCACCGATTCGCCGAAGGTCTTGCGGACGGACTCCATGCGCAGGACAGGCTTCTCACTCATATCGATCCTCCCTGGGCCCGCTGCCGGTCCATCCGCGCCGTCACCCAGTCCGTGAACCGGGTCATCGGGATGGTCAGCGCCACGAAGACCAGCCCGGCGACGATGTACGGCGTGTAGTTGAGGCTGCGGCCCACGATGATGTCGGCCGCGCGCACGGCGTCGATGGCGCCGCCGATCGACACGAGACCGGTGTCCTTCTGGAGGGAGACCAGGTCGTTCAGGAGCGGCGGCACCTGACGGCGTACGGCCTGCGGCAGGATCACGTGCCGCAGGGCCTGCCGGTTGGTGAGACCCAGCGAGCGGGCCGCGGCGCGCTGCGAGGGATGGACCGACTCGATGCCGGCGCGGAACACCTCGGCCACGTACGCGGAGTACGTCAGCGTCAGCGCGGTACCGCCCAGCAGCACCGGATCGACCGTCACGCCCTGCAGCCGCAGCGCCGGGACACCCAGCACCACGATCATCAGATTGATGAGCAGCGGCAGCCCGCGGAAGAAGTCGGTGTACGCCGCCGCGAGCGCTCGCAGCGGGAAGAAGACCGGCCCACGCAGCGTACGCGCGATGGCGATGAGCATGCCGAGGACCAGGACGGCGACGCCGCACACGAGCAGCAGCCGGACGTTCAGCCACAGCCCTTCGAGGACCTTCGGCAACGCCTCGCGCGCGTACTGCCCGTTGAAGAACGTCTCCCTGGTGCGCGGCCAGCCGGGCGCGTTCACGACGATCAGGTAGAGCACGGCCGCCGTGACCAGCGTCGAGAGCGCGGCGATCGCGGTGGCACGGCGGGCGCGGACCCGACGGTGACGCTCCCGTTCCAGCCTGCGCGCGGACGGCGTGTAGTCGTCGTCCGCGCGCGTGGGTATGGCGTCCCGGCCGGGACCGTCCTCGACGACGGTCACTTGAGCACCGGCGCGTCGACGGCGTCGGACAGCCACTGCTGTTCGATCTTCGCCAGGGTGCCGTCCTTGCGCAGCGCGTCGACCGCGGTGGTGACGCACGAGGTGAGCGCGCTGCCCTTGTCGAGGACCAGGCCGAACTGCTCGGCCGCGCCGCCCTGGTTCTCGAACTGGCCGACGATCTTCGCGTCCGTCACCTCGGCCGAGGTGATGTAGAAGGCGGTCGGCAGGTCGACCACGATCGCGTCCACCTGGCCGTTCTTCAGCGCCGACTTGGCCTGGTCGTTCTTGGCGTACACGGCGGGCTGCTGCGCGGGCTTCACCACGTCGGTGATGTAGTCGAGGCTGGTGGTGCCGACCTGGGCGCCCAGCTTCAGCTTCTTCAGATCCGCGATGCCGGTCGCCTTGGCGGCCTTGCCGTCCTTGAGCGCGATGACCGCCTGACGGACGTCGTAGTAGCCCGAGGAGAAGTCGACGGCCTTCTTGCGCTCCGCGCTGATGGACACCTGGTTGATGTCGAAGTCGAAGGTCTTCGCGCCGGGCGCGAACGCCTTGTTGAACGGGACGCTCTGCCAGACGACCGCACTCCTGTCATACCCCAGTTGCTTCGCCACGGCGTACGCGACCGCCGACTCGAAGCCCTCGCCGTTGGCCGGCTTGTCGTCCTTGAACCACGGCTCGTACGCCGGTTCGTCCGTGGCGATCGTCAGCTTCCCGGACGTCCGGGTGGCGAGCTTGCCCTTGGCGCAGGTGGCCGTGGCCGACGAGGAGGATCCGCCCGACGCCGTGTCGTCCGGCTGCGGAGCACAGCCGACGGCGGTGGCGAGCAGGGCTATGGTGGCGGCGGCGACGGCGCGGCGCAGGGCGCGTGGGGCAGGATGCATGGCGGGAGAGTGGCAGCGAAAGCCGCGTATGTCCAGGTCAAGCCGCTATCTGTCCGCATGTTGGGAACCGGTGTTGCGGTCTTGTGAACGGTGCCCGCGGCGGAGGGCGGCGTGGGCACGCCGGGGCCGCCGGTCGAGGGCGGGGAATGATGACCGGCGGCCCGTACCGCGCAGGAGCCGTCATCCTGTGCGGGGCTGCCACCAGTTGACCGCGCGACGGCGCGCGGGGGGAGCGTGCGCTTGACCCCGGCGCGTGCGAACTGTTCACACGGGGCGCGCGATGACTCCGCGCGGGCGTGTGCAGTAGTGCGCGCGGGGTGCGGGTGAAGAGGCGTGCGCGGGGCGCGAGTTGGGAGGCGCGCGCCGGGCGGACGCCGAGCCGCGGCCGTCCGGCCCCGCGCGAGTGTCCGACTCCGTGCTCACCACCCGCGCGTGCGTGCCTGCGCGCTCACCACCCGCGCGCGTGCCACTCCGGCAGGTGCGGGCGCTCGGCGCCGAGCGAGGTGTCGTTGCCGTGTCCCGGATACACCCAGGTCTCGTCAGGGAGCGGGTCGAAGATCTTCGTCTCGACGTCGTGGATCAGGCGCGCGAAGGCCTCGGCGTCCTTGCGCGTGTTGCCGACACCGCCGGGGAAGAGGCAGTCCCCGGTGAAGACGTGCGGGTGGCCGTGCGGATCGTCGTAGATCAGGGCGATGGAGCCGGGGGTGTGGCCGACGAGGTGGCGGGCGCGCAGTTCCACCTGACCGACCCGGATGACGTCGCCGTCGTCGACGGGGACGTCGGTGGTGACCGGGATGCCGTCGGCGTCCTCGCGGCCCGCGTAGGTGCGCGCACCCGTGGCGGCCACGACCTCGGCCAGTGCCCCCCAGTGATCGCCGTGCCGGTGCGTGGTGACGACGGACGCGATGCCGTCGTCACCGATCATGCCGAGGAGCGTCTCCGCGTCGCTGGCCGCGTCGATCAGCAGTTGCTCGTCCGTGGCGCGGCAGCGCAGCAGATAGGCGTTGTTGTCCATGGGCCCGACCGCGATCTTGGTGATCATCAGGTCCTTGAGCTCGTGCACGTCCGCCGGTCCGCCGACCGTCACCTCTCCGCTGTACGTCATGGTGATCAGCCTATAGCGGGGAGTGGCGGGCGAGGTGCCGTGCGCTACAGCGGAGGAAGCGCGGGCAGGGTGCCGCCCCGCACCCTCAGGGCCGAGCCGTCCCGGCGGCCGGCGAGCCAGCCGAGCAGATCCGCGGCGCCGCCCCCGACGCCGACCGGTGCCCCCGGGGCGCCGCCGCCCGTGGACCAGACGCGCCCGTCGTCGCAGTGCAGCCCGGTCGAGGGGACGTCCGGATGGCCGCCGAAGCGTTCCGCCAGGAAGTCGATCTCCCGTTCCGTGAATTCCTTCGGAAGGTCCTCCAGGTCGTAACCGATCCCCAGGTCGACGTGGTGCAGCTCGACCTCGACCCAGCGCCGGAACGGCACCCGTGCCGCACTGTCGGTGACGCCGTTGCGCAGCTCCACCGTGCGCGTCCAGTCCGCGGGCTGCGCCCCGCGCCCCTGGAAGCGCGCGCCGCTCTCGCGCAGGTCGGCGAGCTGGGCGTCGAGCGGCCGCGGGGCGTCGCGCGCGATGTCGGCGTCCCGCGCCTCGCCGGAGACGTACATGGGACGTCCGTCGAGGACGTTCGTGAGCGCGTCCGCGTTGCGGGCGAGATGGGCCAGGACGTGACCGACCGTCCAACCGGGAAGCCGTGACGGTCGCGTCACGGACGCGTTGTCCAGTGCGGCGACTGCGGTGAGGAGCCGGTCCGTCGCCTCCTGTACAGACGCCAGGTCATGAGCGTGATCAATCATGGAGCTGACAGTAGCTCCGTCACACCTTCGGGTGAAGGTTTCGCACGTGGTCCGTAAATCGAATGCGCGTGCTATATCGTCGGTGGCGGCGTCGGGCATGCTGGATGGTCCGGGATTGTTTACACATCCAGGAATCCAACCGGCGTTGTCAGTGGCTCCCCCTAGTCTGAAGAAGCACGGGGCCCTGCCCCTGTCACTGCTCTCAAGAAAGGTGCGGACCGGCTGTGGCCGACCGTCTCATCGTCCGTGGCGCGCGCGAGCACAATCTGAAGAACGTCTCGCTCGACCTGCCTCGTGACTCGCTCATCGTCTTCACGGGGCTGTCCGGGTCGGGCAAGTCCTCCCTGGCCTTCGACACGATCTTCGCCGAAGGCCAACGCCGCTACGTGGAGTCGCTCTCCTCGTACGCGCGCCAGTTCCTCGGCCAGATGGACAAGCCGGACGTGGACTTCATCGAGGGCCTGTCCCCGGCGGTGTCCATCGACCAGAAGTCGACCTCGCGCAACCCGCGCTCGACGGTGGGCACCATCACCGAGGTCTACGACTACCTGCGGCTGCTCTTCGCGCGCATCGGCAAGCCGCACTGCCCGGAGTGCGGCCGCCCGATCTCGCGCCAGTCGCCGCAGGCCATCGTGGACAAGGTGCTGGAGCTGCCGGAGGGGAGCCGCTTCCAGGTGCTCTCGCCGCTGGTGCGCGAGCGCAAGGGCGAGTTCGTCGACCTGTTCGCCGACCTCCAGACCAAGGGCTACTCCCGCGCGCGCGTGGACGGCCAGACCGTCCAGCTCTCCGAACCGCCGACGCTGAAGAAGCAGGAGAAGCACACCATCGAGGTGGTCGTCGACCGCCTCACGGTGAAGGACACCGCCAAGCGCCGCCTCACCGACTCGGTGGAGACCGCGCTCGGCCTGTCCGGCGGCATGGTCGTGCTCGACTTCGTCGACCTCCCCGAGGACGACCCCGAGCGCGAGCGCATGTACTCGGAGCACCTCTACTGCCCGTACGACGACCTGTCCTTCGAGGAGCTGGAGCCCCGCTCCTTCTCCTTCAACTCGCCCTTCGGCGCCTGCCCCGAATGCACCGGCATCGGCACGCGCATGGAGGTCGACCCGGAGCTGATCGTCCCGGACGAGGACAAGTCCCTCGACGAGGGCGCCATCCACCCCTGGTCGCACGGGCACACCAAGGACTACTTCGGCCGCCTGATCGGTGCCCTCGCGGACGCTCTGGGATTCCGCACCGACATCCCCTTCGCCGGTCTGCCGCAGCGCGCCCGCAAGGCCCTGCTCTACGGTCACAAGACACAGATCGAGGTCCGCTACCGCAACCGGTACGGGCGCGAGCGCGTCTACACCACGCCCTTCGAGGGCGCGGTGCCCTTCGTCAAGCGCCGGCACAGCGAGTCCGAGAGCGACGCCAGCCGCGAGCGCTTCGAGGGCTACATGCGCGAGGTGCCCTGCCCCACCTGCCAGGGCACGCGCCTGAAGCCGATCGTCCTGGCCGTCACGGTCATGGACAAGTCGATCGCCGAGGTCTCGGCGATGTCCATCAGCGACTGCGCCGAGTTCCTGGGCGAACTCAAGCTCAACACGCGCGACAAGAAGATCGCCGAGCGCGTCCTGAAGGAGGTCAACGAGCGGCTGCGGTTCCTGGTCGACGTGGGCCTGGACTATCTCTCGCTGAACCGCGCGGCCGGCACGCTCTCCGGCGGCGAGGCCCAGCGCATCCGCCTGGCCACCCAGATCGGCTCCGGTCTCGTCGGCGTCCTGTACGTGCTGGACGAGCCGTCGATCGGCCTGCACCAGCGCGACAACCACCGGCTGATCGAGACCCTGGTCCGGCTCCGTGACATGGGCAACACGCTCATCGTCGTCGAGCACGACGAGGACACGATCAAGGTCGCCGACTGGGTCGTCGACATCGGCCCCGGCGCGGGCGAGCACGGCGGCAAGGTCGTGCACAGCGGCTCCCTCAAGGAACTGCTGGTCAACGAGGAGTCGCAGACCGGCCAGTACCTGTCGGGCAAGAAGGCCATCCCGCTGCCCGACGTCCGCCGCCCGCAGGACCCGTCCCGTCAGCTCACGGTGCACGGGGCCCGCGAGAACAACCTCCAGGACATCGACGTCTCCTTCCCCCTGGGCGTGTTCACGGCCGTCACGGGCGTGTCGGGATCCGGCAAGTCGACGCTGGTCAACGACATCCTGTACACGCACCTGGCGCGCGAGCTGAACGGCGCGCGGAACGTCCCGGGCAGGCACACGCGGGTGGAGGGCGACGACCAGGTCGACAAGGTCGTGCACGTCGACCAGTCGCCCATCGGCCGCACCCCGCGGTCGAACCCGGCGACGTACACCGGCGTCTTCGACCACGTCCGCAAGCTGTTCGCCGAGACCACCGAGGCGAAGGTCCGCGGCTACCTTCCCGGACGCTTCTCCTTCAACGTCAAGGGCGGCCGCTGCGAGAACTGCGCGGGCGACGGCACCATCAAGATCGAGATGAACTTCCTCCCGGACGTCTACGTCCCGTGCGAGGTCTGCCACGGCGCCCGGTACAACCGGGAGACCCTGGAGGTCCACTACAAGGGCAAGTCCATCGCCGAGGTCCTGAACATGCCCATCGAAGAGGCCATGAACTTCTTCGAGGCCGTCCCGGCGATCAACCGCCACCTCACGACACTCAACGACGTCGGGCTCGGCTACGTCCGTCTCGGCCAGTCCGCCACCACTCTGTCCGGCGGTGAGGCACAGCGGGTGAAGCTCGCCAGCGAGCTGCAGAAGCGCTCCACCGGACGCACGGTCTACGTCCTGGACGAGCCGACCACCGGCCTGCACTTCGAGGACATCAGCAAGCTGCTGAAGGTCCTCGCCGGGCTCGTGGACAAGGGCAACACGGTCATCGTCATCGAGCACAACCTCGACGTGATCAAGACGGCCGACTGGGTCATCGACATGGGTCCCGAAGGCGGTGCCGGCGGCGGACTCGTCGTCGCTGAGGGAACGCCCGAGGAGATCGCCGCCGTCCCGGCCAGCCACACCGGCAAGTTCCTGCGCGAGATCCTCGGTGCCGACCGCATCAGCGACGCCAGCTCGGTGAAGGCCCCGCGCAGGCCGGCGGCGAAGAAGACCGCGGCCAAGAAGACGGTCGCGGCCAAGCCGGCGGCCAAGAAGGCGGCGCCCGCGAAGAAGGCGACCCGGGCCCGCAAGGCCTGAGGCCGCCGGGCGGCCCGCCCGGACAAATCCAGAAAAGTGGGGGGGGGGCCCCGGGCCCGACCCCCCGGCCCGCCCCCGCGCCCAACCCCCCCCCCCGGACCCGCGCGGGGGCGGCGAACGACGGCTCCAAAACAGCCCCCCGCCCCCCCGGCCCCCCCCGGCCGCGGCCCGGGGGGCCCCCCCCCCCCAACAACCCACCCCCCGGGGCCCCCCCGGGGGACCGCGCCGGGGCCCCCCCCCACGTTCCCTCATCAGCCGCCCGATCTCCGCGGCGGCGTAGAACCTTGACTCATCAACAGCGGACCCGGCACAACCATCGGAATCAGTGAGATCCGGGGAAATCAACGGTACGAGCGGACCGTCACGTCGGCGCGGTAAGCCGAACGGCCGCTACATCGAGCCGAGTTCAGCGGCGTACGGCGGCTCCGCACCCGCCCTGGAGCAGGTGATCGCGGCGGCGCGCGCCGCGAAGCGCAGCAGCCCGGTCCAGCCGTCGGCGTCCAGTCCCGCGAGCGCCTCGGCGGACAGCGCGTCCTGGGCGGCGAGCCCGTGCAGCAGAGCCGCGTTCACCGTGTCGCCGGCGCCGATCGTGTCCACGACGTCGACCCCCTCACCGGGCACGGCGTACACGGTGCCGTCCGGAGTGAAGGCGCTGAGACCCTCACCGCCATGAGTGATCACCACCGCCGAGGGCCCCGCCGCCAGCCATTCGCGCGGGGTGCCGCCCAGCCACAGCGCGTCCTCCTCCGAGAGCTTGAGCAGGGTCACCGAGGGCAGCCAGCTTTTGAACCGCGCCCGGTAGGCATCGGGATCGGTGATCAGACCTGCCCGGATGTTCGGGTCGAGGGCGGTGAACAGCCCCTGCCCGGCCGCACGGCGCAACAACTCCTCGTACGCGCTCGCGCCCGGTTCCAGGACCAGCGAGAGCGTGCCGAAGGACAGGGCACGGGTGGTGGCGGGAAGAGCGGCGGGCGCGGTGAACAGACGGTCGGCGGTGCCGTCGACATAGAAGGAGTAGGAGGCGGACCCCTTGGCGTCGATCGTGGCGGCCGCCAGCGTCGTCGGCTCCGGGCCGCGTTCCACCAGGGAGACGTCGACTCCCGCGCCCCTCAATCCGTCCAGCAGCGCCTCGCCGAAGGCGTCCCGCGAGGCACGGGAGCAGAACGTGGTGGGGGAGCCGAGGCGGCCGAGGGCCACGGCCGTGTTGTAGGGGCCGCCGCCGGGCGCCGGCTGCAGGGGCGCGAGGGCGCCCGCGCCCTGCGGTACCAGGTCGATCAGTGCCTCACCGGCGACGACGATCACGAGAGGGTCCCTTCCTCTGGATGTGCGGAGTGGTCGGAGTAACCGGCATGCCGTGCCCCCGCGGCGGCCCGCGCGGCCGCCGCGGCCTCGCCGTCCGCCTCCGGGCAGCCGCACGACGTCCGGTGCACGAAGGCGCACGGCAGCCGGACGGTCCGCGCGGACCGTCCGGGCGCGGCCAGCCGTTCGAGGAGCACGCGGACCGCCTCGGCGCCGATCTCCCGGCTGGGCTGGGCGACGGCCGTGAGGCGAGGCGAGAACAGATCGGCCCAGGCGAAGTCGTCGAAGCAGCACAGCGCGATGTCGTCCGGCACGCGGAGACCGTGTGCGCGCAGGGCGCGCAGGGCACCGATGGTCATCGCGTTGTTCGCCGTCACGAGCGCCGTGGGCGGCGCGGCGAGTGACATCAGGGCGGCGGTGGCCCGCTCGGCTCCGGCGGACTCGGAGTTCCCGGGGACCACCAGCCCGTCGTCGGCGGGAAGCCCGGCGGCGGCGAGCCCCTGCCGGTAGCCGGTGATCCGTTCATCGGTGGTGCTGAGCCCGGACAGCCCCGCCACCAGGCCGATCCGGCGGTGCCCGAGACCGGCCAGATGGGTGACGAGCCGGGCCGTCGGCTCGGTGTTCTCGGCGCAGACCTGGTCGAAGCGCGGAGCGCCGTCCACACGGTCGTCGACCACCCGGTCCAGGAGGACGGTCGGTACGGCGTGCCGGCCGAGGTAGGCGAGCAGCGCCCCCGGGTCGGCGGAGGGAGCGACGATCATGCCGTCGACGCGGCGCTCGTGCAGGAGCCGGACGACCTTGCGTTCGTGCTCGGGATCGTCGTGCGGATCGGCGATGAGCAGGCCGTAGCCGTGCTCCAGGGCAGCGGCCTCGACGCCCTGGAGGATCTCCGTGAAGTAGGGGTTGCTGATCGCCGACACGGCGAGCCCGATGGAGCGGGTGCGGGAGGTCACCAGGGAGCGGGCGAGGGTGTTGGGCGTGTAGCCCAGCTCCTCGACGGCGTCGAGCACCGCCTGACGGGTGTGGGGCAGCACCGGACGCGTCTCGTTCAGCACATGGGAGACGGTCGCCACGGAGACCCCGGCGCTACGGGCGACGTCGGCCATGGTCGGCATGGGTCCTCCTTCTCGCCGCTTGCCGTCGGTGTGAGCAGGGCCCTTCGGTTCCCTTGCGGGCGGCCACGGGCCCCGGCCGGGAAGCTACTCCATCGAGGCCGCCGCGTAAACGCTTGCGCAAGCGTTTACGCGCGAAGATCCTTCGCCGCCCCGACATGTCCACCGCATCTGCGGCGCCGTATCCGGACCCGCCCCGAAGCGGGACGATCCGCCCGGGTATCGTCGCTCTGCCCTGATCTCGCCGCTCTGCCCTGATCTCGCCGCACCACCTCCGCACCACCTCCGCCCCACCGCACCCGGCAGTCCCACCACCCCTGGAGCCTCCGATGCCAGCCGCCCGCCCCTCCGCCAGCCGCCGTACCGTCCTGAGGGGAGCGGCGGTCACCCCGGTCGCCGGGCTCGGGCTGGCCGCCTGCTCGGCTCCCGGAGGCGGATCCTCGGCGGACGCCACGCCGACCGCCCCCGTGGACCTCGGAGCCGAGACCGAGGTCGCCAAGGGCGGCGCGAAGCTCTACCGGGACCACAACGTCGTCGTGAGCCGGTCCGCCGACGGCGCCCTGAAGGCGTACAGCACGATCTGCACGCACGCGGGATGCGCCATCAACAAACTGCAGGGCACGACACTGGTCTGCCCCTGTCACGGCAGCCAGTTCGACGCGCTCACCGGAAAGGTCGTGCAGTCGCCGGCCACCGAGCCGCTGAACGAAATGCCGGTCAAGGCCGCGAACGGCCGGATCGTGGCGGGGCCGGACGCCTGAACCGGGGACCGGCCCGCCACCGGATCAGTCCCAGTCCCAGCCGATCCCGAGCAGCCCCGGCCGCACCCGGGGCTCGACCAGGTGGACCGAGCGGTGCAGCCCGCTCAGCGGAAGGGCCTGCCGGCCGCTGCGCGGTGCCGCGGCGGAGTGCTGCGCGAACCGGTGGCAGTGCGCCGGAAGCACCTCGGCGGTGAACCGCACCTGAAGGGTGTACTGGCCGCCGGGAAAGCCGAAGTCCCGGGTGTACTCGCGGGAGACACCCGCCGTGCCGTCCTCCACGGCGTAGCGGAAGAGGAAGGTGTCACCGGGCCGCAGGCGGGTGCCGAAGAGGAGTTCGGCGACGAGCAGCCCGGTCTCCGGATCCGAACGGACCCGTCCGGTACGGCAGTTCTCCAGGGCACGCACGGTCATGTGCTGCGGTGCGCAGCCGGGGTCGCCGTGGTGCACGGCCACGAAGCGGTCGACGCCGTCCCGGTGGGCCCGCACGATGTGCTGGGACTCGCGGGACGCCAGCTCGCGGTGGGCACCGATCCGCACCCGCTCGTGGTGTCCCAGGGTGTGCAGACCGCCGTCGAGGGACCAGCCGAGCTCGGCCTGCAGCCGGTCCAGGACGTCGGAGGCCTCGATCAGGGAGCGGTAGGAACGGGCGGCCGGGCGGCGCTCGGCGGCGCCCTGGTCGGCGTCGGCGAGCAGCCGGATCAGGGACTCGTCCGGCAGCTGGAGTATCTCCTCCAGCGCGCGGACGGCCCGCAGCGATTCCGGGCGCTGCGGGCGGCGGGCTCCCTGCTGCCAGTAGCTCAGGCTGGTGACACCCACTTTGACCCCGTAGCGCGAGAGGTGGTGCTGCACCCGCTGGAGCGGCAGCCCACGGGCGGCGATCGCGGCGCGCAGGGCCACATGGAAGGGGCCGCCGCGCAGGGCCGAGTCCAGTTCCGCGGTGGCGACGTCCGCGTGCTGTGTGCCGTGCCGCATGCAGGAGGGCCTTTCTCTTGGGGGTCACCACGGCTGGTCAGGCCGGTGGCGCGGGTCCGGGGCCACCCCGTCGACGTCGGGGCGGCCACACGTGAGTACGCCGCGCCGCAGGCCGCTGCTCACGGCCCCGAGTTCCCCCGCATTGAAGCGTGTTGACCAATCCCCGACAACACCTTCGCGCCCCCGAGGGCGCCCACCTGGCCGAGGCATGACCCCGGCGCCGGACGGATCATGCGGGGGAGAGGTTGCCGCGGCTGCCCGGGGGAGCGGGGGCGTGAGCGCACGCGGGGTGCCGATTTGCGGAGGAAGCCGCGCAAGGTCCGTCGCGATCGATGCCGCGGTTCCGCGGAGGCACCGGGCTGCCGCGGGCGGCGCCGGGGCCAGGGGAGTGCCGGGACGGGGCCCGGCGCCACCGAGGTGGCCGATTCCGCGATCCGCTCGCTCCCGTCAGGCCGAACCGTCCCCTCTGGTCCCGGCGAGTCTCCCGTTCCGGCCGAACCGTCCCCTCCGGTCCCGGCGAGCCTCCCGTCCCGGCCAAACGGTCCCCTCCGGTCCCCGCCGAGCCTTCCGTCCCGCCGAACCGTCCCCCCCTCCCTTCTCTCCCGTCCCGCTCCGGAACGCGCCCCCAGGTCACCAGCGCCGAGCCGGCGGATCCAGCGGCCCCGCCGGCCCTCCGGGCTTGTCCACAGGCTCGTCGCGGTGTCGGCTTGCGCCAGTAGGGTGTGAGACATGGCCGACCCCTCCAGCTACCGCCCCAAGCCGGGACAGATCCCGGACTCTCCCGGGGTGTACAGGTTCCGCGACGAGCACCGCCGGGTGATCTACGTCGGGAAGGCGAAGAGCCTGCGCCAGCGCCTGGCGAACTACTTCCAGGACCTCGCCGGCCTGCACCCCCGCACCCGGACGATGGTCACCACCGCGGCGTCCGTGGAGTGGACCGTGGTGTCCACGGAGGTCGAGGCGCTCCAGCTGGAGTACACCTGGATCAAGGAGTACGACCCCCGGTTCAACGTCAAGTACCGCGACGACAAGAGCTACCCCTACCTCGCGGTGACGATGAACGAGGAGTTCCCGCGGGTCCAGGTGATGCGCGGTCACAAGAAGAAGGGCGTCCGCTACTTCGGGCCGTACGGTCACGCCTGGGCCATCCGGGACACCGTCGACCTGCTGCTGCGCGTCTTCCCGGTGCGCACCTGCTCCGCCGGGGTGTTCAAGAACGCCGCCCGCACCGGCCGCCCCTGTCTGCTCGGCTACATCGGCAAGTGCTCCGCCCCCTGCGTGGGCCGGATCTCCCCCGAGGACCACCGCGACCTGGCCGAGGACTTCTGCGACTTCATGGCCGGCCGCACCGGCACCTACCTCCGCCGTCTGGAGCGGCAGATGACGGAGGCCGCCGAGGAGATGGAGTACGAGCGGGCCGCCCGGCTCCGCGACGACATCGGGGCCCTGAGGAAGGCCATGGAGAAGAGCGCGGTCGTGCTCGCGGACGCGACCGACGCCGACCTGATCGCGGTCGCCGAGGACGAGCTGGAAGCGGCCCTGCAGATCTTCCACGTGCGCGGCGGACGGGTGCGCGGCCAGCGCGGCTGGGTGACGGACAAGGTCGAGGACGTGACGACCGCGGCGCTCGTCGAGCACGCCCTCCAGCAGCTCTACGGCGAGGAGAGCGGCGACGCCGTGCCCAAGGAGGTGCTGGTCCCGGCCCTGCCCGAGCCGGTCGAGCCGGTCCAGGAGTGGCTCGCCGGCCGCCGCGGGTCCAATGTCTCGCTGCGCATCCCGCAGCGCGGTGACAAGAAGGCGCTGATGGAGACCGTGCAGCGCAACGCCCAGCAGGCGCTCGCCCTGCACAAGACGAAGCGCGCCTCCGACCTGACCACCCGCTCCCGGGCCCTGGAGGAGATCGCCGACGCCCTGGACCTGGACAGCGCCCCGCTGCGCATCGAGTGCTACGACATCTCGCATCTCCAGGGCGACGACGTCGTGGCCTCCATGGTCGTCTTCGAGGACGGCCTGGTGCGCAAGAGCGAGTACCGCCGCTTCCAGATCAAGGGCTTCGCCGGCCAGGACGACGTGCGCTCCATGCACGAGGTGATCACCCGCCGCTTCCGCCGCTACCTCGCCGAGAAGGAGAAGACCGGCGAATGGCCGGAGGAGGACGGCACCGCGAGCCCGCTCACGGACCCCGGCACGGCCGCCCCCGACGCCGCCCCTGTCATCGCCCCCGACGATGACGCCGACGACGGCCAGGACAACGGGTTCAAGGACGACGACGGCCGTCCCCGGAAGTTCGCCTACCCGCCCCAGCTCGTGGTCGTCGACGGCGGTCAGCCCCAGGTCGCGGCCGCCAAGCGGGCGCTCGACGAACTGGGGATCGACGACATCGCCGTCTGCGGCCTCGCCAAGCGCCTCGAAGAGGTCTGGCTGCCCGAGGACGACGACCCCGTGGTCCTGCCCCGCAGCAGCGAGGGCCTCTACCTGCTCCAGCGCGTCCGTGACGAGGCGCACCGCTTCGCGATCACCTACCAGCGTGCCAAGCGCGCCAAGCGGTTCCGTTCCGGACCGCTGGACGACGTACCGGGCCTCGGTGAGACGCGCAAACAGGCGTTGATCAAGCATTTCGGCTCGGTGAAGAAGCTGCGGTCCGCCACAATCGAGCAGATCCAGGAGGTGCCCGGGATAGGCCGCAAGACGGCCGAGACCATTGCCGCGGCCCTCGCCCAGGCGGCCCCGGCCGCACCCGCGGTGAACACGGCCACCGGAGAGATCATGGATGACAGCGAGGACGAGGCGCCCGGGACGACGGCGGACGCCTCGGGGGAGCCCGTAGCCGCGGGCGCCCCGGACGATCGGGGGCAGGAGAGATGACCGAGCACGACGCAGACCACACGGCCCGGCGAGATCCGGCGTCCGGCGAGACGCGGGGCCCCGGCGGGGCAGCGCACAATGAAGCGGGTCAGGACCAGCCGCAGCAGGCGGAGGCGGTCCAGGAAAACGGAGCAGACGTGAGTACGGATGCCACACCGGGCGGGGTGCCCGAGGCGGCCATCCCCGAGCTGGTGATCATCTCGGGCATGTCGGGGGCGGGCCGGTCGACGGCGGCCAAATGTCTGGAGGACCTCGGCTGGTTCGTCGTGGACAACCTCCCGCCGGCCCTCATCCCCACCATGGTCGAGCTGGGCGCCCGTTCCCAGGGCAACGTGGCCCGGATCGCGGTCGTCGTCGACGTGCGCGGCCGACGCTTCTTCGACAACCTGCGCGAGTCCCTCGCCGACCTCGACAGCCGGGGCGTCACCCGCCGGATCGTCTTCCTGGAGTCCTCGGACGACGCGCTGGTCCGCCGCTTCGAGTCGGTGCGCCGCCCGCACCCCCTCCAGGGCGACGGCCGGATCGTGGACGGCATCGCCGCCGAACGCGAACTGCTGCGCGAGCTGCGCGGCGACGCCGACCTGGTGATCGACACCTCCAGCCTGAACGTGCACGAGCTGCGCGCCAAGATGGACGCCCAGTTCGCCGGCGAGGAGGAGCCCGAGCTGCGGGCCACCGTGATGTCGTTCGGCTTCAAGTACGGCCTGCCCGTCGATGCCGACCTGGTCGCCGACATGCGGTTCCTGCCCAACCCGCACTGGGTGCCGGAGCTGCGCCCGTACACCGGCCTCAACGAGGAGGTGTCGGCGTACGTCTTCAACCAGCCGGGCGCCAAGGAGTTCCTCGACCGGTACGCGGAGCTGCTGCGGCTGATCGCGACCGGCTACCGGCGCGAGGGCAAGCGGTACGTGACCATCGCCATCGGCTGCACGGGCGGCAAGCACCGCTCGGTCGCCGTCTCCGAGAAACTCGCCGCCCGTCTGGCCGCCGAGGGAGTGGAGACCGTAGTCGTGCACCGGGACATGGGGCGCGAGTGACCGGACGTTCTCCTCGGCTGACGCGGCTGCGCCGGGTCGTGCCCGAGTCCCGCTCGGGCCGCCCCGTCGAGGCCCGCGGTGCCCGGCCGCGCCGCCGGGGCGCCCAGCCCAAGGTGGTCGCGCTGGGCGGCGGCATGGGCCTGTCGGCCTCGCTCGCCGCGCTGCGCCGGATCACCGGCGATCTCACCGCCGTCGTCACCGTGGCCGACGACGGCGGTTCCAGCGGGCGTCTGCGGGACGAACTCGGTGTGCTTCCTCCGGGTGATCTGCGCAAGGCCCTCGCCGCGCTGTGCGGTGACGACGACTGGGGCCAGACCTGGGCCCGCGTCATCCAGCACCGCTTCCAGTCCAAGGGCGACCTGCACGAGCACGCCGTCGGCAATCTGCTGATCGTCGCCCTGTGGGAACAGCTCGGCGACCACGTCCAGGCGCTGGACCTGGTCGGCAGGCTGCTCGGCGCGCACGGGCGGGTGCTGCCCATGTCCGCCGTGCCGCTGGAGCTGCAGGCCCTGGTCAAGGGGCATGATCCGGCGCGGCCGGAGGAGGTGGACATCGTCCGGGGACAGGCCACGGTGGCGCTGACCCCCGGCGAGGTGCAGTCCGTGCACCTGGTGCCGCACGGCCCGCCGGCCGTGCCGGAGGCCGTCGCGGCGGTGCTGGACGCGGACTGGGTGGTGCTGGGCCCGGGGTCCTGGTTCTCCTCGGTGATCCCGCACCTGCTGGTGCCCGATCTCCTCGACGCGCTCACCGAGACGAAGGCCCGCAAGGTCCTGTCGCTGAACCTCGCGCCGCAGCCGGGTGAAACCGAAGGCTTCTCCCCGCAGCGTCATTTGGAGGTTTTGGGCCGACACGCCCCTAAACTCGCCCTGGACGTGGTGCTGGCCGACGAGGCCGCCGTGCCCGACCGCGACTCGCTCACCGAAGCCGCCAAGCGGCTGGGAGCCGCGGTCGAGCTGGGCCCCGTGGCCCGGACCGACGGATCACCCCGGCATGATCCGGAGCTGTTGGCCGCCGCGTACGACCGTATTTTTCGGATGCATGGAAGGATCGGCCCATGGCGATGACGGCAGCGGTGAAGGACGAGATCTCCCGGCTACCCGTCACCCGGACCTGCTGCCGGAAGGCCGAGGTCTCCGCCATTCTGCGGTTCGCGGGCGGCCTCCACCTGGTGAGCGGGCGCATCGTGATCGAGGCGGAGCTGGACACCGCGATGGCGGCCCGGCGCCTCAAGCGGGACATCCTGGAGATCTTCGGACACAGTTCCGAGCTGATCGTGATGGCTCCCGGCGGGCTGCGCCGCGGCTCGCGGTACGTGGTGCGCGTGGTGGCGGGCGGTGACCAGCTGGCCCGCCAGACCGGTCTGGTGGACGGGCGGGGGCGCCCGATCCGGGGCCTGCCCCCGCAGGTGGTCTCCGGGGCGACCTGTGACGCGGAGGCGGCCTGGCGCGGCGCCTTCCTGGCGCACGGCTCGCTGACCGAGCCCGGTCGGTCCTCCTCCCTTGAGGTGACCTGCCCCGGACCGGAGGCCGCGCTCGCGCTGGTCGGCGCGGCCCGCAGGCTCTCCATCGCCGCGAAGGCCCGCGAGGTGCGCGGGGTGGACCGGGTGGTCGTCCGGGACGGTGACGCGATCGGCGCCCTGCTGACCCGCCTCGGCGCGCACGAGTCGGTGCTGGCCTGGGAGGAGCGCCGGATGCGCCGCGAGGTGCGGGCCACCGCGAACCGCCTCGCCAACTTCGACGACGCCAACCTGCGCCGCTCCGCGCGCGCGGCCGTCGCCGCCGGCGCCCGGGTCCAGCGGGCCCTGGAGATCCTCGCCGACGAGGTGCCCGAGCACCTGGCCGCCGCCGGCCGGCTGCGGATGGAGCACAAGCAGGCCTCTCTGGAGGAGCTGGGCGCGCTCGCCGATCCGCCGCTCACCAAGGACGCCGTCGCGGGCCGGATCCGCCGCCTGCTGGCGATGGCCGACAAGCGCGCGTCCGATCTGGGCATCCCGGGCACCGAGGCCAACCTCAGCGACGAGATGGCCGACAACCTCGCAGGCTGAATCACCGTCAGCAGCGCGGTGCCGACGGCCCTCTGGTCGTCGGCACCGCGGTTTGCATCTCTTTTAGGCCACCATGAACTGTCTGTGAGGCGCCCTTGACTCGATCATGGAGTGTCATGAGCCTGGCAGATGGCCGCCGCCGTGGCGGACCAGTGCTAGGGGGGTTCATGAGACACAGAGCGAGATCGATCCTCGCTGTCGGCGCGCTCCTGATCGGCGGAGCCGCGCTCGCACCCGTGGCCCAGGCGCAGACCGGGAGTTCGGCCAAGCCCGACCCCGACGAGGTCAAGGTCTTCCGCGCCGACGTCACCAAAAAGCAGATTCCCCTGCTGCTCAAGGCCGGCCAGGACGGCCACGAGCTCGGCGACCAGGTCACCGGATCCGGCAGGACCCAGGTCGAGCTCTACCTCACCGACGGGCAGGCCCGGACGCTGGAGAAGCAGGGCGTCGGCCTCACCGAGCACACGTTGTCGGCCAAGGCCGCGAACCGGGTCGCCGACGCCTCCCAGGGCGTGTTCCGCCCGTACGGCGGCAGCGGCGGGCTCAAGGAGGAGATCCTGCGGACCGCGCAGGCCAACCCCGGCCTCACCAAGGTCGAGTCCATCGGCAGGACGATCGACGGCCAGGACATCCTCGCCCTCAAACTGACCAAGGGCGCGAAGAGCTCCAAGGACGGGTCGAAGCCGTCCGTGCTGTACGTGTCCAACCAGCACGCCCGCGAGTGGATCACGCCGGAGATGACCCGCCGGCTGATGCACTACTACCTGGACCACTACCGCACCGACAAGCGCGTCAAGAAGATCGTCGACTCGACCGAGCTGTGGTTCGTGCCGTCCGCCAACCCCGACGGCTACGACTACACCTTCCAGAACCCCGACACCCGGCTGTGGCGCAAGAACCTGCGGGACGTCAACGGCGACGGTGTCATCAGCACGGGTGACGGCGTCGACCTCAACCGCAACTTCGGCTACAAGTGGGGCTACGACGACGAGGGTTCCTCGCCCAACCCCACCAGCGAGACCTACCGCGGCGCGCGCCCCGAGTCCGAGCCCGAGACCAAGGCGCTGGACCGCTTCGAGAAGCGCGTCGGGTTCACGTACGGCATCAACTACCACTCCGCCGCCGAACTCCTGCTCTACGGGGTCGGCTGGCAGGTGGCCACGCCCACCCCGGACGACGTCCTCTACAAGGCGCTGGCCGGCACCCCGGACAACCCGGCGATCCCCGGCTACCACTCGCAGGTCTCCTCGGAGCTGTACACCACCAACGGCGAGGCGGACGGCCACGCGTCGAACGTCAACGGCATGGCGATGTTCACCCCCGAGATGTCGACCTGCCAGACCGCCTCGGACATCGACCCGAACGACGCCTGGAACGCGGCCGACTGCCAGTCGGTCTTCAACTTCCCCGACGACGAGAAGCTGATCCAGGACGAGTTCGCGAAGAACGTCCCCTTCGCGCTCTCCGTCGCCGAGACCGCCGCCCACCCGGACCGGCCGGTCTCCGCGGTCGGCCTGAGCGCCGCCGACTTCACCCCGGCCACGTTCTCCACGTCGTACGCGCGCGGCGCCGACCAGGAGGTCTCCGTCGTCGTCCGCAAGGCGGTCCGTGACAAGGAGCTGAGGTACCGCGTCGGCGGCGGCCGCACGCACGTCACGTCGCTCCGGCACTGGAAGGGCGGCGACACCTACGGCGGCGAGGACGACCTCTACTTCGACGAGTACCGGGCCAAGGTGAGGGGCGGCGACCCGGGCGACAAGGTCGAGGTCTGGTTCACCGGCGAGGCGAAGGGCGGCAGGAAGGTCTCCAGCTCGCACTTCACCTACACCGTGGCCCGGCTGTCCGGCGCGGACACCCTGGTGGTCGCCGAGGAGGGCGCCAGGGCCGCGCAGGCGCAGACCTACGTCGACGCGCTGAGGGCCGCCGGCCGCAAGGCGGTCGTCTGGGACGTCGCCACCCAGGGTGTGCCCGACGCGCTCGGCGTGCTGAAGCACTTCAGGACGGTCGTGCACTACTCGGGCACGAGCGGCCCGGGCAACGACACCCAGCTCCAGTTGCGGGCCTACCTCAACGAGGGCGGCAAGCTGATCGAGGCGGGCGAACTGGCCGGCGGCAGCGTCGACCTCGGCGACGGCACCCCGTCCAACGACTTCAGCCAGTACTACCTGGGCGCCTACTCCCGCTCCTCGACCCCCGGCGCCACCGGCTTCACCGGCTCCGGCGCGCTGGCCGGCTCCGGCGGCGCCCTCAGCGGCACCTCCGCCAACCCGCTGGACAAGGCCGGGACCTACGCGGTCACCTCCGACGAGCTCCCCGCCGCCACCTACCCGCAGTTCGCCAGCGCGGGCGCGGGCCGGTTCGCGGGCACCGTCAACCCGTACGGGCCGTACACGGGGTCGTACATGGCCGCCGCGGTCCACACCGACGACTCCTACAAGCGCCTCACCCGCACCATCGACCTCACCGGTGTCACCGCGGCCGACCAGCCGGCCCTGAGCGCCCGGCTGCTGTGGGACACCGAGCCCGGCTACGACCACGCGATCCTCGAGGCGCACACCGTGGGCGCCGACGACTGGACGACGCTGCCCGAGGCGGGCGGCGCCACCCGCGACACCGTGCCGAGCGAGTGCGGCGCCGGGTTCCTGATCGCCGAGCACCCCTGGCTCAAGCACTACCTGACCATCGGCGACAACCGGTGCACCGCGAGCGGCACCACCGGTTCCTGGCACAGCTTCACCGGCAGTTCCCCGGGCTGGCAGCCGGTGAAGTTCGACCTGAGCGCCTACGCCGGGCGGACCGTCGAGGTCTCCCTCGCCTACGTCACCGACCCGAGCAGCGGCGGACATGGCGTCCTCCTCGACGACACCGCGCTGCTGACCGGCTCCACGGCCACCCAGACCGAGGGGTTCGAGACCTCCTTCGGCCCCTGGACCGTCAGCGGGCCGCCGCCGGGCAGCCCGGCCGTCCTCAAGGACTGGGAGCGCACCGGCGCTCTGTTCCAGACGTACGGAGCCGTCTCCACCGACCGTACGGTGCTGCTCGGTTTCGGCCTGGAACAGGTCACCTCGGCCGCCGATCGCGCCGCCTTGGTGAAGAAGGCGTTGACAGCACTCGACAACTGACCCCGTCCGCACTCGACATGTGAGCCGACCCGCTCACGAACGAGTGACAACGGCCTGAAAAGCGGTCAGCATTCCGTGGCAAAACGGCATCATACGGCCCCCGATCCGAGACGGTCCGTACCCCTACTGGCGGGTACGGACCGCCTCGCCGCGTATGAGGCATCTGGATGTCACCACGGGCGCCTCAGGGAGGTAGGGTCGTGGGTGGTCGGGGACATCCCAAATACAGCTCGCCGGCACCGCATGGCCGGCGTACCAACGAGGAGATCGGTTCGTGACGATCCGCGTAGGCATCAACGGCTTCGGCCGTATTGGTCGCAACTACTTCCGCGCTCTGCTGGAGCAGGGTGCTGACATCGAGATCGTGGCTGTCAACGACCTGGGTGACACCGCGACCACCGCCCACCTGCTCAAGTACGACACGATCCTTGGGCGTCTGAAGGCCGAGGTGTCGCACACCGCCGACACCATCACGGTCGACGGCCACACCATCAAGGTCCTGTCCGAGCGCAACCCCTCCGACATCCCGTGGGGCGAGCTGGGCGTCGACATCGTCATCGAGTCGACCGGCATCTTCACCAAGAAGGAGGACGCCGCCAAGCACATCGCCGGCGGCGCCAAGAAGGTCCTCATCTCGGCTCCGGCCAAGGACGAGGACATCACCATCGTGATGGGCGTCAACCAGGACAAGTACGACCCGGCGCAGCACCACGTCATCTCCAACGCCTCCTGCACCACCAACTGCGTGGCGCCGATGGCGAAGGTCCTCGACGAGAACTTCGGCATCGTCAAGGGTCTGATGACCACGGTGCACGCGTACACGAACGACCAGCGGATCCTGGACTTCCCGCACAAGGACCTGCGCCGCGCGCGTGCCGCCGCCGAGAACATCATCCCGACCACCACCGGTGCCGCCAAGGCCACCGCGCTGGTCCTGCCGCAGCTCAAGGGCAAGCTCGACGGCATCGCGATGCGCGTCCCGGTCCCGACCGGCTCGGCCACCGACCTGGTCGTGACGCTGCAGCGCGAGGTCACCAAGGACGAGGTCAACGCCGCGTTCAAGAAGGCCTCCGAGGACGGCGACCTGGCGGGCTACCTGGCGTACACCGAGGACGAGATCGTCTCCTCGGACATCGTCGGCGACCCGGCCTCCTGCACCTTCGACTCCTCCCTGACCATGGTCCAGGAGGGCAACACGGTGAAGATCCTCGGCTGGTACGACAACGAGTGGGGCTACTCCAACCGCCTCGTCGACCTCACGGTCTTCGTCGGCAACCAGCTCTGATCGGCCGAGCAGGCACCTCGATGCGGTAGCAGGGCTCGGGCAGCGCACGGTCGCGCCGCCCGAGCCCTGACGCGCGTAAGGATCGACCCGGCGGCTACGGTTCGATCAGCCCTCGTCCGATCACGAGCCCTCCTGTAGGAGTCCCCATCACCATGAAGACGATCGACGAACTCCTCGGCGAAGGGGTCGACGGCAAGCGGGTCTTCGTCCGCGCCGACCTCAACGTGCCGATGTCCGAAGGACTCATCACCGACGACGGCCGTATCCGCGCCGTCCTGCCCACCGTCAAGGCGCTGGCCGACGCGGGCGCCAAGGTGGTCGTCGCCTCCCACCTGGGCCGCCCCAAGGGTGCCCCGGACCCCAAGTTCTCCCTGCTCCAGGCCGCCGAGCGGCTCGCCGAACTCCTCGGCGCCCCGGTCGCCTTCGCCCAGGACACCGTCGGCCCCGCCGCCCACGACGCGGTGAACGGCCTGCAGCCCGGCCAGGTCGCCGTCATCGAGAACCTGCGCTTCAACGCGGGCGAGACCTCGAAGGACGACACCGAGCGCGGCGAGTTCGCCGACCAGCTGGCCGCCCTCGCCGACGTCTACGTCGGCGACGGCTTCGGCGCGGTGCACCGCAAGCACGCCTCCGTCTACGACCTCCCGGCCCGGCTGCCGCACTACGCCGGCTACCTGATCGCCACCGAGGTCGGCGTCCTGAAGAAGCTCACCGAGGACGTCAAGCGTCCCTACGTGGTGGTCCTCGGCGGCGCCAAGGTCTCCGACAAGCTCGCCGTCATCGACCAGCTGCTCGGCAAGGCCGACCGGATCCTGGTCGGCGGCGGGATGGTCTACACCTTCCTGAAGGCCAAGGGGTACGAGGTCGGCAGCTCCCTCCTCCAGGAGGACCAGCTCGCCACCGTCACCGAGTACCTGGAGCGCGCGGAGAAGACCGGCGTGGAGATCGTCCTGCCCGTCGACACCCTGGTCGCTCCCGAGTTCCCGGACCTGTCGGGCAAGACCCCGTCCCAGCCGAGCACGGTCGCCGCGGACGCCATGCCGGCCGGCCAGATGGGCCTGGACATCGGCCCGGAGACCAGCAAGCTGTACGCCTCGAAGCTCGCCGACGCCGCCACCGTCTTCTGGAACGGCCCCATGGGCGTCTTCGAGCACCCCGACTACGCCGGGGGCACCCGGGCCGTCGCCCAGGCTCTCGTCGAGTCCAAGGGTTTCACCGTCGTCGGCGGCGGTGACTCCGCAGCCGCCGTGCGCATCCTCGGCTTCGACGAGAACGCGTTCGGACACATCTCGACCGGTGGCGGCGCCTCCCTCGAATACCTCGAGGGCAAGACGCTCCCCGGCCTCGCCGCACTGGAGGACTGACCCCGCATGACCACTCGCACGCCGATCATGGCGGGCAACTGGAAGATGAACCTCAACCACCTCGAGGCCATCGCGCACGTCCAGAAGCTCGCCTTCGCCCTGGCCGACAAGGACTACGAGGCCGTCGAGGTCGCCGTCCTGCCGCCCTTCACCGACCTGCGTTCCGTGCAGACCCTGGTCGACGGCGACAAGCTCAAGATCAAGTACGGTGCCCAGGACCTGTCGGCGCACGACTCCGGCGCCTACACCGGCGAGATCTCCGGCCCCATGCTGGCCAAGCTGAAGTGCACGTACGTGGTCGTCGGCCACTCCGAGCGCCGGCAGTACCACGCCGAGACCGACGAGCTCGTGAACGCCAAGGTCAAGGCCGCCTACAAGCACGGCCTCACCCCGATCCTGTGCGTCGGCGAGGAGCTGGAGGTCCGCGAGGCGGGCAACCATGTCGACCACACCCTCGCCCAGGTCGAGGGCGGTCTCAAGGACGTCCCGGCCGAGCAGGCCGAGTCCGTCGTGATCGCCTACGAGCCCGTCTGGGCCATCGGCACCGGCAAGGTCTGCGGCGCCGCGGACGCCCAGGAGGTCTGCGCCGCGATCCGCGCCAAGCTCGCCGAGCTGTACGGCCAGGAGCTGGCCGACCAGGTCCGCGTCCAGTACGGCGGCTCCGTCAAGGCCGGCAACGTGGCCGAGATCATGGCGCAGGCCGACATCGACGGCGCGCTGGTGGGCGGCGCCTCGCTGGACGCCGACGAATTCGTCAAGATCGTGCGCTTCCGCGACCAGTGAGCAGACCCGCGAGTAGGCGGTAGCGGCGATCCGTCGTACCCTTGCGGGGCCGAAACTGTTACCAGGAGCGCGTTCGGGGCTCCGGTCCCGGTTCCGGTCCCGCAGTCCATCCGTATCCGAGGAAGTTGGTCCAGCCGTGGTTCTGGGGTTCTCGATCGCCCTGATCGTCTTCAGCCTGCTGATGATGCTGCTGGTGCTGATGCACAAGGGCAAGGGCGGCGGCCTGTCCGACATGTTCGGTGGCGGCATGCAGTCCTCCGTCGGCGGCTCCTCGGTCGCCGAGCGGAACCTGGACCGGATCACCGTGGTGATCGGTCTGCTGTGGTTCGCGTGCATCATCGTCCTCGGCATGCTGATGAAGGCGAACAGCTGAGCCGCGACACGCACACACGCACAATCCGCACGTAAGGCCCCATGTTCGGTACGCGCACCTGAGCGCGGCCTATCATGGGGCTTGCGTCTAGGTGCGGGGGCGGTAACTCCCAACACTGGACGCGCGTTGGGCCTTACGTAGACTGAGGCGCTCGCAACGAGGCGACACGCCGACTCGCTTCGCGGCACCATCACGCAGGGAGTTACGACCGTGGCAAGTGGCAACGCGATCCGAGGTAGCCGGGTCGGGGCGGGGCCGATGGGCGAGGCCGAGCGCGGCGAGTCCGCGCCGCGTCTGCGCATCTCCTTCTGGTGCTCCAACGGGCACGAGACGCAGCCGAGCTTCGCCAGCGACGCGCAGGTGCCCGAGACCTGGGACTGCCCGCGCTGTGGCTTCCCGGCCGGTCAGGACCGGGAGAACCCGCCGGACCCGCCGCGCACCGAGCCGTACAAGACGCACCTCGCGTACGTGCGGGAGCGGCGCAGCGACGCGGACGGCGAGGCGATCCTCGCCGAGGCGCTCGCCAAACTGCGCGGCGAGATCTAGGAGTTGAGAACCGGCCGGGTGCCCGAGGGCGCCTGGCCGGAGCTGTTCCGGCGGCCGGACCCCGGCCGCCGCTCCGGCCTGCGCGCACCGGTCACCGCCGCCGCGCCACGCCGGTACGACGACGCGCGTCCGAGCCGGAGCCCGGCCGGACCGCCGCCGCCTTCCCGGCCCCTTCCGCGCCGGACCCGCCCCACACCGCGAGCCGCCGTCCCGCCGGATCCTGCCGTCATCTCGTTGACACCCGTGCGCCGGCCGGACGTACCTGTTGTTGCGCCGCGGGACGGCGCGACGTCAGGCCGCCTCCCCTGCTGATCAACTAGGTTGGAACAGCAGTGGCGCAGGTGCTCCAGGACAGGTGCAAGGAAGAAGGCTGAAGTCGTACATGAACGCAGACGGCCGTACCAGGCTCAACCAGACGCCCGAGTGGACCGCGCTCGCCCGGCACCGGGAGGAGCTCGCCGGCACCCACCTGCGGGACCTGTTCGCCGCCGACCCGGCGCGCGGCACGGGCTACACCCTCCAGGTCGGTGACCTCCACATCGACTACTCGAAGCACCTGGTCACCGACGAGACGCTGCGGCTGCTGCGCGAGCTGGCCGCCGCCACCGACGTGTCCGGGCTGCGGGACGCGATGTTCCGCGGCGAGAAGATCAACGTCACCGAGGGGCGGGCGGTGCTGCACACCGCGCTGCGTGCGCCGCGGGACGCGGTCGTCGAGGTCGACGGCGAGAACGTCGTACCGCAGGTGCACGCGGTCCTGGACAAGATGAGCGGCTTCGCCGACCGGGTCCGCTCGGGCGAGTGGACCGGCCACACCGGCAAGCGCATCAGGAACGTCGTCAACATCGGCATCGGCGGCTCCGACCTCGGCCCCGCCATGGCCTACGAGGCCCTGCGCAGCTTCACCGACCGCGATCTCACGGTCCGGTTCGTGTCCAACGTGGACGGCGCCGACCTGCATGAGGCGACCCACGACCTGGACGCGGCCGAGACGCTGTTCATCGTCGCCTCGAAGACCTTCACCACGATCGAGACGATCACCAACGCCACCTCGGCCCGCAACTGGCTGCTCGGCGAGCTGAAGGCCGGTCAGGACGCCGTCGCCCGGCACTTCGTGGCCCTGTCCACGAACGCCGAGAAGGTCACGGACTTCGGCATCGACCCGGAGAACATGTTCGAGTTCTGGGACTGGGTCGGCGGCCGCTACTCCTACGACTCCGCCATCGGCCTCTCGCTGATGATCGCGATCGGCCCGGACCGCTTCCGGGAGATGCTCGACGGCTTCCACCTGATGGACGAGCACTTCCGCACCGCGCCCGCCGAGGCCAACGCGCCGCTGCTGCTGGGCCTGCTGGG
>NZ_JBIWNY010000015.1:0-221932 GCF_044767465.1 Streptomyces sp. NPDC101237 | reverse complement strand
GACCTCGGCGGCACCTTCCACCAGGTCGTCGGCGAGGACGTCCCGGCGGCCCTGCTCGACTTCGCACGCGGCGTCAACGCCACCCAGATCGTGCTCGGCTCCTCCCGCCGCAAGGCCTGGCAGTACGTCCTGGGCCCCGGTGTCGGCGCCACCGTCGCCCGCGAGTCGGGCCCCGACCTCGACGTCCACATCGTCACCCACGGCGAGGTCGCCAAGGGACGCGGCCTGCCGGTGGCCCGCGGCGCCCGGCTCGGCCGCGGCCGGATCATCGCCGGCTGGCTGTTCGGCCTGGTCGGCCCGGCCGTCATGGCGGTGGTCCTGAACACCGTCGACCTCGGCCTCGCCAACGACATGCTGATCTTCCTGACCTTCACGGTCGCGGCGGCGCTGCTCGGCGGCCTCTTCCCGGCGCTCGCCTCGGCCGCCTTCGGGTCCCTGCTGCTGAACTACTTCTACACCCCGCCCCTGCACCGGCTGACCATCGCCGACCCGAAGAACATCGTGGCCATCGTGGTCTTCTTCGGGGTGGCGCTGTCCGTCGCCTCCGTCGTGGACCTCGCCGCCCGCCGCACCCACCAGGCCGCCCGGCTGCGCGCCGAGTCCGAGATCCTCTCCTTCCTCGCCGGCAACGTGCTGAGAGGCGAGACGGGCCTCGAAGAACTCCTGGAGCGGGTGCGGGAGACCTTCGGCATGGAGTCCGCCGCCCTCCTGGAGCGGGCCGGCGACGTCGAGCCGTGGAGCTGCGCGGGCCGGGCCGGCACCGGACCCGCACTGGCGCGGCCCGAGGACGCCGACGTCGACGTGCCCATAGGCGACCACATGGCCCTCGCGCTGACCGGCCGGGTGCTGCCCGCCTCCGACCGCCGGGTGCTCGCCGCCTTCGCCGCCCAGGCGGCCGTCGTCCTGGACCGCAGGCGGCTCCAGGAGGAGGCCGAGCGGGCCCGCGCGCTCGCCGAGGGCAACCGGATCCGCACCGCCCTGCTGGCCGCCGTCAGCCACGACCTGCGCACCCCGCTCGCCGGGATCAAGGCGGCGGTGTCCTCGCTGCGCTCGGACGACGTCGAGTGGTCCGAGGAGGACAAGGCCGAGCTGCTGGCGGGCATCGAGGAGGGCGCCGACCGGCTGGACCACCTGGTGGGCAACCTGCTCGACATGTCCCGCCTGCAGACCGGCACCGTCACCCCGATCGTCCGGGAGACCGACCTCGACGAGGTGGTCCCGATGGCCCTGGTCGGGGTGCCCGAGGGCAGCGTGGAACTGGACGTCCCCGAGACCCTGCCGATGGTCGAGGCCGACGCCGGGCTCCTGGAACGGTCGGTGGCCAACCTGGTCGAGAACGCCGTCAAGTACAGCCCGGCCGACCGGCCCGGCCACGTCGTCGCCGTCTCCGCCAGCGCCATCGCCGACCGCGTGGAGCTGCGGATCGTGGACCGCGGGCCCGGCGTGCCCGACGACGCCAAAGAACGCATCTTCGAGCCCTTCCAGCGCTACGGTGACGCTCCGCGCGGCGCCGGTGTCGGCCTGGGGCTCGCGGTCGCCCGGGGCTTCGCCGAGGCGATGGGCGGCACCCTCAACGCCGAGGACACGCCCGGTGGCGGCCTGACCATGGTCCTCACCCTCCGCGCGGCAGGACCGGCCGGCGCGGCAGCACGACCCGTGGCGCGAGCCGTGGCAGAACCGGAAAGGCAGGCCTCATGACCCGTGTGCTCGTGGTCGACGACGAGCCGCAGATCGTGCGCGCCCTCGTGATCAACCTCAAGGCGCGCAAGTACGACGTCGACGCGGCCCCCGACGGCCGTACCGCCCTGGAACTGGCCGCCTCCCGCCATCCCGACGTGGTCGTCCTCGACCTCGGCCTGCCCGACATGGACGGCGTCGAGGTGATCAAGGGGCTGCGCGGCTGGACCCGGGTGCCGATCCTGGTGCTGTCCGCCCGGCACTCCTCCGACGAGAAGGTCGAGGCCCTCGACGCGGGCGCCGACGACTACGTCACCAAGCCCTTCGGCATGGACGAACTGCTGGCCCGCCTGCGGGCCGCCGTCCGCCGCGCCGAGCCGGTCGCCGGAGGCGGCGAGGACGACGTGCTGGTGGAGACCGAGGGGTTCACCGTCGACCTGGCCGCCAAGAAGGTCAACCGGGCCGGCAAGGACGTCCGGCTGACCCCCACCGAGTGGCATCTGCTGGAGGTGCTGGTCCGCAACACCGGCCGGCTGGTCAGCCAGAAGCAGCTGCTGCAGGAGGTGTGGGGGCCGTCGTACGGGACGGAGACCAACTACCTTCGGGTGTACATGGCGCAGCTGCGCCGCAAGCTGGAGACGGATCCCTCGCACCCCGAGCACTTCATCACCGAACCGGGGATGGGTTACCGCTTCGAGAAGTGAGCCGGGACGTGAGCTGGGCTACGGCGCTGTCGGCGGGCCCCGGTAGGCTTTCAGACATGAGTGCTGTCCCTCGTTCCGAAAAGCCGGCCGGCCGGTTCCGGCGCATGCTGGGCCGGCTGTCCTCGTCGCAGGAGGACCTGGAGTCCGAGGAGCTTCGCGAGGACGCCGACACGGCGGGCTGTGTCCGGATCGGCGACTGCCGGGACCGGCAGATCGTCACCGTTACTGGTACCTTGCGCACGGTCACCCTGCGACCGCGCGCCGGAGTCCCGGCCCTGGAGGCCGAGCTGTTCGACGGCTCCGCGGCGCTGGACGTGGTGTGGCTCGGCAGGCGCTCCATCGTGGGCATAGAACCGGGGCGCAGGCTGATCGCGTCGGGCCGGATCTCGCTGAGCCGGGGCCGCCGGGTGCTGTTCAACCCCAAGTACGAACTGAGACCCCTCGGTAGGGAGTAGCCGGTGACGTCGCTCGACAAGCCGACCGAAGACACCCAGGCCACGGACGATGCGCGGGCGGTGACCGAGGCCGCGCTGTTCGAGGCCTTCGGCGGCGTGCGCGGCATGGTCGAGACGGTGCTGCCCGGCCTGCTGTTCGTCACGATCTTCACCATCAACAAGGACCTGCACTGGTCGGCCATCGCCGCCCTCGCGGTCTCGGTGGTGCTGGTCGTGGTCCGCCTGGTCATGAAGGACACCGTCAAGCACGCCTTCAGCGGCGTCTTCGGCGTGGCCTTCGGTGTCGTCTTCGCGATGATGACCGGCAACGCCAAGGACTTCTACCTGCCCGGCATGCTCTACACGCTGGGTCTGGCGGTGGCCTACATCGTCACCACGCTGTGCGGGGTGCCGCTGATCGGCCTGATCCTCGGCCCGGTCTTCAAGGAGAACCTCTCCTGGCGCACCCGCAACCCCGGCCGCAAGAAGGCGTACGCCAAGGCCAGCTGGGCCTGGGGCCTGATCCTGCTCGCCAAGTGCGCGGTCCTCTTCCCGCTGTACTGGTGGGCCGACACCGCCCAGCTCGGCTGGGGGCTGGTCGCGCTGAAGATCCCGCCGTTCCTGCTCGCGGTCTGGCTCACCTGGGTCTTCCTCGCCAAGGCGCCGCCGCCGATCGACGTCTTCGCCGAGATGGAGGCGGAGGAGAAGGCCGAGGAGGAGCGCAAGGCCGCCCTGGCCGCGGAGAGCGGCGAGCCCTCCGCCGGACGCCACCGCAGGTAGCGCACCGGGCTTCGTACGGGAGAAGGGGGGCCCCCCGCCGCGGGGGGCGCCCCTCACCCCGACACGGCCCGGGCGACGAGTTACCCCCGCCCCCCCCCCAGGTGCACCCCCGCCGGGGCGGGGGCGCGGGGCGCCCCCCCCGCCGCCCCCCCCCGCTGGTCGCCCCCGGGGCTTCGTCGGGGTTAGGGGCCCCCCCGGGCCGGGGGGGCCCCCCTTCTCCCGTACAGGCCCTGTCAGACGTCTTCCCGCCGCACCGACAGCAGGTCCTCCAGCTGCTCCTCGCGGGCCTGGGCCGCCACGAACAGCAGTTCGTCGCCCGCCTCCAGGGAGTCCTCACGGGACGGGGTCAGGACCCGGGTACCGCGGATGATCGTGACCAGCGAGGTGTCCTCGGGCCACTCCACGTCACCGACCTGGGTGCCGGCCAGGGCCGACTCCTCGGGCAGCGTCAGCTCCACCAGGTTCGCGTCACCGTGGCTGAAGCGCAGCAGCCGCACCAGGTCGCCGACGCTCACCGCCTCCTCGACCAGGGCGGACATCAGACGCGGGGTGGAGACGGCGACGTCCACGCCCCACGCCTCGTTGAACAGCCATTCGTTCTTCGGGTTGTTGACCCGGGCGACGACGCGCGGAACGCCGTACTCCGTCTTCGCCAGGAGCGAGACGACCAGGTTCACCTTGTCGTCGCCCGTCGCGGCGATCACGACGTTGCAGCGCTGCAGCGCCGCCTCGTCCAGGGAGGTGATCTCACAGGCGTCGGCGAGCAGCCACTCCGCCTGCGGGACCCGCTCCACCGAGATGGCGGTGGGGGCCTTGTCGATCAGCAGGATCTCGTGGCCGTTCTCCAGCAGCTCGCCCGCGATCGAGCGGCCGACGGCGCCGGCTCCGGCAATGGCGACCCTCATCAGTGACCGCTCTCCTCTTCCGGACCCCCGGCGAAGGCGGCCTCGACCTTGTCGACGTCGTCCGTGCGCATCATCACGTGCACGAGGTCGCCCTCCTGCAGCACCGTCTGCGAGGTCGGCAGCATCGCCTCGCCGAGCCGGGTCAGGAACGCGACCCGGACGCCGGTCTCCTCCTGGAGCGTGCTGATCTTGTGGCCGACCCACTTCGGGGACGCGTGCACCTCGGCGAGCTGCACACCCCCGGTGGGGTCGCGCCACAGCGGCTCCGCGCCCGAGGGCAGCAGCCGGCGCAGCATCTGGTCGGCGGTCCAGCGGACCGTGGCGACGGTCGGGATGCCGAGGCGCTGGTAGACCTCGGCGCGGCGCGGGTCGTAGATACGGGCCGCGACGTTCTCCACGCCGAACATCTCGCGGGCCACCCGGGCCGAGATGATGTTCGAGTTGTCACCGCTGGAGACGGCCGCGAAGGCGCCGGCCTCCTCGATGCCCGCTTCGCGCAGGGTGTCCTGGTCGAAGCCGACCCCGGTGACCCGGCGGCCGCCGAATCCCGGGCCCAGCCTGCGGAAGGCGGTGGGGTCCTGGTCGATCACGGCGACCGTGTGCCCCTGTTGCTCCAGGGTCTGGGCGAGAGCGGAACCCACTCTTCCGCAGCCCATGATGACGATGTGCACGACCGTCCTTCCGGTGTCCAAAAGTTACTGCTCAGCCCCATCAGGGTCTCAGACCGACGCCCAAGCTACACACGCACCGTCCCGGCCGTGCACCCCTCGGCCAAGGTCATCGCCGAGTGATGCTGCGCACGCTCCAGGCGGTGAGGATTCCGAGGCCGAGCAGGGTCACCGCCGCACCGATCAGTTCTGCGGTCGCGGGCATGGGACCTCCGAAGTGCGATGACAGGCGGGATCTGTCATCTAGGCACGGATCGGGCGTAAGCTGCGGAATCCGCAGTTCCAGCCGTCACCTTTTTCACTCAAGAGGCAGATCCCGCCCCGCGGCTGGAGACCTGGCAGGTGAAAGGCCTACGATCCTCTCTCGTGTCCAAACTGACCGACGTGCCCAAACGGATCCTGATCGGGCGCGCTCTGCGCAGTGACCGGCTGGGCGAAACGCTCCTGCCGAAGCGCATCGCCCTCCCCGTCTTCGCCTCCGACCCGCTGTCCTCCGTCGCCTACGCGCCGGGGGAGGTCCTGCTGGTCCTGTCCATCGCGGGTGTGTCGGCCTACCACTTCAGCCCGTGGATCGCGCTCGCGGTCATCGTGCTGATGTTCACCGTCGTCGCCTCCTACCGGCAGAACGTGCACGCCTACCCGAGCGGCGGCGGCGACTACGAGGTCGCCACCACCAACCTCGGCAACAAGGCCGGCCTCACCGTGGCGAGCGCCCTGCTCGTCGACTACGTCCTGACCGTCGCCGTCTCCATCGCCTCCGGCATCGAGAACCTCGGCTCGGCGATCCCCTTCGTCGTGGAGCACAAGGTCTTCTGCGCGGTCACCGTGATCGTGCTGCTGACCCTGATGAACCTGCGCGGCGTGAAGGAGTCCGGAAAGCTCTTCGCGATCCCGACGTACGTGTTCGTCGGCGGCGTCTTCATCATGATCGCGTGGGGCGCGTTCCGGGGCCTGGTCCTCGGGGACACCATGCGGGCACCGACCGCCGCCTTCCACATCAAGGCCGAGCACCAGGGCCTGGCGGGCTTCGCGCTCGTCTTCCTCCTGCTGCGCGCCTTCTCCTCCGGCTGTGCCGCCCTGACCGGCGTCGAGGCGATCTCCAACGGCGTGCCGGCCTTCCGCAAGCCCAAGTCGAAGAACGCGGCGACCACCCTGGCCATGATGGGCCTGCTGGCGGTCACCATGTTCTGCGGCATCATCGCGCTCGCCATGGTCACCAAGGTCCGCATGGCCGAGAACCCGGCCACCGACCTGATCCACAACGGCGTCGGGGTCGGCTCCGGCTACGTCCAGAACCCGGTGATCTCCCAGGTCGCCGAGGCCGTGTTCGGCAAGGGCAGCTTCCTGTTCATCGTCCTCGCCGCCGCCACCGCCCTGGTCCTGTTCCTGGCCGCGAACACCGCGTACAACGGCTTCCCGCTCCTCGGCTCGATCCTCGCCCAGGACCGCTACCTGCCCCGTCAGCTGCACACCCGCGGCGACCGCCTCGCCTTCTCCAACGGCATCGTGCTGCTCGCCGGCACCGCCGCCCTGCTGGTGGTCATCTACGGCGCCGACTCGACCCGCCTCATCCAGCTGTACATCGTCGGCGTGTTCGTGTCCTTCACGCTCAGCCAGACCGGCATGGTCCGGCACTGGAACCGCCACCTGGCGACCGAGAAGGACCCGGCCAAGCGCAGCCACATGACGCGCTCCCGCGCGATCAACGCGTTCGGAGCCTTTTTCACCGGCCTGGTGCTGGTCGTCGTCCTGGTCACCAAGTTCACGCACGGCGCCTGGGTGGCCCTGCTCGGCATGTGCATCTTCTACGCCACGATGACCGCGATCCGGAAGCACTACGACCGGGTGTCCGAGGAGATCTCCGCCCCCCAGGAGCCCGACGACGACCTGGTCCGGCCCTCCCGCGTGCACTCGGTCGTCCTGATCTCCAAGATCCACCGCCCCACCCTGCGCGCCCTCGCCTACGCCAAGCTGATGCGCTCGGACACCCTGGAGGCGCTCACCGTCAACGTCGACCCGGCAGAGACGAAGGCGCTGCGCGAGGAGTGGGAGCGGCGCGGCATAGACGTACCGCTGAAGGTCCTGGACTCGCCCTACCGCGAGATCACCCGGCCCATCATCGAGTACGTCAAGGGCCTGCGCGCCAAGTCCCCGCGGGACGCGGTCTCCGTGATCATCCCTGAGTACGTGGTCGGCCACTGGTACGAGCACCTGCTGCACAACCAGAGCGCCCTGCGCCTCAAGGGCCGGCTGCTGTTCACCCCCGGCGTCATGGTGACCTCGGTGCCCTACCAGCTGGCGTCCTCGGAGGCCGCGAGGAACCGGGCCCGCAGGCGTCAGGACTGGAACGCCCCGGGCGCCGTACGGCGCGGTCCCGCGGAACACCGGGCCAAGGAGCACAGCGGCGGCTGAACCGGGCGGGGCGCCCGCGCCGGGGCCGGCGCGCTCCGCGAGCACGTAGACTGGTGGGCTGTTGTCGGCCCGCGCGGCCGTACCCCCCTCTCTCGCTGATCTGGAGTCACCCCGCCATGCAGGCAGAACCGAAGAAATCTCTGGTGGGGACGGAGTACGAGGTCGAGGTGGGGCCGGTCGCGCACGGCGGCCACTGCATCGCCAGGACCGCCGAGGGCCAGGTGCTCTTCGTCCGGCACGCGCTGCCCGGCGAGCGGGTGGTGGCCCGGGTGACCGAGGGCGAGGAGGGGGCCCGCTTCCTGCGCGCCGACGCGGTCGACATCGTGGACGCCTCCAAGGACCGCGTCCAGGCCCCCTGCCCCTACGCGGGCCCCGGCCGGTGCGGCGGCTGCGACTGGCAGCACGCCAAGCCGGGCGCCCAGCGCCGCCTCAAGGGCGAGGTGATCGCCGAGCAGTTGCAGCGGCTGGCCGGCCTGACCCCGGAGGAGGCGGGCTGGGACGGCACGGTGATGCCCGCCGAGGGCGACAAGCTGCCCGCAGGCGAGGTGCCGCAGTGGCGCACGCGCGTGCAGTACGCGGTCGACGCCGACGGCAACGCGGGGCTGCGCCGGCACCGCTCGCACGAGGTGGAGCCGATCGAGCACTGCATGATCGCGGCGCCGGGCGTGACAGAACTCGGCATCGAGGAGCGCGACTGGTCGGGGATGGCGTCGGTGGACGCGATCGCGGCGACCGGCTCGCAGGACCGCATGGTGATCCTGGAGCCCCGCCCCGGCGCCCGCCTGCCCCTGGTCGAGCTCGACCGGCCGGTCTCCGTCATGCGGGTCGACGAGAACGACGGCGGCATCCACCGTGTCCACGGCCGCGGCTTCGTGCGCGAGCGCGCCGACGGCCGCACCCACCGGGTCGGCAGCGGCGGCTTCTGGCAGGTCCACCCGAAGGCCGCGGACACCCTGGTCACCGCGGTCATGCAGGGCCTCCTGCCGCGCAAGGGCGAGATGGCCCTCGACCTCTACTGCGGGGTCGGCCTGTTCGCCGGCGCCCTCGCCGACCGCCTCGGCGAGAAGGGCGCGGTGCTCGGCATCGAGTCCGGCAAGCGAGCGGTGGAGGACGCCCGCCACAACCTCGCGGGCTTCCCGCGGGTCCGCGTCGAACAGGGCAAGGTCGAGTCGGTCCTGCCGCGCACCGGCATCACCGAGGTCGACCTCATCGTCCTCGACCCGCCCCGCGCGGGCGCCGGCCGCCAGACGGTGGCCCACCTGACGTCCCTGAGCGCCCGCCGCATCGCCTACGTGGCCTGCGACCCGGCGGCACTCGCCCGGGACCTCGGGTACTTCCGCGAGGGTGGCTACCGGGTGCGGACGCTGCGGGCGTTCGATCTGTTTCCGATGACGCATCACGTGGAGTGTGTCGCCATCCTCGAACCGGCAGCGAAGGGCTCCTGACCTGCGGTTTTGTGCGTGCGTGTTATGTGCGGTGTGGGCGTTACGGGCGATATCTTGTCGCTGAAATGACGTTCGTGACGCTCATTTGACGCTCGTTCTGATGGAGTGTCAGGCGGCTTTTGGGCACGTCGGTCTCTAGCCATGTGGCGACTGCCGGTGGGGTGTTGAGATCTGGTGACGCTCTCGGCGATGCAGCCGGAAGTCCCAGAGCGGCCCGCGAGGAACTTCTGTGGCAGGGAGCCGCCCTTTCGGGTCTATACAGGGCGGGCCCGCGCGGTGTGGGCTGGATGCCGTGGAACGACGGCCTGCTCCGAATGAACGGCAGCGCGCGCTTCTTGAGCTGCTCGCGGCCGGTGAGGAACCCGGAGCTTGGGCGCCGGGGGATTGGTGCTCGGCGTACGTCCTGCGTGACCGTGGCCTCTTGACGATGGACAGGGGCAGCAGCGGTGCTGTCCGGGCGGAGGTCACTGAGTCCGGACGGTTCTACCTCCGCCATGGCCGCCATCCTGACGACGTAGACCCTGCCGACTGTGGTGAGCCGTCGGCGCCGTATGGCGAGCGTCCCGTCCCACGCGCATGGCCGGCGAAA
This sequence comes from Streptomyces sp. NPDC101237, assembly GCF_044767465.1. Taxonomy (NCBI): domain Bacteria; kingdom Bacillati; phylum Actinomycetota; class Actinomycetes; order Kitasatosporales; family Streptomycetaceae; genus Streptomyces; species Streptomyces sp. NPDC101237. Next base: position 212,318 of record NZ_JBIWNY010000015.1, on the reverse strand, counting down.
GCTCGCGAGTTGGTCGAACGGCGCCTCGCTGAAGGACGCGTCCGCTTCGCCCATGCCGATGATGAGGAGATCGCGGAATGGCGACGGGTCGTCAATTACGCGAAGCGGCATGGCATGGAGCCGGAGGGGAAGCGCATCGAGAAGGTGCCATACGGTCTGGCCGGGCTGGAGTTCTTCCTCGCAGAGGGCCCCCCCATCAATGCCCGGAGCCAGAGGCCAGAGGCGGATGTCCCAGCCGTTCGGGTCCCCACGCGACTGGCGTCCCTTCATCCAGTTGTGGCTGCTCTCAAGGATGACGCGAGGCGGCTGGTGATGCCGCCTGAGCTGCGCCGCAGATCACTTCTGATGCTCCAAGGGATGGCTGTCGAAGCGGCGCGACGAGGGCACGCGGTGCGGAAGGTCGGGTCGTCTTACTGTCCGCGCGAGGGTGGGATGGACGCCTGAGGTGCGCTGGCCCGCCGCTGTGGAGGAAGCGAAGGAGCAGGCCGTCCGAGAACAGTTCGCCGAGGTGCTCCGCGAGGAGGCCGGGCGATGGCGGGAGGCTGTCGTGATCGGTGAGTACTGCGATGCCCTGGAGCACCGTCTCGCTGAGTTGGACGGGGACTTGGGCGAGCAGACCCTGCAATCGTCCCGGCTATGGCTGGAGTGGGCACGTTCGTATGCGCGGGGGACCGACCCACTGGTTAACCCCCCCCGGGGATGCCGACTCCGCGTGATCCGGAGCCGGATGAACTTCAGCCGTATCTGAAGGGCTGGAGTCCGCACCGGCCCGCGCGGCAGGCTGAGTACTGAGGCTGAAATCGTTCATGGGCGCTCGCTTGAATGAGTGCCGTGGCCTCGGCCGAGCAAGGGATCGCAGCCGTGGTTGTGGCCGACGACCAGGTGTGAACAACTGCCAGATTCCTCGCACTCTGTATCAGAGATGGTACGCATAGATACTATTGCGCCGTGCCGGGTGAAGAAGAGCACTTTCAGTATGAACTTTTTTGCTGCAGCCAGTAATTTGAGCGCGGCGATTCGGGGATGAAGGTGGGCTCGCCGTCTCCTCCGTCAAGACGCCCACCGGAACCGACAGTTACGGCTACGACAACGCCGGCCAGATGAGGTCTCGGACGGTGAAGTGGGCGAGTACCACGCTGATCTGGAACGAGTTGGGACAGCTCGTCCAGACCACGGGCGCTTCGGCCACGTCGTACGTCTACGACGCTGACGGCAGCCTGCTGCTCCGCACGGGCAGCGCGGCCACGGTCCTCTACCTGGGTGGCCAGGAGATCCGCAAGGTCGGCAGTACCATCACCGGCACGCGGTACTACGCGGACGGCGCCAGCACGGTCGCGATGCGCACCTCAGGGACGGGCGCGGCCGTCACCAGGCTGATGTCCGACTCCCAGGCGTCGACGTCGGTGGCCGTGGACTCCACGACCAACACCGTCACCCGCCGCCGCTACCTGCCCTTCGGCGCCCAGCGCAGCGGAAGCCTGCCGAGCGGCACCGACCACGGCTTCCTTGGCAAGAGCGAGGACTCCGACACCGGACTGTCCGTCCTGGGCGCCCGGATGTACGACAACAAGCTGGGCCGATTCATCTCCACGGACCCGCTGAGAACGCCGTACACACCGCAGAACATGAACCTGTACAGCTACGCGATGAACAACCCGATCGCCTACAGCGACCCGACCGGCCTGGAGCCGCACGGCGACCCGTGCCTGTACGACCTCTCCGACTGCCCGAGCAGCGTGCAGGAGTCGGTGGGCTACGACCCCGGCTCCGGCAAGGTCTACCCGGAGAAGGGCACCGCGGTCGGCGACGGGTCGATCAACGAGTGGATCGCCAGCGGCAAGAAGCAGGACACGTCGAAGAAGCTCAGCGAGAAGACTTTCGACTGGCTGAAGAAGAATCTCGGCTACACCGGGTCGCAATATATGAGCCGGGGCGAGGCGGCGGCGTGGCTGGACAACGCGAAGGACGAGTGGAAAGGAGCGATCAACGCGTTCGCGGGCTGCTACGTCCTCTCGACGCAGAGTTCCGACCAGTGCAAGAAGGCCGTGCAGAAAGACTACAAGGATGTCTTCGAGAAGGACGAGGACAAGCCCTGGTGGTCGACCGCATGGGATCACGCAAAGGAACACATCGGAGACGTAGTCGCCATCGGCCTGACCATCGGCTGCACGGCTGGCATCGCCTTTGCGACCGGAGGCGTGGGCGTCGTCGCCGCTACTGGCTGTGCGACGGTTGCAGCTGCCATCGGAGGCGCCATCAACTACGGGATGTCTGATGACAAGAAGACCCTGGGCGGGTATGTAGAAGCCACCGCTTGGCCGGCTGCTACCAGCCTTGTCACCGTCGGCACTGCGGGAACGGCGACGAGTTTGACTGCCCGGTCAGCACTCAGCGGGGCCGCGTTCCGTACGATGCTGGGTTTCTGGCGCAGGCGAGAGTCATGGTCTGGCCTGGGCCTCCGGGCTCGGGTCAGGCCATATATCGCGAGGAGAGAACAAGAGAACAATGGACCGAATCAAACGGATATTCTTCGCGCTTGACCGAGCCTTCAACGGGCACCTTCCCCCGTCCGAAGGTCGTAAGCGCGCCGTTCGGCATCCGCTGGGCTTCGGCCTAGTCGGTGCCGTGTTTTTCGGCGGTGTGGCCGCGTGGGCCATCGGGCGGATTGATCTCCCGATCGTGCTGTACTCGCTGGTCATGGGTGTAGTCGTCAGCCTTGCCGTTATCGTCGAACGCAAACGGATGGTGCACTACGGCTTTCTGCCCCGGCCGGACAGGTCCGCTAGGCGTCGCTAGGCTGCCCGGTTCGCGACTGACAGGTCGGTCGCACCGGTGACCTCGGCCGCCGGCTGCCGGACGGGCAGGCGGAGTTCCTCGGCAGGTCCGACCACCAGGTCAAGATCAATGGTTACCGGGTCGAACCGGGCGAGGTCGAGGCCGCCCTCGTCGCGGCGCCCGGCGTCCGCCAGGCCCTCGTGGTCACCGCCGACACGCCCGCCGGCGCCCCCGCCCGGGTCGCCCACGTCGTGCCGGACCCGGGCAGTGCCTTCGACGCCGTCGCCCTGCGCGCCGAACTCGCCCGCACTCTGCCCGCGCATCTCGTGCCCGCTCGGATCCTGGAGCTCGCAGCAATTCCGCTCAACGCCAACGGCAAGGTCTACCGGGCAGCTCTGCCCGAGCCCGAGTGGGGCGCCGGGGCCACCGGCGAACCCGGGGCCCGCGCACGCCCGCCGAGGAAGCCGTCACCCGGGCGTGGGCGGAGGTCCTGGGCCTGGCCCCCGACGCGTTCGGCCCGGACGACAACTTCTTCGGCCTCGGCCGCAACTCCCTGCTCGTCCTGACCGTGGTCGCCCGCCTGCGCGGCCTGCGCGGCCTGCGCGGCCTGCTCGGCGCCCAGCTCACCTTCGCCCGCTTCCTCCAGGACCCGACGGTCGCCGGGATCGCCGCCGCGCTCGGCGAGACCGCGCAGCCGTCCGGCGGCGGCCGCAGCCTGGCGCCGCTCGCCCCCGACGGCGACGGCGTGCCCACGGTGTTCGTCCACCCCCTGGGCGGCACGGTCTCCTGCTACCCCCACATCTCCGAGATCCTGCGCGGCGAGGGCCCGCTGTACGGGCTCAGCCTCGGGGCACTGCGTGGCGAGGACCCCGACGGCGACGACCGCCTGGAGGACACCGCCCGCCCGCTACGCCGCGGAGATCCACGACACGTGTCCGGTCCGGTCAACGTGGTCGGCTGGTCGACGGGCGGCGTCACCGCGTTCGAGACCGTCCGGCAACTCCGCGCGCTCGGCGGGGACGTCGCCCACCTGGTGTTGTTCGACCCCCTTCCACCCCGCACGAGAACACCCGCTGGCGCGGCTATGTACGCCAACTGCGCCGTATCCGGACCAGGCTGGGTCTGGCCGACGACGAGGAGCGGGAGGCGGAGTTTCAGGCGGTGCTGCGCGGCGACCTGTTCCAGGCCATGGGCATCGACCCCGCCACCTGCCGCGACTACTCCCTCTTCCCCCAGGACGTGCTGCTCATCTGGCAGCGCCGGCTCGAAACGCTCGGCGGTGACGAAGTCGGCTTCTACGACGGCCCGATGACCGTCCTGACCTCCGAGGAGAAAGGCGGCGACGACCAGATCCTCCTCGTGGCGCAGTGGCAGGAGCCCGCCGGGGGACCGGTCAAGCACATCCAGGTGGGCGGCGACCACCTGCACATGATGCAACTGCCCGCCGCGGGCTCATCGGCGGCGGCGCTGCGGGAACTGATCGCCCGGGGAGGGAAGGCACGCGATGACCACGCACGCTGACAGGGCCGCCGGCACGGACGCCGAACAGATCATCGGCGAGTTCTACTCCGAGTTCCCCTACCCCTGGCACGCCACCCGTCTCACCGCACCCGACGACCCGTCTCTCCATCCCGTCCTCCTCGCACAGGAGTTGGGTGACCTCACCCACCGGTGCCTCCCGCCTGACGCCCGCGTGTGGGTGCCCGGCTGCGGCGTCAACCAGGCGCTGATCGTCGCCCTGCGCTTCCCCGCCGCCCAGGTCGTCGGCAGCGACGTCTCCACGGACTCCCTGGACCTGTGCCGCACCGCACGCGACCAGATCGGCTGTTCCAGTCCCGGGCCGGGGTTGCGACGGCAGCGGTCCCAGCGCTCCTTCTCGCGGACGGTTCACGACGTCGGCTGTTCCTCGATCACGCGGTCCGGACGGATGGGCAGGGTCCGCTGGCGGCGGCCGGTGGCGTGCCAGACGGCGTTCGTGATCGCGGCCGCCGTGCCGACGGTGCCGATTTCGCCGACGCCCTTGAGGCCTGACGGGTCGCCGGGTTCGTAGTCGGGTACGAAGTCGGCTTCGATGTCGGGTATGTCGGCGTGCGCGGCGATGTGGTAGCCGGCGAGGTCGGTGGTGATGTGCCGTCCCGTCGCCGGATCGCGGGCGCCTTCTTCGTGCAGGGCTGTCGACAGCCCCATGACCATGCCCCCGACCAGTTGACTTCGCGCGAGGAGCGGGTTGATGACGCGGCCCACGGCGAACATGCCCAGGAGCCGCCGCACGCGTACCTCGCCGGTGGCCGGGTCGACGGTCACTTGGCAGAACACGGCGCTGTAGGAGTGCCGTTCCATGGGTGGCAGCGCACCGATCGACTCGGTGGTGTCGCACGAGACGGTCAGTGGCAGCGTGGCGTCGCCCAGCTGGGAGCGCAGCCTCGCCGCGGCCTCGGTGATCGCCCAGGACCAGGACGTCGTCCCCCGGGATCCGCCGGCGCTCCAGGTGGGGCCGAGATCGCTGTCCGCGATCAGGAGCCGTATCCGTTCGGGATCCACGCGGAGAGCATCTGCCGCCACGGCGGTCAGTGCGGTGCGTGCGCCAGTGCCGATGTCGCTGGCACCAATGGCCACGGTGAACGCGCCGTCGGTCTCGGCGGTGATCGAGGCCGAGGCGGGCAGGGCCCCCGCGCTGAAGGACGTGGCGGCCATCCCGGTGCCGACCAGCAGGCATCCCTCCGTCCGCGTCCGCGGCCGGTGGTCGCGTGTGGCCCAGCCGAACCGGCGGGCGCCCTCGTGCAGACATGCGACGAGGTTGCGGCGGCTGAAGGGCAGGCCGGACACCGGGCCGACAGTGGGCTCGTTGCGCAGCCGAAGCTCGACCGGATCCATGCCGAGCCGCTCCGCCAGCTCGTCCATGGCGGATTCGAGCGCGAACGATCCGGGTGCCGTGCCGGGTCCGCGTACCGAGTACGGCGGCAGGATGTCGATGGGGACCGCGGTGCGCCGGGTACGGATCGCCGTCGCCGCGTAGAGCGTGTTGGTGAGCTCCGTGCAGTTCTCGAGGTAGTCCGCGAGCTTCGAGACCTCAAAGGCCGACTCGTGGTCGATCGCCCGCAGACTGCCGTCGGTGTCGGCGCCTATCCGGACCCGCTGGTCGGTCGCCGGCCGCATCGATACCGTCAGGAACACCTGATTCCGGCTCAGGGTGACGCGCACGGGGCGGCCGAGCACCGTGGTGGCCATCACCGCCAGAACCAGTTGGGGGCCGCACCCGCCCGACTTGGACCCGAAGCCGCCACCGACGTGCTGAGAGCGGACTCGTACCTGTCCGGGGTTGAGGGAGAAGAGCGTGGCCACCGTCATGGCGACCAGGAAGGGTCCCTGATTGGAGTCGATGATCTGCAGCCGCTCGTCCTCCCACCAGGCGGTCGCGGAGTGCGGCTCCATGGCGGCGCCGTGCTGCTCGGGCGTGACATAGCGCTCGTCGACGGCCACCGCGCTCGCGGCCAGCTCCGCCTCCACGTCACCGACGGTGGCGTCCTCTCCGAAGAACGACGTCGCCGGCCGCGCGGCCGGGTGCTCGAGTGAGAAGTCGGCGTCGTACGGTTCCTCGTCGTAGGTAACCCGCAGCGCCGCGGCCGCGGACCGGGCCTGCTCCATCGTCTCCGCCACCACCAGTGCGACCGGCCGGCCGGAGTGGGGGACTTCGTCGTTCTGCAGCAGGTGCATGCCGCCGTCGGGGCCGAAGAAGGATCCTGCCTCCAGGTTGAGCCGGGGAGCGTTGTGGTGGTCGATCACACCGAGTACGCCGGGCATGCCGTGCACGGCGGAGGCGTCGATGGCGCGGATGCGTCCGCGGGACACTGTGGAGGTGACGACCCAGCCGTAGGCCAACTCGGTCATCGGCTCGTCCGCCGCGTAGCGCACGCTGCCGGTGACCTTGCCCGGCCCCTCGACACGGGGACGGGCCACCCCCATCGCGCCCGGGTGCGCGGCGGTTGCCGGGGCTGCTCTGGTCGAGGACGTGTTCATGTGCTGATCTCCTTCACGGCGACGGCGACGGCGACGGCGACGGCGGGCGGCGGGATCGGTGCGTCACTCGGCCCTGTGGGCGAGGTCGGTCAGGATTGCCTCGATGAGGTTGCGGGCCAGGCCGACCTTGTACGCGTTGTCGCGCAACGGCCGCGCGGCGGACAGCTCCGCGTCGGCGGCGGCCCGGAAGCTGCCGGTCGTGGCGGGGGCCTCCCGCAGGGCGGACTCGGCGGCGTGGGCGCGCCAGGGCCGGGAGGCAAGGCCGCCGAGCGCGATCCGGGCCCCCTTGACGATGCCCTCGTCGACGTCCAGCGCGGCGGCGACGGAGACGTTCGCGAAGGCGTAGGACGCGCGCTCGCGAACCTTGCGGTAGCGCGAACGAGGGGACGCCGCGGCGGCAGGCAGGGCGACCGCGGTGATCAGGGCGCCCGGGGGAAGCGCCGTCTCCCGGTGCGGACTCTCGCCGACCGGTAGGTAGAACCGGGACAGCGGGATCTCGTGGGAACCGTCCAGGGTCTCGTAGTGCACGACCGCGTCGAACGCGGCCAAGGCCACGGTCATGTCCGAGGGATGGGTGGCCACACAGTGGTCGGTCCATTCGAGGATCGCGTGGTTGCGGTGCTCTCCGGCGATCGCGGAACACCCGCTGCCGGGGCTGCGCTTGTTGCACGGCTGCGAGGCGTCGGCGAAGTAGCCGCACCGGGTTCGCTGCAGCAGGTTGCCGCCCAGCGTGGCCATGTTGCGCAGTTGCCCCGACGCGCCCGCCAGCACGGCCTGGCTGAGTGCCGGATACCGCCGGCGCATCTCGGGATGGGCCGCCAGGTCGCTGTTGGTCGTCGTCGCGCCGATGACGAGTCCGCCGTCGGGCGCGTCGTCGATGCCGTCCAGCGGCAGCCGACGGACGTCCACCAGCCGGGTCGGCGTCTCGATTCCGTCCTTCATCAGGTCGACGAGGTTCGTTCCGCCGCCGAGGAACCGGGCGCCGTCCTCGTCGGCGACCAGAGAGAGGGCGTCTCGGACCCGGCTCGGCCGCTGGTAGCTGAACTCCTTCATCCCGCCACCTCCTCGCGGGCCGCCGTCTCGAGCACGGCCCGCACGATCGACGGGTACGCGCCACAGCGACACAGGTTGCCGCTCAGGCGTTCGCGCACCTCCTCGGCGTCCAACTCGCGCGCCGGCGCGTCGGGTGAGACATCGGCGGTGACCGCGCTGGGCCAGCCCGCCGCGTGTTCGGCCAGCATGCCGACCGCGGAACAGAGCTGCCCGGGCGTGCAGTAGCCACACTGAAGGCCGTCGAGCTGCACGAACGACTGCTGCAACGGTCGCAGTTCACCCTCGTGCGCCAGCCCCTCGACCGTTGTGATGTCCGAGCCGTCGACGGCGACCGCCAGCGTCAGGCACGACACCACACGCCGGCCGTCCAGCAGCACAGTGCAGGCGCCGCACTGCCCACGGTCGCAGCCCTTTTTCGGCCCTGTGTGGCCGGTGTCCTCACGCAGCGCGTCGAGCAGTGTCCTGCGATTGTCGACGTCCAGGCGGTGCGTCTCGCCGTTGACGTGAAGTCGTATCTCACTGCGGGTACTTTCCGCCATTCCGCTTGCCCTTCCTCAATACCGTCGACCGTCGATCGGCAAGCCCCAGAGCCTTCAGTTATTCAAGCAGCTCCTCCGCGGAATTGATTTGCTCGATAGTGGCAAGCCCTTGCCTGATCCTCTTGATGATTTCGCGTCAGCCGGAGCCGGAACGGATGGCTGGACCGTTCCGCGGTGGCGGTGTTCAATCGGTCCATGCCGCTTGACGAACTCCGCACTCTGCTGGCGCGTCACGCCAGACCCGACGGAACGACCGCCATCGAGAACGTGAGGATCGGCCGGGAGGAGTCGGACGAACACCACGCCTCCATGAGCGGAACGGTCATGGCACTGATCGCCCAAGGCGCCAAGCGTCTCGCGCTGGGCGACCGCGTGTACGAGTACGGCCCCGGGTATTACCTGGTCGCATCCGTCGACGTGCCCGTCACCGGCCGCTTCCTCGCTGTCACCCCGGAGCAGCCGGCGCTCGGACTCGGCCTGCTCCTGCATCCGTCGGACGTCGCCGAGATGATGTTGCAGACGGCGCCCGGCACTTTTCCGCCGCCCGGCACGGCACCAGCCGCCATCGCCGTCAGCGACGCCTCCGACGAGTTCCTGGACGCCGTCGTGCGACTGGTGCGCCTGCTCGACCGGCCGCGGGACAGGGACATGCTCGCCCCCCTCGTCAAACGCGAGATCCTGTGGCGCCTGATCACCGACGAGCAGGGCGCGACGGTCCGTCAATTAGGTCTTGCCGACAGCAAGCTCTCTCATATCGCCAGAGCCGTGCACTGGATTCGCGAGAACTACCGGACACCGTTTCGGGTGGACGACGTGGCAGAGCTTGTCGGAATGAGTGCGTCCTCCTTCTACCGGAACTTCCAGGCCGTCACCCGCATGAGCCCCATCCAGTTCCAGAAGAACATCAGACTCCATCAGGCCCGGCTCCTGCTGACGGAACACCCGAAAGACATCGCGTACATCGGATACCGCGTGGGGTACGACAGCCCGTCACAATTCAGCCGGGAATACCGACGCCTTTTCGGTGCGCCACCCAGTCAGGACGCGGTGAGATTGGCGATGGGCGCGGCCGGCGGCGCGGGCTGACCGGCCGGAACGCGCGGCCTGCGCGCGGAGTACACCAGGGCGGGAGGCAGGTTGCGGTACACCGTCCTGCTCGCGACCACTTCTTCGAACGCCCGGCGCAACTGGGCGAGCCTGCGGCGGCTCGGCGGGGCCCAGTGGGCGAAAGTGTAGGCGAACTGCGTGTACACCCCGGTCTCGGACAGCACCGACGCGATGGCCGGTACGAGGTCCTGGCCTTGCGGACCGGTGAACGCCGACCAGGGGAGGCTGCTCACCACGACGTCCGCCGCGCCAAGGCCCCGGTCGGCGAGGATGCGGGGCAGTTCCCAGGCGGACTCGGCGACGGTCTCGGCGCCCGGGAACCGCTCGACCAGATGTGCGGCGAGCCGTTCGTTCAGTTCGACCGCGATGTGGCGTCCGCGGCCTGCCAGCTTGTGTTGGATCGCCGCGGTGGCGGGTCCGGTGCCCGGACCGAGCTCCACCACCACGGGCTCGCCCCGCTCCGGTACGGCGGCGACAAGCCGCTCGACCAGCCGGGACGAACTCGGCATCAGGGAGGCCGTACGGAGCGGGCTGCGCAGGAACTCGCGGGCGAAAACCGCTGTTTCACTCATGCTGTGATCCTTGCGGTGCGGTGGGATCCGCGGTCGGCCGGACGAGATCAGGACGCCGTCGATGGCAGTGGTCCAGTCGGGCCGGGCATGCCGGGTCAGCAGGCTGCGGAGCTCTTCGAGGTGCATGCGTCCATTGCAGCGCCATTCCGGACCCGGGCTCCCATGACCACGAGGATCGTGCAAGTGCGAGCGAGCATCGTTCTAACGTTTTCGCAGGTCACCTCGGTTGAATGGAATCACCTCACTCCACCACCGAGAAGAAGGCACTCAATGATCGCCAACTACGGCTTCAACGCCACCTTGACCGCCAAGCCCGGTATGGGCGACCGACTGGTCGACCTGCTGTTGACCGGTCTGGACGAGGGCAGCCCCGGCGCGAGCGAACTCTGCGTCGTCTACCTCGTCTCCCGTTCCGCGTCCGACCCCGACGTCGTCCACGTCACCGAGGGCTGGACCAGCGAGGAGGACCACCACCGGATCTTCGCCGGCGAGGCTGCCCAAGCCATCGTGGCGCAGATCGACGGACTGCTGGCCAAGGAGTCCGAATACACCGACTACGTGCCGGTCCGAGGCAAGGCCGCCTTCTGACCTGCCGATCGCCCCACACCCCAGCCTCTGCCGCCTCGGTGCCCACCGAGGCGGCCCCCGTCCTCGCCCGACCGTCCCGCCACCACCCACGAGAGGCAACGACCATGACCACAGCACGCCCCTCCGTCGACCCCGAACTGCAGGAACTCCTGGCCGACATGCCGCTGATGTCCCAGCTCAGCCCGGAAGTGCTGGCGCAGGTACGCCCCTTCTCCTCGATGCCCGTCGAACCCCTCCTCGAAGGCCGCGCCATCGACCGGCGCGAGGTCACCGTTGCGAGTCCGGACGGCACCCCGATCCCCTTGTCCGTCTTCAGCCCCGCGAACAGCGATCGCACCGCTGCCGCACCCTGCGTCTACTGGATGCACGGCGGCGGGATGGTCATGGGCGACCGCTTCGCACAGATCGACATCCCGCTGGAGTGGCTCGACGAGTTCGGCGCCGTCGTGGTCTCCGTCGACTACCGGCTCGCGCCCGAGTCCACCGGCACCATCCCGGTCGACGACTGCTACCAGGGACTGCTCTGGATCGCCGACCACGCCGCCGAACTGGGCATCGACCCCACCCGGATCATCGTCGCAGGCGCCAGCGCGGGCGGCGGCCTCGCCGCCGGCGTCACCCTGCTGGCCCGCGACCTCGGCACCCCGGCGATCGCCGCCCAGGTCCTGATCGGCCCCATGCTCGACCACCGCAACACCACCACCTCCAGCCTCCAGTACTCGAACGGGCCCGGCGTCTGGACCCGCGAGATGAACGGATTCGGATGGCGCTGCCTCCTCGGCGACCTCACCGACGACGAGGTACCCGCATACGTCTCACCCGCCCTGGCCGACGACCTCTCGGGCCTGCCGACCACCTACATCGACACCGGCTCCGCCGAAGTCTTCCGCGACGAGGACACCGACTACGCCACCCGCATCTGGGCGGCCGGCGGCCAGGCCGAACTCCATGTCTGGGCAGGCGGCTTCCACGGATTCGACGCCCTGTACCCGCAGGCACACATCTCGGCCACAGCCCGCCGGGTACGCACAGACTGGCTCGCCCGAGTCCTGCCCCCGAACTCCGCCGTCTAGCGCAGCTCGCGCAGTCACACCCACCCCACGCCTGACCGCATCCCAGGACGAACACCATGAAGGTCGCCATCGTCACGGGCGCCGGCTCCGGCATCGGACGAAGCGCAGCGATCCAGATCGCCAAGCGTGGAAATCGGCTGTTCGCAGGCGGGGCGGTGTCGGGTCCGAAGGCAGAGCCAGGCCACGGGCGGTGACCGGCCGGGCGCTGCCGTCGTCAGCCGACAGGACAGGCCGGGGAGGCTGGACTCGCACCGTCCCAGCTGCACGGCCTGCCGCCGCGTGTCCTGTGGTCAGGGCATCGATCGGGATCCGCGCGCTCCTGACCTGCGGCTTCGACTCCTCGCCGTCCGGGCCTGACGCTCGTACGGCGGGCCACAGCGACCGTCTCTCCCGCAGGCATGGCTGAAGACCAGCCGCAGCCTCTGCTGCAGAACGCGTTGCTTCCACCGAGCTGATCGACGGTCCGGTCCTTGGTCGTCTTCGACATGGACGCGCCCGCGCGTGCGCCGGAGACGGGTCGTGACGCTTGCCGGTTCACTCCGATCTGCCCGCCCCCCGCCGTCCCGTGGGGAGCAGCCCCTGCGTTGGGCGCGCCACAAAAATTCCCGAAACGTTACGCTCCGGCTGGGTCAATATCTGTGCCCGCGAGCTGAGATTTCAACGGAACAGGCAAGCAGATTCTCTGTCGTATTAAGTGGGGTGGGATTCTTCACCGTATGCACGCGGCTGCGGCGTGCTACTGTCGGTGTCAGTTGCAATTGTGGTTCCCAAACTTCGAGTGCCTTCCGGGCGGCGCCTGCGCCACTGGAAGCACTTTCGTTATCCGGCTCTTTTTCCGGGAGGGGCGATCATCGCTGCGACACGGGGTCCGCAAGTGCGGATCTCGTATGCACTGTCCCACAAGGAGAAATGACATGGCTGCTGGTACCGTGAAGTGGTTCAACGCGGAAAAGGGCTTCGGCTTCATCGAGCAGGACGGTGGCGGCGCTGATGTGTTCGCCCACTACTCGAACATTGCCGCCCAGGGCTTCCGCGAGCTGCTGGAGGGCCAGAAGGTGACCTTCGACATCGCGCAGGGCCAGAAGGGCCCGACGGCCGAGAACATCGTTCTCGCCTGACGCTGACTGTCGCGTACTTGTAGCTGGGGCCCGCGTCCTTCGGGGTGCGGGCCCCAGCTACTCGCATTTTCCCGCAGTGGTTTCGCCTGCGGACGACAACCAGGAAGCCCGTAGGCTCACCGCATACGGAGCATCCTTCAGGGGCGCACGCCTCCCTTCATGGCTTCATCGCGGTGGACCCCGGACATTGCGTCCGCTTCGCGCCACTCATTCCAGCTCCGCTGCCCGTACGGATGTTTCGTCGGTCAGATTCGCTTTCGCATTCCACCGGTCCATTCTTGCAATTCTCTGTGCTGTTGATCGCCGCGGGAATTCCTTGATATGTGCCGCATCGAGGAAGGTTCCGCATGAACCGCACACGCACGAACGACCGCTCGAACGACCGCTTCACCCGCACCCGTAACGGCAGTGCCGAATCCGGAAGGGGTGGCAGCCGACTCGGTTCGTCGGCCAGGAGCCGCTCCGCCGGGTCGAGCGGTTCCGGTGGTTACGGCCGCCGGCCCGCCGCGGTCCAGGGGGAGTTCGCGCTGCCCAGGACGATCACTCCCGCGCTCCCCGCCGTGGAGGGCTTCGCCGATCTCGACATGCCCAGGGCGCTGCTGGACGCGCTCGGTGCGCAAGGCGTGACCGTGCCCTTCCCGATCCAGGCCGCGACCCTGCCGAATTCCCTCGCCGGCCGCGACGTACTGGGCCGTGGCCGCACCGGCTCCGGCAAGACCCTGGCTTTCGGGCTGGCGATGCTGGCGCGTACCGCCGGGCAGCGCGCCGAGGCCAGGCAGCCGCTGGGACTGATCCTCGTACCCACGCGTGAGCTGGCGCAGCAGGTCACCGACGCGCTCGCCCCGTACGCCCGCTCCGTGAGGCTGCGGCTGGCCACGGTGGTGGGCGGAATGCCGATCGGCCGCCAGGCGAGCGCGCTGCGCGGTGGCGCCGAGGTCGTCGTCGCCACACCGGGACGCCTCAAAGACCTCATCGACCGCGGCGACTGCCGACTGGACCAGGTTTCCACCACCGTCCTCGACGAGGCCGACCAGATGGCCGACATGGGCTTCATGCCGCAGGTCACCGCTCTTCTCGACCAGGTCCGCCCCGAAGGCCAGCGCATGCTGTTCTCCGCAACCCTCGACCGCAACGTCGACCTGCTCGTGCGCCGCTACCTCAGCGACCCCGTCGTGCACTCCGTCGACCCCTCGGCCGGCGCGGTCACGACGATGGAGCACCACGTGCTCCACGTTCACGGCGCCGACAAGCACATGGCAACCACCCAGATCGCCGCACGCGACGGCCGCGTGATCATGTTCCTCGACACCAAGCACGCCGTCGACGGCCTCACCGAGCACCTCCTGAACAGCGGGGTACGGGCCGCCGCCCTGCACGGCGGGAAGTCACAGCCACAGCGCACCCGCACGCTGGCACAGTTCAAGACCGGACACGTCAACGTGCTGGTGGCGACCAATGTCGCGGCGCGCGGCATCCACGTCGACAACCTCGACCTCGTCGTCAACGTCGACCCGCCGACCGACCACAAGGACTATCTCCACCGCGGCGGCCGTACCGCCCGCGCAGGAGAGTCCGGCCGTGTCGTCACCCTCATCACCCCCAGCCAGCGCCGCAGCATGACCCGTCTCATGGCAGCGGCCGGCATCGTCCCGCAGACCACTCAGGTCCGCGTCGGCGAAGAGGCCCTGCACCGCATCACCGGCGCCCAGGCTCCCTCCGGGATCCCGGTCGTCATCACCGCACCGGTCGTCGAACGCCCCAAGAAGCGCGGCGCCACCTCACGCGGCCGTCGCCGCCCCGTCTCGGCGGCCCGCCGCGCGCCCGCACGGCAGTCCACCGCCGGTGCGGCGGCATAGAACCGTGGTGATCAGGAAGCCGGCCCAACTCCGCAGGAGGCACCCTTTGACACTGGACCAGACGCAGTTCCGCCCGGCGAGCGCCCGCCCCGTGCACTGTGCCGCGGTGGCCGACACCGTGGACGCGGCCGGACCGCAGGTCTGGGAGGACATGACCGTGGAGGTGGTGCTGTCCGTGATGGCCGCCGCCCGTACAGGTCATCTGGTCGTCTGCGACGAGGACGGTATGCGCACCGGCCTGGTCACCCGGGACCGGCTCACGGCCGTTCGTGACGGTTCCGGATACACGGACCGGATCCGCCTGCGTGACATCGCCGACGTCATCGGGCCCTTCGCCTCGCCGCTGACCACGTGGGTCGAAGCCGAACGTGCGATGCACTGCCGCCGGCTCGGTGAGCCGCCCGTGGTCGGCGAACACGGCACCGCCCTGGGCGCCCTCTCCCGATGAACCGCTCTCACCCCACCCGGCCCCGTCCTCTCGTCGCCACGGAGGCATCATGCGCTGTGTCATCGCCCGCTTCCCGTTCGATCTGACCAAGAGCGGTGTGGTGGAATCGATGAAGGGCGTCAAACCTGAGCTGGTCACCGCTGAGTTCGTCATCATCGGACGCCGCCGCTACCCCGCCAAGCAGGTCGGTCAGGTCGTCACCCGTCAGGACCGGCGCGACTTCAGCGCCGGCGAAGTCCTCAGGGCCATGACCCAACTCGGCTTCACCTGCCGCACCCGCCCTCCCGCCGCATCCGCGCCCCTGGCCGGCCCGTACGGGCCGGCTTCCGCGATGCTCGGCACTCTGTCTGTCCGCCTGACTTACGGCCAGGTGTGACCCGCATGGAGCAGTGAGGACCCACCGGCGTGGGCGAATTCCAGGGGCGTAGCGACACTGCGGTGAGTTGATCAAGCCGCGAGCAGTCTGAACAGACGCTCGGCTGGGCGGTGCGGGACAGCCCGGCCGACGGCATCGGCGGTATCGGCGGCATCTGCGGCATCTGCGGTATCGGCAGGTCGTCGGGGAAGCGTGCCCGTAGAGCGTGGCGGACCTGCACCGGGCACCACCGCCGGGGCAGGTGGTTCTGGGGGGCGTCCCGCAGCCCTGTGCTCACGGATCTTGCCGGGCTTGGGGCGCGGCTTGCGGGCGTCCGAGCGGTGGCGGGCGGCGTGGGGACGGCAGCACCGGCCGCCGTCGCACATGAGCGTGCGGTTGCGGCGGATCGCCCGGCCTACGGTGGGTGGAGGGACTGCGGCCGAGCCCGGCCGCGATGGCCCGGACGGACGCCTTCTCTCGGATCCGTTCAGCGATGTGGTGAGGTTGCGCGACGGGCCGACGGGTTCCTCAGGGCGAGCCGGGGGTCATGGTGTTTGCCAGGGCAGCCCCGTCTCCACGATGGGTGGGACGGGGCTGCCTTGTACCTCCCGGATGTCGGCTGCCCGTAGAGCCAACGCCTGCCAGTGCGGCGGTTGATGCCGATGATCCGACAGGCTTCCGTGTTCCCTGTTCCGGGCTCCACGAGCCGAAGGTGTTCCTCCCGCTCACGGTCCACCTTCCTGGGCCCCTGAGGCCGCCGATCCTTCCGGATCTCCAAGTCCATCGCACCCCTCGAACTGGGGTGTTGCGACGGCCACTGGAACGGAAGCGCGCCGGTTGGGCCTCACGGTGTGCCGTGGGTCAGTGGTCGGAGTAGCTGAAGTCGCCCACGGTCCAGGCACTGACGTCCTCGATCGCGACGCGGTACATCCCGCCCGTCTCCGGGATCCCCACCGTACCCTGCAGGATCCGGGCGACGTGGAAATGCAGATGCGTGGGCAGTCCGTCCCTCCTCGCGAGGGTGTCGAAGACGGCGGAGAACTCGCCCAGGTCGGCGGAGTCCGTCAGCACCTCGGACACCCTCTGCCTCCACATGGCTTCCGGAGCCAGCCGACCGGTGATGACAGCACCACTGGTGACCACGGTCAGGGACATCTGATTGCTCTGCCCGGATTCCACGAGGGCGGCTATCGCAACGAGCAGCTCGTCAGGTTTCGACATGGGATCGGATTCTATGCACAGGCCCGCCCGGGCGGCTTGCACGGTGGCGCAACCGAGCGAGACGGGCGCATGCGGCTCGCCTTCGAGGCGCGCTGTGCCCCGCCCGCCAACCCGCCCGATCCACCGTGCCCGCCGGAGGGGCTGGGAATCGCGGTCGACGCGCCGTGCCGGTCGGCGCCGCCGCGGGAAGCTCCGTGGGCGGCTCTGGGTTTCACCCGTGCGTCGGACCTGCGCTGCGGACCGCCCCCAGTATCCGCAGATCGGCTCAGCGGGAGACCTCCTCGTCGAGCCGCAGCAAATCTGTGCTTGCTGGAGTAGACATTCGATGTCTTCGTGGTTATGGTTTCTTTCGTAGCCGAGATCGAGCAGGGCCCGGCAGACACGAACTGCCGGGCAGCAGTGCACGTATGACGGTGCGGTGGTGGAGTTTCGAAGCCAGGAAGTTCTACGACGGTGACGGGACTGACGACCGGACCGGGTGGCCTGAAGTGACGAGGGGCCGCCGTGAGCAGGACCGCAGTTGACGCGGTTGCAGTACCAGCAGTACGCAGTCCCTGTTTGCAAGTGATTGGTTCCGAGGGAAGAACGGAGGAGTCGAGCACCATCAGGATCGCCCGGGCGGAAGAAGCGAGCCCGGGTACCGCAGGACATCGATAGGTAGGTGGTCTCCGGTCACGCATCCGCGATCCCCGCACCCCCGTCGGAGTTTCGGGCGGCTGGGCGGAAACAGAAGGCCGACGCAGCACTAAGGTCGGTAGATGGTGTTGCATTTCCTTCGGGGCCTTGGTGCCAAACGGCACCAAGGCCCCTCCACGCGTTCCACAGAGAGGTGAGATGACAGCAGACGAGTCGCTCAGCCGCCTTGACGACGACGACTACCCCGCCTTCACGATGGGCCGGGCTGCCGAGTTGCTCGGTACCACTCCCGGCTTTCTCCGCGCCATCGGCGAAGCGCGCCTGATCACACCACTGCGCTCCGAGGGCGGACACCGCCGCTACTCCCGCTACCAACTGCGCATCGCGGCCCGAGCGCGTGAGCTCGTCGACCAGGGCACCCCGATCGAGGCCGCATGCCGGATCATCATCCTCGAGGACCAGCTCGAAGAAGCCCAGCGCATCAACGCCGAATACCGGCGCACCGGCGGATCGTCCAGCCCGTCGGCCGCAGCCTGAGGTGAGCGAGCCCGCCGGTATCGGCGGGCTGTCACACCCGCGCGTGACCGGGCTGTGGCGCGCAGAGATGGTGCTCGTGTCCTGACGGCTCCGCC
Organism: Streptomyces sp. NPDC101237; assembly: GCF_044767465.1. NCBI lineage: Bacteria > Bacillati > Actinomycetota > Actinomycetes > Kitasatosporales > Streptomycetaceae > Streptomyces > Streptomyces sp. NPDC101237. Next base: position 194,328 of record NZ_JBIWNY010000015.1, on the reverse strand, counting down.
GGCACGTCGCTCACCTCCGGCCCCGGTTGCGGCGCCGCCACGAAAAGGTGAGGCGGCTGGCACGCTCCCTGCCCCGGGCGCCGCCGCCACCCCTCCAGGCACCCCCACACGGCCCCAGTCGTTGATCCGGCCGGTAGGGCGCGTATCGAGTCGTGATCAATCCGCGGGATTCACCCTCGCGGCGAACGCCTGATCACGCGGCTACGAACAGTCGCACGGGATGCGCATGCCGGTCAGCCTGTGGGCCGGCCGATCTGGTCGCGTTCGAGTACAGAGCGCAACTCCGAGAAGATCTGTGCGGCGGCCTGTCCCGAGGGACCGCCCAGGACGTCTGCGGTCAGCTCGGTCAGTGTTTTGGTGAAGGTCGCCTCCGCCGCCTCGACGAGGTGCAGGCCTCCGGCGGTCAGGTCCAGCAGTGATGAGCGGCGATCCGATGGATTGGTTCGCCGTACGACCCATGCCTGCTTCTCCAGGCGGTCGATGCCCTTGCTGGTCGCGCCGACCCCGATGGCGAATTCGGTGGCGAGGTCCGCGACCCGGGACCCGGGGTGGTCGCGCAGGAAGCGCAGGAACTCGAACTGCGAGGTGACGATCCCGTGCCGCTCGTGAAGGCGGTCGTTCAGCGCGTTGTAGAGGCGTGTCTCGCAGCGGACGAGATCGGCGAAGAAGCCCGGGAGGTCGATCGGGTCACGGCGTGACTTAGATGCCATGGCATATATTCTAACCTAGATGCCTGGGCATATAGTTCTTTGGCATGCACTCGCGATGGAGGCGACAATGAGCAGGCAGCAGCGCGCGGAGATCGACGCGATGGTCCGACGGCCACGGTCGGAGGGCCCTCCGTCGGTGGAGGAGCTCCGCGCCGGGTTCAGGGCGATGATGGGGGAAATGATCGTCCCGGCTGGGATCCGCACCACGACTGCGACGCTCGGCGATCGGCCCGCGCTGCTCGTCGAGCCGGCCGGCACTCCGAAGGCCGGGACGATCCTCTATTTTCACGGCGGTTCTTACGTGGTCGGTTCGCCGGAGACGGCGATGTCGCTGACGGGGAACCTGGTGGCCAAAACAGGGTTCAGGGCGTTCTCCCTGGACTACCGGCTCGCCCCTGAGCATCCGTTCCCGGCCGCGATCGAGGATGGAGTGAGCGCCTACCGCGCCCTTCTCGACAGCGGCGTGGACCCTTCGGCGATCGCGTTCGCCGGGGACTCCGCCGGCGGCGGCCTCACCGTCACCACCTGCCTCGCCGCCCGCGACGCGGGCCAGCCCATGCCCGCCGCAATCGTGGCGTTCTCCCCCGGACTCGACCTGACCCGGACAGGCGAGAGCATGGACGCCAAGGCGGGCATCGACCCGTTCTTCACGCGTAGGGGCCTGGAACACACCGGGACCATGTACCTCGCGGGACAGGATCCGCGTCAGCCCATGCTCAGCCCCGCCACCCTCGCCGATCTGACCGGCTTCCCTCCGATGCTTCTGCAGGCGGGCACCAACGAAATGCTCCTGGACGACTCCACACGCATGGCCACGCGCGCGAGGGAAGCCGGAGTGGACGTCATCCTGGACATCACGGCTGACGTTCCCCATGTCTTCCAGGCGTTCGCCGGCGTCCTGGACGAAGCCGACGAGGCACTGGACCGCGCCGCTCTCTTTCTCAGTCAGCACGTCCGGACCAGGGGCGCGGCACGCACGTCCGCAGGCTGAAGGGCCCCAGGCGGTCTCATTCGGACCACGGTCCGAACCCCAGGCACTGGCTCGCCGTTCCTGTTTCTGGCGGCCGGCATCCCACCTCGCTCCGAGGGCCGTTCGAGACCCCGGGGGTGCGTTCTCCGTGGGCTGTGGCTCACGCGGGATGCTAGGTCTTCTTACGTGACGCGAGTTCAACTGGGCGACAAAGAAGGGGAGTTCGTCGGGCCGTACCTGCCGATCGGCGCGTACGGCCCGTACCCCGAGCGGCTGCGGCAACAGTTCGAGGGCGTGATCTGGCGGTTCAAGACGGGCGGGCAGGCCAGCAAGGTCCACCTCGTCGCCGACCGGAATGCCGCCCCCTGGTGTTCGTGTTCGTCCTGACCGCAGGCCAGGCCGCGGACAGCCCGCAGTTCATCCCCGTGGTCACGAAGACACGGGTCCGCGGGCCCGTCGGCCGCCCCCCGTACTCGGCCGGGCGCTGTCGCCGGGGATAGGCCTACTCGTCCCGCGGCAACCGGTCCCACCTGCGCAAACGCCACATCAAGGCCGTCATCCCGGAGGAGAAGGACCAGGCCGCCAACCGGAAGAAGAAGGGCTCCCGTGGTGGTCGGCCATTCGACCAGGTCGGCAACCGGGTGAAAATCCTCCCCGGCATTGCCATGACGTGATCCGCCGGGGAGACCTGCTACGGCGTCCCAGACACGACTTCCCGTCCTGTCTCGTTCCTCCGGGCATCATCGGCAACCATCCGATCATGCTGAGAGCCTGCCCGTGACAGCGTTGCTCAAGGTCGGTCTCGCCGCCAACTGGGCCTGCGGAAGCCGTGTAAGCCGCCTGGCCATGGGAAGGACCAAGGTTCCCGAGCGCGCATCTCCGCCCGCCTACGCCCAAGGACCGCCGATGCTTCCCGAGTTCCCCTCCCACGCATCCGCCCCCCTCGCTGATCAGCTGGAACAAAGGTTGGGGCTGACCTCACAGTACGAAGTGGGCCCTTTCGACGTGGAGCGCGTCGCCGGCATCGCGGTCCTCGCGGCGGCCCACTCCGATGGCTACGCGGCCACCGCGCATCTCCTCGGACTGCTGGCCGCGCTCCCGGCCCCCACCGAGGCAGGAGAACGCTTCTGGTCGAACCTGTGGAGATCCTCGGGCACCGCCTACCTGCTGCCGGCCAATATCAAGGACATGGTGCTGCGTTCGCTGGCCGGAGAGGGAACCGGTCTGGCCGGACAGATCCTCTCGGCCGTAGACGAGATGACGCCTCCCCAGCGCGTCGCGGCCGCAGAGGTGATCGGCCAGGCGCTCGCCGAGTCAGACCACCTCCCTGATCTCAAAACACAGGTCATCGGCGACCTTTGGCTCCGGGACCTGGAACTCACGGCCTGGCGCGTCCTTCACGCGGACCACAAGTCGCCCGATGCGGCCGGACGTATCGCCTTCGTCGAAGCATGGACGAGTGTCTGACCCCGGCCCAGTCGGCACGCACAGGCAACCGGGCCATGCGGGACGTTCGAGCAGTGACCTTTGATCGAACGAATCCGGGCACGACTCGGACGGTGAGGCCGTCTCGGTACCGCCGGCACCTCGGTCTCGCCGCACCCGAGGAGACCCACACGCCCGGCTGCCTGGTCACCTTGGCCGTGGACGTCATGGAGTCGCGTGGCAGCGCGCCTCACGGACGCCGTGATCGCCGCCCAGCCGGGGGACGGCGGGCCCCCGGGGCACGATCGGGCGCACTTCCGGCACAGCGCCGACCGCATTCGGGCACTGCTGTACACCGAGTGGCCCAACGGCGGGGCGCACCGGGAGGCCGCGGAGGCCGGCCACCACGACAAGGGCACGAGATCTGCGCCGACACCACCGGGCGCACGGCTGCCCCGGAGCCCGCGCGGCCGGGCCTCCGCCGCCCACTGCTCCGGGCACGACCTCCAGCCGCTGCCGGCGGCACGCCGTACCCCCTCCCGGTCCGGCCGCCGACGTCAGCGGATCCTCCCGGACACCCGCATGGTGCCGCCACCCTGTCGGCAGGAAGAGATCGCACAGGCAGTGGATCACCCTGTCCCGCTCTCCGGGTACCGTCAGGGTATGAGTCATCCGCACCCCGAACTGAAAGCCGCCCCGCCCCTTCCCGAAGGAGGGCTGCGGGTCACCGCCCTGGGCGGTCTGGGTGAGATCGGCCGCAACATGACCGTCTTCGAGCACGCGGGCAAGCTGCTCATCGTCGACTGCGGCGTGCTGTTCCCCGAAGAGACCCAGCCCGGCGTGGACGTGATCCTGCCGGACTTCACCTCGATCCGAGACCGGCTGGACGACATCGTCGCCGTGGTCCTCACCCACGGCCACGAGGACCACATCGGCGGCGTGCCGTACCTGCTGCGCGAGCGGCGCGACATTCCCGTCGTCGGCTCCAAGCTGACGCTGGCGTTCCTGGAGGCCAAGCTCAAGGAACACGGCATCCGGCCGCGCACGGTGCGGGTGAGGGAGGGCGACCGGCGTGGCTTCGGGCCCTTCGACTGCGAGTTCGTGGCGGTCAACCACTCCATCCCCGACAGCCTCGCGGTCGCGATCCGCACCCGGGCCGGCATGGTGCTGCACACCGGCGACTTCAAGATGGACCAGTTCCCGCTCGACGACCGCATCACCGATCTGCGCGCCTTCGCCCGCCTCGGCGAGGAGGGCGTGGACCTGTTCCTCACCGACTCCACCAACGCCGAAGTACCCGGCTTCACCACCTCCGAGCGTGAGCTGAACCCGGCGATCGAGCAGGTGCTGCGCACCGCGCCGCGCCGGGTCATCGTCTCCAGCTTCGCCAGCCACGTGCACCGCATTCAGCAGGTCCTGGACGCCGCCCACCAGCACGGCCGCAAGGTCGCCTTCGTCGGCCGGTCGATGGTCCGCAACATGGGCATCGCCCGTGACCTGGGCTACCTGAAGGTCCCCTCCGGTCTGGTCGTGAGCACCAAGGAGCTGGAGAAGCTCCCGGACCACAAGATCACTCTGGTCTGCACCGGCTCCCAGGGCGAACCGATGGCCGCGCTGTCCCGGATGGCGAACCGCGACCACATGATCCGCGTCGGCGAGGGCGACACCGTCCTGCTCGCCAGCTCCCTCATCCCCGGCAACGAGAACGCCATCTACCGGGTGATCAACGGACTCACCCGCTGGGGCGCCCACGTGGTCCACAAGGGCAACGCCAAGGTGCACGTCTCCGGGCATGCCAGCGCCGGTGAACTCGTCTACTGCTACAACATCGTCAAGCCCCGCAACGTCATGCCCGTCCACGGCGAATGGCGCCACCTGCGGGCCAACGCCGACCTCGCCATCCGTACCGGTGTCGACCCCGAACGGGTCGTCATCGCCGAGGACGGCGTCGTCGTCGACCTGGTCGACGGGCGCGCATCCGTTACCGGCAAGGTCCCCGCCGGCAATGTCTACGTGGACGGCATGGAAGTCGGCGGCGCCACCGAGGCGTCCCTCAAGGACCGCCTCACCCTCGCCGCCGAAGGCGTGGTCACGGTGGTGGCGATCGTCGACGCGGACACCGGCGCCCTCGCCGAGGCCCCCGACTTCCTGGCCCGTGGCTTCGTCCACGACGACGCCACCTTCGAACCGGTCATCCCCGTCATCGAGAAGACCCTGTCCACCGCGGCCGAGGAGGGCGTCGGGGACGCGCGCCAACTCGAACAACTCGTCGCCCGCGCCGTGGCGAACTGGGCGTTCCGCACCTACCGCCGCAGGCCTCTCATCATCCCCGTCATCATCGACGCCTGAGCCACACCCGGACAGGCGTCCGGGGGGGGCGACGGCCGCCCTGCCGTGCGTTCGCGCGGCCGCGTCGTGGCGCGGTGCCGGGAGGGGCGGTTCGGCTACACCGGTCGGCGGGTGGTCGAGAGCCAGGTGCGGTAGCGGCGCAGGGCCCTGCGGTGCGCGTGGCGTTCGGTGAGGAGGGCCGTCGCCGGGTGGGTGTGCGGGGTGGGGCGGCTGCCGCGGGCGATGCGGCGCAGCTGGTGGCGGACCTGGGCCATGCCGGCCGCCGCGGCGAGGGACTTGTCGGACCAGGGCACCGGGCGGAGCCGGGCGTCCGCCTCGCGCCCCTGGCGCCAGCGGTCGGGCAGGTCGGGGGTGACGGCGAGGGCCGTGCCCATCCCGACGATCGCCACGCCGTCGGCGAGGACCCGCTCGGCGGTGGGGCGCCGGGTGATGCCGCCGGTGAGCATCAGCGGCAGCGGGCTGGTCGCGGCCAGGTCCCGCGCGAGGTCGAGGAAGTAGGCCTCGCGGGCCTGGGTGCGGGTGTCGGCGGGGCGGCCGGACATCGCCGGGCTCTCGTAGCTGCCGCCGGACAGTTCGACCAGGTCGACACCGAGCGGGGCGAGCATCTCGATCACCTGGCGGGCGTCGTCGGCGTCGAACCCGCCGCGCTGGAAGTCGGCGGAGTTCAGCTTCACGGCGACCGCGAACGACGGGGAGACGGCGGCGCGCACCGCGCGGACGACGTCCAGCAGCATCCGGGCCCGGTTCTCCAGCGCGCCGCCCCACTCGTCGGTCCGCCGGTTGACCAGCGGAGAGAGGAACTGCGAGAGCAGGTAGCCGTGCGCGGCGTGGATCTCCACGCCGTCAAAGCCCGCCTGCTCGGCGCGCCGGGCGGTGACCGCGTACCTGGTCACGGTGGCCCGGATCTGCTCCGGGGTCATCGCGGCGGGCTTGCCGAAGCGGCCGCTGTGCCTGCCGACGTCGACGGCGACCGCGGACGGTCCCCACACGACGCCGGGCATGTCGGAGCCGATCTGCCGGCCCGGGTGGTTGATCTGCATCCACACCGCCGCGCCGCCGGACTTGGCGGCCGCGGCCCACTCGGTGAACGGCTCCAGCGGCGCGGCATCGTCGAGCACCACGCCCGCGGGGCCGGTCAGGGCCTCGGCGTGGACCATGACATTGCCGGTGATCAGGAGTCCGGCGCCGCCGGCGGCCCAGCGCCGGTACAGCCCGAACAGCGCCTCGTCGGGGAGCTGGCCGTCACCGGCCATGTTCTCCTCCATGGCCGCCTTGGCGATCCGGTTGTCCAGCACCTGCCCGGAGCGCAGGGACAACGGCGAGAACAACTCGCTGGTCATCCGGGTCCCCCTCTCGATCTCGATCCCGTAGAATGTGTGCGGCGTTCACATTAGAGGGGTGATGTGAGCGATGCAAACACGAGGGAGTGTGACGTATGACGCAGGCGGGCAGCACCTATCACCACGGCGACCTGCGCGCCGCCTGTCTGCGCGCGGCCCGGGAGCTGCTGGAGGAGGACGGCAGCGCCGGACTCTCGCTGCGGGCGGTGGCACGGCGGGCCGGCGTCTCGGCGACGGCCCCCTACCGCCACTACGCGGACCGGGACGCGCTGGTCTCCGCGGTCGCCGCGCAGGGCTACCGCGAACTCGCCGGCCACCTGCTCGCCGCGCACCCCTCGCCCACGACCCCCGACGAACTGGCGGCGGTCGCCGTCGCCTACGTCCGCTTCGCCCTGGACCACCCGGCCCTGTTCCGGGTGATGTTCGCCGAGCCCTGCGACCCGAACAGCGAGGAACGGGTCGCCGCGACCGCCGCGATCTCCGAGTACGTCCACGGCATCGTGCGCGGCGCCTTCCCGAACGCCGACGTGGACGCGCTGTCCACCACCGTGTGGGCGCTCGTCCACGGCCTGGCGTTCCTGCACCTCGACGGCAAGCTCGACGCCTCCGCCCCCGACCTGGTCACCGCCCAGGTGCGCGCGGCCGTCCGCGCCCTGTTCGTCGCCCCCGTGACGTCGGGCGCGCGGGACGGACGGGTCGGCGGCTAGCGGGCGGAAGCAGGCGGCGGCCGACGTCCGGCCCCGTCAGGGGATGGCCAGCTCCGCCCAGATGGTCTTTCCGGACGCGGTGTAGCGGGTGCCCCAGCGCTGGGAGACCTGCGCGACGAGGAACAGGCCGCGGCCGCCTTCGTCGTCACGGCGGGCCCGTCGCAGATGGGGCGCCGTGTGCGCGTTGTCGGAGACCTCGCAGAGCAGGCTGCGGTCCCTGATCAGCCGCAGCATCACCGGACCGGTCGCGTACCGGATGCTGTTGGTGACCAGCTCGCTGACCACCAGCGCGGCGGTGAAGGACAGGTCGGACAGCCCCCAGACGTCCAGCTGGCGCTCGGTGTCCGTGCGGGCGTCCGCGACCGTGGCCGGATCCGGCGGCAGTTCCAGGTCCGCCACGTGGTCGGGGCCGAGCCGCCGGGTGCGCACCAGCAGCAGCGTGGCGTCGTCCGCCTGCGGTCCCGGCGGCAGCGTCGACATCGCCCGGTCGCACAGCTCCTCCAGCGGGCAGCGCTGCCAGGTGAGCACATGGGCGAGCCGTTCGATGCCGCTGTCGATGTCGGTGCGCCGGTCCTCCACGACACCGTCGGTGAAGAACGCCACCACGCTGCCGTCGGACAGGCTCAGCTCGATGTTCTCGTACGGCAGGCTGCCCAGGCCCAGGGGGGGACCCGGCGCCGGCGCGGACAGCGGCACCGAGCCGCTCGCGTCGGCCACGATCGGCGGGGGATGGCCCGCGCTGGCCCACACGCAGCGCCCGCCGACCGGGTCGTAGATCGCGTAGAGGCAGGTCACACCGAGCGCCTCGTCGCTCATCGTGTCGCCCGCGCCGGGTTCGCAGTCCTGCGCCACCAGGCCGTCCAGTCTGGTCAGCAGCTCGGCCGGGTCCAGGTCCAGCAGCGCCAGGGTCCGTACGGTGGCGCGCAGCCGGCCCATGGTCGCGGCCGCGTGCACCCCGTGGCCGACCACGTCGCCGACCGTCAGCCCCACCCGGGCCCCCGACAGCGGGATCAGGTCGAACCAGTCGCCGCCCACCCCCACCCGGCTGTCGGCGGGCAGGTAGCGGTACGCCACCTCGACCGCGCTCTGCTCGGGCAGCCGCCGGGGCAGCAGGCTGCGCTGCAGCACCAGGGCGGCCGCGTGCTGGCTGGTGTAGCGGCGGGCGTTGTCGATGCCGACGGCGGCGCGCTCGGCCAGCTCCACGGCGAGCGTCTGCTCCTCCGGCCCGAAGGGGTCCGGGTTGTCGACGCGACGGAAGGTGACCAGGCCGAGGACCGCGTCACGGGCGAGCAGCGGCACGAAGAGGTCCGCGTGCCGGGCGGCCGTGACCTGCTCGCCCGGTGCCGGCGAGGTGTCCACGACCGGCCGGTTGGTGGTCAGGCTCAGTGCCTGCGGCGACGACGGCGGATAGGAGACCGGGCTGGTCCCGAACTCCTCCGGGGTACGGCCGTGCATCCGCAGCAGGCTGTGCCCGGGCGCCGACCGGGTCGGCGGCTGCCGTCCCTCGATGACCGCGGGCGGCAGGTCCACCAGCACCTCGTCGGCCAGCTGCGGCACCGCCACGTCGGCCAGCTCTGCGGCGGTGCGCCGCACGTCCAGCGAGGCGCCGATCCGCTTTCCCGCCCGTACCAGCAGCGACAGCCGTTCCTGGGCGCGGTAGCGCTCGGTGATGTCCAGGGACTCCTCGAACAGCCCCAGCGGTTCGCCCCGGGCGTCCACCAGCCGGTAGTACGAGCAGGACCAGACGTGCTCGCGCACCGGGTCGGCGGGGGCGCGGCCGCGGTAGTGCATGCCGAGGATCGGTTCGCCCGTCTTCAGCACCTGCTCCATGACCTGGTCCTCGTCCGGAGGGTGGTGGCGGGAGATGAACTCGCCCTCGGGGAAGAGGTCCGCCGCGGGCCGGCCGACGTACTGGGCGATCCCGTCCAGCTCCAGGTCGGTGGAGACGTTTCCCCAGACCACCCGCATGTCGGTGTCGAAGATGGTCAGCCCCACCGAGGACTCGGTCGCCAGCCCCTCCAGCATCGCCAGCTGGGCCTCCCAGCCGCGCAGGGCCGCCAGCTCCGCCGCGACCACCACGGTCGCGGCCGCACCCCGGTGGGTGAGCGGACTCAGCGTCACGGCGGCGCGCACGGTGCGGCCGTCCCCGCGGCGCAGGTCGAGGACCGCGGTGCGGGGCCGGTGCGCCCGGCAGAAGGCGGACAGCCGGGGACCGGGGTCCGCCGCCAGGAGCCGCGCGGCGGGCCGGCCGAGCACCTCGTGCGCCGCGAGGCCGAGAAGCCGCTCGGCGGTGGCGCTCCAGCCGGAGACGCGGCCGTCCTCGTCCAGCACCGCGGCCGCGGCCCTGGTGAGGTCCAGGGGGCTGTGGAATTCGACGTCGGCAGCATTCGGAAAACGATCCATGGGCACCGCTTCCCTTCGTGCTCAATCAGCATCCCGTGCCGCACGGAGGACTACAACCGCACGCGTCGGCGCCGCCGGTTCGCGGCGCCGGACGTCGCGCCCCGCAGCGAACGGATCACGACGGGTGGACGGTCACCGTGGTGTCTCCGGCTCCGTGGTGAGGGCGTCACGGAGCTGGGCCCTGGCGGTGATGCCCAGCTTCGGGAAGACCTTGTGCAGGTGGTAGCCGACCGTGCGCGGCGACAGGTAGAGCCGGGCCGCGATGTCGCGGTTGGTCAGGCCCTGGGCGGCCAGTTCGGCGATCTGGCGTTCCTGCGGGGTGAGTTCACCGGCCGGTGCGCCGGCCCCCGCGGTACCCGCCGCCCGCAGTTCCGCCGCCGCCCGCTCGGTCCAGGGGCGGGCGTCCAGCCGCTCGAAGCACTCCAGCGCCGCCGTGAGATGACGGCGGGCCTCGGCCTGGCGGCGGCGCCTGCGCAGCCACTCGCCGAGGTCCAGATGGGCGAGCGCCTTCTCGAACGGCCAGCAGTCGGTTGCGGGGCCGTCGACGGCGGCCAGGAAACTCCGCTCGGCGGCGTCGCCGTCGGCCAGCAGGGCGGTGGCCCGGTGCAGGACGGCGGCGAAGCGCGGCGAGGGGTCGGGCGCCAGGTCCCGGGTCACGGCCTCGACGACGGTGCGGGCGTCGTCCGACCGCCCGGCGCGCACCGCGGCGGCCGCCAGGTCGCCCAGGTAGTAGAGGGACGCGTGGTAGTGGACGGGGGCGGGCCGGAAGTCGCGGGTGAACGCGGCCCGCAGCTGCTCGTAGGCGCCCGCGTGGTCACCCGCCACGAACGCGGCCATGCCCACGGCGTGCCGGTGCCGGACCTGCAGACTCAGGGACCTGCGCAGATCCACTCCGCGGACCGCCTCGGCCGCCCGGGTCCTGGCCGCCACCGGGTCGCCGCGCAGCGCGCACAGCGTGGCCCGCAGGACGCGGGCGCCCACCGTCACGTTGTCGGCGCCCGCCTCCGTCGCCATCCAGAACGCCTCGTCGGCCGCCTCCTCGGCCGCCGCCCACGCACCGTTCTCGAACAGGGCGAGCGCCAGTGCCTGCGTCACGGTCGCGTTCGTACCGGCGCCGCCCGCGCGGCGCAGGACGTCGATGGTCCGTCCGAGGACGCGCACCGCCTGCTCGGTCTCGTCCAGGATCCAGGCCGTGCCGCCCACCGCGGTGAGGTTCCCGAGGCTCTCGTCCCGGCCCAGTTCCGCCGAAGCGTTCGCCAAGTGACGCATGAGAAGCGGCCGTTCACGGTAGGGGTCGGCGACCGCCAGGGCCCAGGCGCGGGCCGCCGGATCACCGTCGCCCTCGATCAGCCCGCCGATCCGGCTCAGTTCGGCGCGGTAGTAGGACGTACCGGTGTTGTAGACGGACGTCGCGGCCGTGCTCAGGGCGCCCACGGCCAGGCCAGGAGCCGAGCCGGCGGTGGCCTCGGCGACGCCCAGCAGCAGCGCCAGCGCGTCCTCGTGGCGGAGCGTGACCCCGAGGGCCCAGCCGCCCAGCAGCGAGGCCTCGGCGCGCAGCCGGGGATCGTCGGTCATCTCGCCGACCCGGCCGCTCATCTCACCGACCCACTGCGGGTGCCCGGCGAACATCGCCGACTGCGCGGCCGTCAGCAGCCGCCGCGCCCGCAGCTCCGGATCCGGGGTCAGCTCGGCGGCGCGTTCCAGCGCGGTGGCCGCCGCGGCGTGCCCGCCCCGGCCCTGGGCCCGTCCGGCGCTCTCCGCCAGGGCGTCGGCGACCTCCGCGTCCTGGCCGGTCGCCGCGGCCGCCAGGTGCCAGGCGCGGCGGTCCGGCTCCCCGGTGACCGCGGCGGCCAGGGCCAGATGGGCCTGCCTGCGCTCGTGGAAGGAGGCCGCGTGGTAGACAGCCGAGCGGACCAGCGGGTGGCGCGGCAGCACCCGGCCGTCGGCCACCCGGACCAGGCCGGCCCGCTCGGCCGGGTCCAGGGCCCGGACCACGTCCAGCTCCGGCGCGGCCCGGATGAGGTCGGTCAGCTCCGCCGTACCCGCGGCCGCCACCAGCAGCAGGGCCCGCCGGGTGGGCGCGGGCAGGCCGGCCAGGTCGGCGGCGAACAGGTTCTCCAGCCGGGCGGTGAGCGGAAGAGCCGCGCCCGCGGCGCCCGCCGCGGCGTCCACGGCACCCGCGGCTCGGCCCCGGGCCAGCGCCCGCGGCAGCTCGATCAGAGCCAGCGGATTGCCGGCCGCCTGCCGGAGGATCTCGGCACGCGCCTTGCCGCGGGGCGGGTCCGGCTGCGCGTCCAGCAGCTGCCCGGCCGCGGTCCGGCTCAGCGGCCCCACCGTCAGCTGCGGGAAGTCCCGGTCGAAGCGGGCCGGCACACCGTCCTCGCGGGCGGCCAGCAGCAGCACCACCGGCCTGCCCTCCAGCCGCCGGGCGAGGAAGGCCAGCACGTCCACCGAGCCGAGGTCCAGCCACTGGGCGTCGTCCACCAGCAGGAGCCGCGGCCGCTCCGCCGCGGCCGCGCCGATCAGCGCCAGCACCCCGACGCACAGCGACAACTGGTCGAGCCTCAGCTCGTGCTCCGCGGCACCGGGGCCGAACGCCCGGTCCAGGACGTCCCGGTGGGCCGCGGGCAGACCGTCGCCGGGCAGCAGCGGGTGCAGCAGCTGGTGCACGCCCGAGAGGCCGAGGCCGCTCTCGCCCTCGCTGCCGCGCACCCGCAGGACGCCGAAGCCCAGCTCCCGCCCGCGCCCAGCCGCCCGGTCCACGAGGGTGCTCTTGCCCGCCCCCGGCTCCCCGGTGAGCACCAGCACCTGCGGCCCGCCGCCGTCCACGGCCCCGAGGAGCCCGTCGATCCGGGCCAGTTCGGCGGCGCGGCCCAGGACGACCGGATCGGCGGGGCGGTCGGTGGCGGTGTGCATGAGCGGTGCGTGTCCTTGTCGTCGGTGTCGTCGGTGTCGTCCCGGGCGTCGGTGCCGCCGGGCGCAAGGGTGGCCGGAGGCCTCGGCACAGGGGGGCCGCCGAGGCCGCCTGGCCGGGGTTCCGGTACGGCCATCCTGCCAGCGGTCGCTTCGGCGGCCGCGACCGCGGGTGACTGGTCATGTGACAGAAGCGTGGCCGTCCGGTGTCGGCGATGATGGCTCTGGCCAGGGAGAACGTCCATCATCGCGGGAGTATGTGCATGCCGGTCCAGTCACCCCAGCAGTCCGCGGTCACCGCCGAGGCCTCCGTCGTGGGCCGGGACGGCGAGATCGAGCGGATCCTGCGGTGCGTGACCCGAGACCCCGGCACACCCCAGACCCTGCTGGTCCTCGGCGAGGAGGGCATCGGGCGCACCGCCCTGCTGCGGCGCGTCCGCGAACTGGCCGCCGGCCAGTGCGTGTCGGTGCTCTCCACGGAGGGCTGGGCCGGTGATCCGCGGGACGCGCGGGCCTGCCTGCAACAGCTGCTGGCGCCGCTGACGCCGGACGTGACGGCCGCCCTGCCCGAGGCGTCCCGGCAGGTCCTCTCGGCCGTGCTCCACGGAGCCGGGCGGCCGGACGAGGACGCGCTGCGCACCGCGCTCACCGCGCTGCTCGACCGGCTCGCCGCCGCCCGGCCGCTCCTGGTCTGCGTGGACGACGCCGACCTGTGCGACCGTGCCACCGTCGGCGCGCTGTTCGCCGCCGTCCGGCAGCTGGCCGGCCGGCCGCTGACGGTCCTGCTCGCCGCACGCCGGGAGAACGCCCTGCCCGCCCTGCCGCCCGGCGCCGAGATCCTGACCCTCGGCCCGCTGGACGACGCGTCGGCCGCCGCGCTCCTGGACCGGCAGCCCGTGCCGCCCACCGGCCGGCACCGCCTGGACGTCCTGACGGAGGCCGAGGGCAACCCGCTGGCCCTGGCCGAACTGGGCCGGGCCGTGCCCGGTCCCACGGGAACCGCGCGGCGCGCGCCCGCCGAGCCGGCCTTCGGCGTACGGCTGGACGCGCTGCCCGCCGGCACCCGGCGCGCCCTGCTGTACGCGGCCGCCGCCGGACCAGGCGAGACCATGGCCGCCGTCATGACCGCCCTGAGCACCGGCGAGCTGGCGGTGTGGGCCCCGGCGGAGGCCGCCGGACTCGTCTCGGTGACCGAGGACCGGCTCGTCTTCCGGCATCCGCTGGCACGGTCGGCCGCGTACGCACGGCACCCCGCGGGCGAGCGCCAGCGGGCCCACCGGGACCTCGCCCGGGTCGCCGTCCTGCCGGAGGCCAGGGCCCGGCACCTGGCCGCGGCCACCGTGGGGGCCGACGCGAACGTGGCCGCCGCACTGGAGGCCTCCGCCTGGCGGCGCGGCGACGCCGTACAGGCCGCCCGCGCCCTGGAACAGGCGGCCCGGCTCAGCCCCCGCCGCACGGACCAGGCCCGGCGGCTCGCCGAGGCACTCACGGCGGCGCGGGCGGTGGGCGACCCCGGCTGGGTCCGTGACCTGTACGGCCGCCTCCTCCAGGACTCCGCCGGGCCGGAGGCCGTCTGCACCGCGGCCGCGGCCCTGGCTTCCGTGCTGTGCCACGAGTCCGCCCAGCGCGAGGCCTTCGAGGTGCTGGCCGCCGCCTCGGAACACTGCGCGCGGGTCGGGCCGCCGCTCGCGCTCGACCTGGTCGCACTGGCGGCCGACGTCGCCGCCCAGTCCGGCCTCCCGGAGCACCGCACCGCCCTGCCGCTCCTCCTCGACCGGGCCCGCCGCTCCACCGCCCCCGAACCCCGGCAACCGGCCGGCCCGCCGGGTCCCGCGGCGGCGCCGGGCACCCGCGAGGCCGAGCCCGGGACCGCGGCACGGCCCGGGAGCCGTGGACCGGAGGGCTCGTGGGACGAGGGCCGAAGCACCGACGGGGACGGCGGCCCGGAGACCGCCGGGTGGGCGGAGCCGGCGGACGCCGCGGCCGGACGCGGAGCGGCCGGGACCCTCCATCGCCTGGACGCGCCCGGCGCGTGGCGGGCGGTGGAGGCGCTGGTCGCCGTGGTCGTGCGGCCGGAGACCGCCACGGGTGTGCTGCGCGGCCTCAACCGGCCGGGGCGGACACCGCTCGGCGGCAAGGACGCGCCGGCCGGGCCGGTGGCCCGGTACGCCGACGAGGCCGACCTGGACCTCGGACAGGCCCGCCTGGACGACGACCGGCTGCGGGCCGCCCGCGCCTTCGGCCTGCGCGGCCGGTCGGTGCTCGGCCTGGTGGACACCCTCCTGGCCGTCGGCCGGTTCACCGAGGCACGGACCGTGCTCCAGCACGCCATGACCGAGGCGGCGGTCCTGCGCCTGCCCCGCCTGCGCGCCGACCTGGAGACCCAGGCGCTGACCCTGCGGGCGCTGCGCGACACCCAGCCCGCCGGGACCGTGCTCACCCCGTCCGTCTGGCGCGCCGTCCCCCTGGACGAGAACCGGGCCACCCACGCCCGCCTGCTGCGCGCCCGCGGCCTCGCCGCCATGGCCCGCGGCGACTGGGACGACGGCTGGCGTCAGCTGCGCGGACTGTTCACCGCCGACGGCTCGCCGCTGCACCCCTTCCTGGCACCCCGGAGCATCGCCGAACTCGCCGTCACGGCCCAGCGGACCGGCCGGCCCGCCGAGGCCCTGCCGATCCTGGACCGGGTGCGCGCCGACCAGGGCGACCGGCCCAGCACGCGGATGACACTGCTGCTGCACCACGCGAGCGCCGTCCTCGGACCGGACGAGGAGGCCGAGGAACACTTCCGGCTCGCCCTGGTCAACCACGCCGCGAACCGCTGGCCCTGGGAGTGCGCCCACGTCCGCCTCAACTACGCGCACTGGCTGCGCCGTTGCCGCCGGACCCTGGAGGCGCGCGGCCAGCTGACCACCGTCCTGGAGACCGCCGAACGCCTCGGCGCGGGCCCCCTCGCGGCCGCCGCGGGCCGCGAACTGCGGGCCAGCGGAGCCGCACCCGCCCCGCGGACGGACGGCCCGCTCGCGGAACTGACCGCGCAGCAACGGCAGATCGTCCAGCTCGTGGCGAGCGGCCTGTCCAACCGGGAGATCGGGGAACGCCTCTTCCTCTCCCCGCGCACGGTCGGCTCGCACCTCTACAAGGTGTATCCCAAACTCGGCATCAGCAGCCGTCACCAGCTGCGCGACCTGGTGCAGGGCCGGTGAGGGGGCCCGGCCGGGAGGACGCCGGAGCATCCCCGAGGCCCGGGACCGCGGGCACCGCCGTCGTCCTCGACCGGGTGGTGCAGCGCCTGGTCACCGCGTCCGCCGCCCCACCCGCCCTCGACGACCTCGGGCCGGACGCGGCACGGCGGGCGCTGCGCGAGACCCAGGCCGACCGGTTCGCGGACTTCGACGTGGACGCGGTCTTCCAGGCGGCCCCCGTCGGCCCGTCCGGGCTGCTCGGCTTCTGGACCGTCCGCCCCGCGGCGGCCACCGGCCCGCTCCCGGCCCTCCTGTACGCGCACGGCGGCCGGTGGACGCTCGGCGACGCCCAGACCCACGCGCGCCTCATCAGCGACCTCGTCACCGGCACGGGCGTGTGCGCGCTGGTCCCCGAGTACAGCCGCACCCCCGAGGCCCGCTACCCGACGGCCCTGGAGGAGTGCTACGCCCTGCTCGGCTGGGCGGCCGGCCGGGCCGGCGAACTCGGCCTGGACCCGGACCGGCTGGCGGTGGCCGGAGACTGCGCGGGGGCCACCCTGGCGACCGCCGTCACGATGCTCGCCAAGGCCCGGCACGGGCCGCGGATCGCCGCTCAGCTGCTCTACTACCCGCTCGCCGACGCCCGCTGCGACAGCCCCTCGCAACACCAGTTCGGCGGCGGCTACCTGCTCACCCGCCGCGCCCTGCGCGCCTACTGGGCCCGCTACGTCCCCGACCCGGCCCGGCGCGCCGAGCCCACCGCCGCGCCGCTGCGGGCCCGCCGCGACCAACTGGCCGGACTGCCACCGGCCCTGGTCGTCACCGCCGAGGCCGACCCGGCCCGCGACGAGGGCGAACTGTACGCGCGACGGCTCGCCGAGGCCGGTGTCGACGCCCTGTCCGTGCGCTTCCTCGGCACGGTCCACGACTTCGTCGCGCTGCACGCCCTCGCCGACACCACGCCCACCAGGACCGCGGTCCTCGCGGGCTGCGCCTTCCTGCGGACCCGGCTGACCTGACCGTCGGCGACCGGCCGAGGACCAGTCGGCCGACTGATGCGCCGACGCGCCCCGCCGGGCGAAGCTGACGTCATGCCAACCGCGACCGGCTCCCACGAGGAGAGACGCCGGCGTCCGGCCGCCCCGTCGCCGGGCGCCCGGGCCAGGGTCCTGACCACCCGCTCGGTGCCCCCGCGCCAGAGCCTGGACTACTGGCACGACGCCGTCCTCGACACCCTGGTGGGGATGGACATCGCCACCGCGGGCGGCACCTACGACGCGACCCTGCGGACCGACCGGCTCGGGGACCTGCAGATCACCACCGTGGAGGCCGACCCCGGCCGGGTCCACCGGACGCCGCGCGCCATCGCCCGCGGCGACGGGCACCAGATCTTCGTCGCCGTCCAGAGCAGCGGCCGGGCCCACGTCGAACAGGACGGCCGCAGCACCGAGATGCGCACCGGGGACATCGGGTTCTTCGAGACCGTACGGCCGTTCCGCACCACCTTCCCGGAACGCTTCCGGCTGCGGATCTTCGCCGTCCCGCGTCTGCTGCTGCGACTCCCCGAGGCCGACCTGCGGCGGCTCACCGGCCGCGCGGTCCGCCCCGGCGACGGGCTCCCCGCCCTGCTCGCGCCGCTGCTGGAGCGGCTGGCGGACACCTCCGAGTCGTACGCCACACCGACCGCCGAGCGGCTGGCCGGGAGCGTCATCGACCTGATGGCCGCCACCGCGGCGGAGCTGCTGGGGGAGGACCCCGGCGAACCGCCGGGCGCCGACGGCATCCTGCTGCGGCGCGTCCGGACGTACATCCGCTGGCACCTGTCGGACCCGGACCTCACGCCGTCCGTCATCGCCGCCGCCCACGGCATCTCCGTGCGCGCCCTGCACCGGCTGTTCCAGGCCGAGGACACCACGGTGTGCCGCTGGATCCGCGCACAGCGCCTGCACGAGTGCCGCCGGGACCTCGCCGCCGGACCGTCCGGCACCGCCGACCTGGCCCAGGTCGCCCGCCGCTGGGGGTTCACCGGCTCCGCCGGGTTCGGCAAGGCCTTCCGGCAGGCCTTCGGGCTGTCACCGACCGACTGGCTGGAGCGGACACGGACGGAGGGAACGGCATGGTGACGCACGTGACCTGTGCGATCGGCGACCCGGCCGCCGGCGATCGGCCCCTCGCCTGGCAGCGGGCGCTGTCGGAGGCCTTCGTCGACCTGGAGGTCACGGCCGGCCGTGACCGCCCCTGGACCGCCGAACTCACCGCCCGGCGGCTGGGATCCCTGCAGATCGCCACCGAGGAGTCCGGGCCCGGCACCGTCCTGCGCAGCGCCCGCGCGGTCGCCGCCGACCCGCGCACCCATATCCTGGTCCGCCGCCAGCTGGCCGGCACCGCCCTGCTGCTCCAGGACGGCCGCACCGCCGAACTCCTGCCCGGCCGCACGGCCTTCCACGACGCCTGCCGCCCGTTCCGGATCGTGTTCCCGCACCACCAGCGGGCCCGGATCCTCATGGTGCCCCGCGCCTTGCTGCGCCTGGAGGAACGGCACCTGCGCGGGCTCACGGCCACCGTGGTGGACGAGACCGCGGGCGGCGTCGCCTCCCTGCTGCTGCCGCTCCTCGACGGGCTCGTCGAGGAGGTCGGCCGGGCCGGGGCCGCCCGGCGCGAGCAGCTGGCCAGGACCGCGGCGGAGATCCTGGCCACCGTCGCCCTCGACCAGGCCGGCCGGCAGCCGGAGCCGGCCCTGTGGGAGCGGATCACCGCGTCCCTGACGGCCCGGCTGGCGGAGCCGGGACTCACCCCGCGGGACATCGCGGGCGAGCACGCCATCTCGCCGCGCTACCTGCACCTCCTGTTCCAGCGCCACGGCACCACCGTCGGCGCCTGGCTGCGGAGCCGGCGCCTGGAGGCGGCCCGCGAGGAACTCGCCCGGCCCGGCCCGGACCACCGGACCGTCGCCGCGGTCGCGGCCCGCTGGGGCTTCACCAGCCCCTCCCATTTCAGCCGGGCCTTCCGGGAGACGTACGGCATGTCACCGGCGCAGTGGCGCAGGACCGCCGCGGGGAACGCCCGCGGGCCGCGGCCCGCACCTCCTACCCTTTCCGATGGCGGCCGGACCGAACGGACGGCCCGAACGACGATGGAGCACGTATGACCGACGAGGCGATGGGCGACGAGGTCTACCAGCCGGACGGTTCGGAGGTGCAGGACGACGCGGGTGTGCTGGACGCGTCGGACACCCTGGACTACCGGGCCGGAGAGGAGGCGCTGGACGAGGGCTACTCGCCACCGGAGCGGCCCTGGGCCGTGGAGCACACCGGCGTCACCGCGGCCGAGGGACAGCGCGGGGAGACACTCGACGAACGGCTCGCCGAGGAGGTCCCGGACCTCGCCGTCCCGGAGGGCGACGACCTCGGCGACGCCTGGGACACGGATGGCGAACTCCTCGACGACGAGGTCGGCGACGGCCGCGCCGGACGGCTCGTGGCACCGGACGAGGGCGCCCACGAGAACACCGAGACCGACCTGTTCGCCTCCGACCGGGGCCTGGACGGTGCCGGGGCGTCGGCGGAGGAGGCCGCCATGCACGTGATACCGGACGCCGACACCTTCTGACGGCCGCGCCCCCGGAGGTCAGGTCATGTGCCGCAGCAGCGCGGCGACCGCCGCCGGGGGCTCGCCGGGCGGACGCACCACCATCACCTTCCAGCTCGGCGCGCGGCCGGCGAAACGGTAGGAGGCCAGGTCCGGGAAGCGGCGGGCGATGGTCGGCGGCATGATGCAGACGCCGAGGTCGTTGCGGACCAGTTCGGAGGCGGCCACGATGTCGTTGACCTCGAACGTCGTGGCCCGTTCGACGCCCGCCGCCCGGAATGCCCGGTCGGCCGCGTCCCGGATCGCCCAGCCGGGCGTGAACTCCACCTGGGGCAGCTCGGCGACGTCGGCCAGGTCGACGGTGCCGCCGGGGTCCGCCCCGGCGATCATCCGGCGCGGGGACGCCACCAGGACCATCTCCTCCTGGGACAGCAGCCTGGTCACGAGACCGCGCTGCTGCCGGCGGTCCAGCGCCACCACCGCCAGGTCCACCGAGCCCTCCCGCAGCGCCTGACGGAGGTCGACGACCGCGGCCTGCCGCAACCGCACCACCACCCGCGGGTGTTCGGCCCGCAGCGCGGCCAGCGCCAGGTGCAGGTCCGCCCAGACCCCCTGCATCGTGCCGACCGTGACCCGGCCGCGCAGCTCCCCCTTGGCCGCGTCGACCGCCTCACGGGCCAGTTCGGCGGCGCGCAGTGTCTGCCGTGCCGCCGGGACGAACGCCTCGCCGGCCGGCGTGAGCCCGACCCGGTGGGTGGTCCGGGTGAACAGCGCGGTGCCCAGCTCGCGTTCGAGCGCGCGGACCGTGCCGGAGACCGCGGACTGGACCACGTGCAGCCGCCGCGCCGCCGCCGTGAACCCGCCCGCGTCCGCCACCGCGACGACGACTTCCATCTGCCGTAGGTCCATCATCCGCTCCCGCCGGCGCAGCGCCCCGCCTCGGCGGGGCGGCGATCTTCACTGCATCCTAGGCAGCCGCCCGGCTCCCGCCGGCGCGGACCGGCCGGGTGTCGAACCCGTGCCGCTCCCGCCCGGCGGGGCGGCGGCCTCCGGCGCTAGGCCGGGCTCTTCGTGCCCTGCCGCGACTCGGTCAGCCAGTACAGCAGCGCCAGCACTGGTAGGGCCGCGCCGAAGAGGCTGACCGCGCTCCAGCCGCCGGCCCGGTAGGCGATCGAGCCGACCTGCGAGCCGAGGGCGCCGCCGATGAAGAAGATCGCTATGAAGGCGCTGTTGAGCCGGGCACGGGCGAGCGGGTCGAGCTGGTAGACGGTGTGCTGGCCGAGGATGAGGCTGGTCTGGACGGCCGCGTCCAGCGCGACGGCTCCGAGCGCGATCAGGAGCACGCTGCGGCCGCCGAAGCCGGCCGCGCCGAAGGCCAGCGCGGCGAGCACGAGCGCGGCACCGGTCATCCGCCGCGTCAGACCGTGGTCGGCCCAGCGTCCGGCGAGCGGCGCCACGGCCGCGCCGGCGGCTCCGACCAGCGCGAACATCCCGACACCGACGGCCGAGTAGTGGAAACGCGGCCCGGTCAGGACGTACGAGACCGTGGTCCAGAAGGCGCTGAAGGCACCGAACATGGCCGCCTGGTAGAGGCCGCGGCGCCGCAGCGCGGGATGGGTGCGCACCAGCGCCACCGTGGAGCGCAGCACACGGGGGTACGGCACCGACGTGGTCGGCGCCTGCCGGGGCAGGGCCAGCCGCAGGGCCACGCCCAGCAGCGCCATCAGGACGGCGGAGCCGAGGTAGACGACCCGCCAGCCGGCGACGCTGGAGACCAGGCTGCTGAGCGTGCGGGACAGCAGGATGCCGGTGAGCAGGCCGCTCATCACCCGGCCGACGATCCGGCCGCGCGCGTGGTCGGGCGCCAGGCTCGCGGCGAACGGCACCAGGATCTGCGCGACCACCGAGGTGGCCCCGCTGACCAGGGAGGCGATCAGCAGCATCGGGAAGCCGGTGGAGAGCCCGGCCGCCAGCAGGGCGAGCGTGGTGACGGTCAGCAGCGCGGTGATCAGACCGCGCTTCTCCAGCCGGTCCCCGAGCGGGACCAGGAAGACCATGCCGATCACGTAGCCCACCTGGGTGAGCGTGATCAGCGCGCCGGCGGTGCCCTCGCCGATGTGGAAGACACCGCGCAGCTCGGACAGCAGGGGCTGGGCGTAGTACAGGTTGGCGACCGTCATGCCGGAGGCGACGGCGAACAGCGCGATCAGCCAGCCCGGCACCCCCTGGGCGGGACCGGCGGCGGGCTTCCGGCCCGGGGAACGGACTTCGGACGACGACTGGGACACGGGGACCTTCCTCACAGGAGGTGTGACTCTCACCCGGCACCAGCGCTCCGCGGCCCGTGATGCTTCCCCCGGCGGAGCGATGATCCGGGATGTCAGTCATCTCATCGGCAGATGACCACCCGCGTCCGCCGCGTGCGCTGCAGGGTGGCCGGAAGTGCGCTCGGGGGCAACTGCCCGGCCGCACCGGCTCCTACGGTGGGCCCGACGGCGCCGGAACCACCGGTGATCCGCACGCCATTCCAGGAGACTCGCATGTCCGAAGCCTTCCCGCCGGTCAAGCCGGTGCTCGAACCCGCCGCCCAGGCCTTCGTCGAGGCCACCGCCAACCCGCCCTACCTCTTCGACCTCGCCCCCGCGGAGGGCCGCAAGGCCGTCGACGAGGTGCAGTCCGGCGAGACAGCCAAGCCGGCCGTCGACGAGGAGTGGATCACCGTCTCCGGCGGTCCCACCGGTACCGTCCGCGCCCGCATCGTCAAGCCCGCCGGCGCCACCGGCACCCTGCCCGTGATCATCTACATCCACGGCGCCGGCTGGGTCTTCGGCAACGCGCACACCCACGACCGCCTGGTCCGCGAACTCGCCGTCGGCGCGAACGCCGCCGTGGTCTTCCCCGAGTACGACCTCTCGCCCGAGGTGCGCTATCCGGTCGCCATCGAGCAGAACTGGACCGTCGCCCGGTGGATCGTGGAGGAGGGCGCCACCAAGGGCCTGGACGCGACCCGGATCGCGGTGGCCGGCGACTCGGTCGGCGGCAACATGACGGCCGCGCTGACCCTGATGGCCAAGGAGCGCGGCGGCCTTCCGCTGCTCCAGCAGGTGCTGTTCTACCCGGTGACCGACGCGAACTTCGACACCCCGTCGTACCACCAGTTCGCCGAGGGCTACTTCCTGCGCCGCGACGGCATGTTCTGGTTCTGGGACCAGTATACGACCGACGAGGCCGAGCGCGCCCAGATCACCGCGTCCCCGCTGCGCGCCACCGTCGAGCAGCTCAAGGACCTGCCGCCGGCCCTGGTCGTCACCGGCGAGGCCGACGTGCTGCGCGACGAGGGCGAGGCGTACGCCAACAAGCTGCGCGAGGCCGGAGTGCCGGTCACCGCGGTCCGCTTCCAGGGCATCATCCACGACTTCGTGATGCTCAACGCCCTGCGCGGCACGTACGCCGCCGAGGCCGCCATCTCGATGGCCGTCCGCACCCTGCACACCGCCCTGCACACCGCCTGACCCGGCGGCAGGGCGCGGCGGCGAACCGTTCCGGCACGACGGGCGCCGCCCGCACCCAGGGAGCAGCGGGCCCGTACAGGCCGCGGCAGCGGGCGGAACGCGAGCAGGCGCAGCCGGCGCATGCGGTCGGCACCGCCGTCCTCGACCCGGCTGCCGTCCTCGCGCACCGGCCCCCCGCCGCCGGGTCACGCGGCGCGGGCGTCCCGCGCCGCGCCGCCACCGGACACGGCGGAACGCGCACCGGCGAAGACGGGGGCCGCCCACGCCCCCGGCCCGGGGCGGCGGGCCCCCGCACGGCCGGCCCCCCGGGCCGGTCCCTCTCGCCTGCTCGGACCCATCCCGCTTCGGACAGCAGAGAAGGAACTGACATGACCGCGCACACACCCACCGTCGTCCTGGTGCACGGCGCCTTCGCCGACGCGTCCAGCTTCGCCGGGGTCGTCCCCGGACTCCTCGCCGCCGGGCTGAAGGTGCTCGTGCCGGCCGTGCCCAACCGCAGCCTGACCGGCGACGCCGCGTACATCGCCTCGGTGGTCCGCGCGGTACCCGGCCCCGTGGTCCTGGTGGGCCACTCCTACGGCGGTGCCGTCATCACCGTCGCGGGCGCCGAGGACAACGTGCGGGCCCTCGTCTACCTGGCCGGCTACGCCCTGGCCGAGGGCGAGAGCCTCGGCGAGCTGCAGGGCCGGTTCCCGGACTCCGAGCTGGCCTCGGCCCTGGTCTACACGCCGTTCCCGGTCGAGGGCTCGGAGGAGCCCGGCACCGACGTGACGGTGGACCCCGACCGGTTCCCCGCGATCTTCGCCGCCGACGTCGACCCGGACCTGGCCAAGGTGCTCGCCGTCTCCCAGCGGCCTCTCGCCGGCGCGGCCTTCGCCGAGCAGGCGCCCGTCGCGGCCTGGCGTACCAAGCCGTCCTGGGGCCTGGTCTCCTCCTCGGACCGGACCATCAACCCCGACGTCGAGCGCTATGGCTACGAACGCGCCGGCATGACCACCGTCGAGATCGACTCCTCCCACCTGGTGATGCTCGCCCACCCCGGCGAGGTCGTCGCCCTGATCCGGGAGGCGGTCGGCAGCCTGACCGCACAGTGACCCGGGGGTGACTCGAAGGGCCGCGCACCGGTGCCGGCCGGGCGCGGCCCGCGCCTGCCCGGCCGCGCGCGGCCCGCGCCTGCCCGGCCGCGCCCCGGGCCGCCGGGAAGGTCAGCCCCGCGCGGCGGGCTTCCAGTCCTCGGCCAGCAGGCCCAGGAAGACCTCGTCGAGGAACTCGCCCATCACCCAGGCCGCGGAGCGCAGCACGCCCTCGCGGACGAAGCCGTTGCGTTCGGCGGAGCGCAGCATCGCGGTGTTGTCGGCCAGCGTGTCGACCTGGAGCCGGTGCAGACCGCGCACGACGAAGCCGTAGTGGCACAGCACGGCGACCACGTCGGTGCCGTACCCCTTGCCGCGGGCGGCCGGCAGCAGCCCGACCCCGAGGTGTGCGGACCGGTTGTGCGTGTCGACGCCCCACAGCATCGCGCTGCCGACCAGCGCACCGCCGTCCAGCTCCACCACGGAGAACGGGACGGTCGCCTCCTCCGGCTCGGACAGCGCGAACGGCCCGTCCTGCGAACCGGGCGCGACCGGCCGCCACGGCCGCCCGGCCGCCCGCGACGCGTTGACCACGTCGCCGTGGAGTTCGGCCTGCAGCACCGGGACGTCCGCCTCGTGCCGGGCCCTGAGCCCGACCTTGCCACCTCTGAGCATGCGAGTTTCCTATCCGACCCGGCCGGCGGCCGGCAAACGGATTACCGGTGTACGGACAGGGGCCGGGGTCAGCCCGGCCCCGGTGCGTCCGGGGGCTCGCCGAACGCCTCCAGGATCCGTTCGGCGGCCAGCGTGGCCGTCAGAGTGCCGTCCCTGACCTGCCGTTCGAGTTCGGGGGCGGCCGCTCGGACCGCGGGGTGGGCGGACAGCCGGCCGAGCAGTTCGTCCCGGACCATCGACCAGGTCCAGCCGACCTGCTGCTCCCGGCGCTTCTCGGCGAGCCGCCCGCTGGAGTCGAGCAACGCCCGGTGCTGTTCGAGGCGTTCCCAGACGACGTCCAGTCCCGTCGCCTCGCGGGCGCTGCAACTGAGCACCGGAGGCGTCCAGAAGGCGTCCTTGCCGTGCATCAGCCGCAGCGCGCCAGCCAGTTCGCGTGCCGCGGTCCGCGCGTCGCGTTCGTGCGGGCCGTCCGCCTTGTTCACGGCGATGACGTCGGCCAGCTCCAGCACGCCCTTCTTGATGCCCTGGAGCTGGTCGCCGGTGCGGGCCAGGCTGAGCAGCAGGAAGGAGTCGACCATGTCGGCGACCGCGGTCTCGGACTGGCCGACGCCGACGGTCTCCACCAGGATCACGTCGTACCCGGCGGCCTCCATGACCACCACCGACTCGCGGGTCGCCTTGGCGACCCCGCCGAGGGTGCCCGCGCTGGGGGAGGGGCGGACGAAGGCGGCCGGGTCGACCGCCAGCCGCTCCATCCGCGTCTTGTCGCCGAGGATCGAGCCGCCGGTCCGGGTGGACGACGGGTCCACGGCGAGGACGGCGACCCGGTGGCCGAGCCCGGTCAGCATGGTCCCGAACGCGTCGATGAACGTCGACTTGCCCACGCCCGGCACCCCGCTGATGCCGATCCGCCGCGCCCGGCCGCTGTGCGGAAGCAGCTCGGTGAGCAGCTCCTGCGCCAGCACCCGGTG
Source organism: Streptomyces sp. NPDC101237 (assembly GCF_044767465.1). NCBI lineage: Bacteria > Bacillati > Actinomycetota > Actinomycetes > Kitasatosporales > Streptomycetaceae > Streptomyces > Streptomyces sp. NPDC101237. Next base: position 168,507 of record NZ_JBIWNY010000015.1, on the reverse strand, counting down.
CTGCGGCCGGGTGGACTCGACCAGGGTGATCGCGCGGGCGATGACCGCGCGCTTCCGGTCGAGCACACCCTTCGCATAGGCGTCGACGTCGATCACAGGTCGTGCCCGAGTTCCGCCGCCAGCCGCTTCACCAGGTCGTGGGCCGCGTCCGGGATCACCGTCCCGGGCGGGAACACGGCCGCGGCACCCATCTCCAGCAGCGTCGGCACGTCCTGCGGCGGGATCACCCCGCCGACCACGATCATGATGTCGGCCCGGCCCTCCTCGGCGAGCTTCTCGCGCAGCGCCGGTACGAGGGTGAGGTGGCCGGCCGCCAGCGAGGAGACGCCGACCACGTGGACGTCCGCCTCCACCGCCTGGCGGGCGACCTCGTCCGGGGTCTGGAAGAGCGGGCCGACGTCGACGTCGAAGCCGAGGTCGGCGAAGGCGGTGGCGATCACCTTCTGGCCGCGGTCGTGGCCGTCCTGGCCCATCTTGGCGACCAGGATGCGCGGACGGCGTCCCTCGGCCTCGTCGAAGGCGTCGACCAGGGCCCGGGTGCGGTCCACGTTCGGGGACTCGCCGGCTTCGTTGCGGTACACACCGGAAATCGTACGGATCTGGCCCGCGTGCCGGCCGTACACCTTCTCCAGGGCGTCGGAGATCTCGCCGACGGTGGCCTTGGCGCGGGCCGCGTTCACCGCCAGTTCCAGCAGGTTGCCCTCGCCGTCGGCCGCCCGGGTCAGCGCGTCGAGCGCCGCCCGGCACTCCACGTCGTCCCGCTCCGCCCGCAGCCGCCGCAGCTTCTCGATCTGCTGGGCGCGCACCGAGGAGTTGTCGACCTTGAGGACCTCGATCTGCTCGTCGCTGTCCACCCGGTACTTGTTGACGCCGATCACCGGCTGCCGTCCGGAGTCGATCCGCGCCTGCGTCCGCGCGGCCGCCTCCTCCACCCGCAGCTTCGGGATGCCGGCGTCGATGGCCTGCGCCATGCCGCCCGCCCGCTCGACCTCCTGGATGTGCGCCCAGGCCTTGCGCGCGAGGTCGTAGGTCAGCCGTTCCACGTAGGCGCTGCCGCCCCACGGGTCGATGACGCGGGTCGTCCCCGACTCCTGCTGGATCAGCAGCTGGGTGTTGCGGGCGATGCGTGCCGAGAAGTCCGTCGGGAGCGCGAGCGCCTCGTCGAGGGCGTTGGTGTGCAGCGACTGGGTGTGGCCCTGGGTCGCGGCCATCGCCTCCACGCAGGTCCGCGTCACGTTGTTGAAGACGTCCTGCGCGGTCAGCGACCAGCCCGAGGTCTGCGAATGGGTGCGCAGCGAAAGGGACTTGGTGTTCCGCGGGTCGAACTGCGCGACCAGCTTGGCCCACAGCAGCCGGGCCGCCCGCAACTTGGCGATCTCCATGAAGAAGTTCATGCCGATCGCCCAGAAGAAAGACAGGCGCGGCGCGAACGCGTCGACGTCCAGGCCCGCTTCGCGGCCCGCGCGGATGTACTCGACGCCGTCCGCGAGGGTGTACGCCAGCTCCAGGTCGGCCGTCGCGCCCGCTTCCTGGATGTGGTAGCCGGAGATGGAGATCGAGTTGTAGCGGGGCATCCGCTGCGAGGTGTAGGCGAAGATGTCGGAGATGATCCGCATCGACGGCTTCGGCGGATAGATGTAGGTGTTGCGGACCATGAACTCCTTGAGGATGTCGTTCTGGATGGTCCCGGCCAGTTTCTCCGGCGGCACCCCCTGTTCCTCGGCCGCCACGATGTACAGCGCGAGCACCGGCAGCACGGCGCCGTTCATCGTCATCGACACGGTCATCCGGTCCAGCGGGATCCCGTCGAACAGCCGGCGCATGTCGAGGATCGAGTCGATGGCCACGCCCGCCATGCCGACGTCGCCGGTCACCCGTGGGTGGTCGCTGTCGTAGCCGCGGTGGGTGGGCAGGTCGAAGGCGACCGACAGGCCCTTCTGGCCGGCCGCGAGGTTGCGCCGGTAGAAGGCGTTGGACTCCTCGGCGGTGGAGAAGCCCGCGTACTGGCGGATGGTCCAGGGCTGGTTGACGTACATCGTCGGGTAGGGGCCGCGCAGGTAGGGCGCGATGCCCGGGTAGGTCCCGAGGAAGTCCAGTCCCTCCAGGTCACGGCCGGTGTAGAGCGGCTTGACCCCGATGCCCTCCGGGGTCTCCCACACCGGGGCCGCGGCGCCGGTGGCGTCCTTGACGGCCGTACGCCACTGGTCGTCGCCGCCCTCGGTGACGGGGGTCCCCAGTTCGATGCCGGAGAAGTCGGGGATTCCCATCAGGACACTCCCATGCGGTCAAGGGTCTCGGACAGCACGGCCACGGCGTCGCAGCCCGCGAAGACGTACGCGTCGACGCCCGCGTACTCGCCCCGGCCCGCGAGGAAGACGTGCCCCGCACCGGACGCCTTGAGCGACCGGGCGGCCTGTTCGGCCTGTTCGGCGTAGAGCGCGTCGCTGGAGCAGAGCACCGCCTCGGCGGCACCGCTCTCCTCGAAGCTGCCCTCGGTGACGGTCTCGATGCCGCCGGCCTGGAAGAGGTTGGCGGCGAAACCGGCGCGGGCGGTGTAGGCCCCGGCCGGGCCGATCGTCGCCAGGTAGATCCGGGGGCGGGCGCCGGTCGCGGCGAGGTGCGCGTCCGAGCGGGCGCGCAGTTCCTCGAACGCCTCGTCCCTGCGCACCCGCGGGAGCCCGCCGGACGGCGGCTCGGGTGCGGCCTCGCGCACCGGCGCCTTCTCGGCCAGGTTCGGGAACTCGCTGACGCCGGTGACGGGTTCGCGGCGCCTGGCGAGCTTCTTGGAGCGTTCCGCCCAGGTCGTCGCGAGGTCCGTGCGCAGCCGGCCGGAGCGCAGCACGGCCGCCTGGCCGCCGTCCCGCTCGATCGACCGGAAGTACTCCCAGCCCGTGTGGGCGAGTTCGTCGGTGAGCCGCTCCACGTACCAGGAGCCGCCCGCCGGGTCGACGACCCGCGCCAGGTGCGACTCCTCGACCAGGATCGTCGAGGTGTTGCGGGCGATACGGCGGGCGAACGCGTCCGGCAGGCCGAGCGCGTGGTCGAACGGCAGCACGGTCACGGAGTCGGCGCCGCCCACCCCGGCGGCGAGCGTGGCCACCGTGGTGCGCAGCATGTTCACCCACGGGTCGCGACGGCTCATCATCACCGGCGAGGTGACCGCGTGCTGCACCTGGGCGCCCGCGGCGGCCGCGCCGCTGACCTCGGCGACCCGCGCCCACAGCCGGCGCGCGGCACGCAGCTTGGCGATGGTCAGGAACTGGTCGGCACTCGCCGCGTACCGGAACTCCAGCTGTCCGAAGGCCTGTTCGACACCCGTCCCGGCCTCGGTCAGCTCGCGGAGGTAGGCCACGCCGGTGGCCAGCGAGGCCCCCAGTTCCTGCCCCGCCGAGCCGCCCGCCTCGTGGTACGGCAGCGCGTCCACGGTCAGCGCGCGCAGCCCGGGGAACTCCTCGGCGCACCGCCGCGCGAGGGCGGCGGCCGGCGCGAAGTCCAGCGCCTCACCGGTACGCGCCTCGAAGCCGAGCGGGTCGGCGCCCAGGTTCCCGCGCACGGCCTCGGGAGCGATGCCCTTGTCGGCGTACAGCCGGAACAGCTCGGCGGCCGCCTCGGTCACCTCGCGGCCCGCGTCGAGGACGACCGGGGCCAGGTCGAGGAAGACGCCGTCGAGGGCGCGGGCGAGGCCGGAGACCGGGATGCCGCCCGCGCCGGTCAGCAGCCAGAGCGAGGTGACGCCGTTCTCCAGGTCGGCCAGGAGCGCGCCGTCGGGGGCGGTGGCGTGCCGCTGCCTTATGTCCCAGCCGCCCGCGGTGCCGCCCTCGGGCCGGCCGCCGCGCACGAACGGCGCGAAGCCGGGCAGGCCGGGGTCGGGCGCGGTGTCGCGCGCGGTGTACAGGGGACGGGTGCGCAGCCCGTCCTCCAGCGTCGTGGACAGGGCGTCCTCAGCGGCCTCGCCCGAGACTTCCCTGCCCGACTTGCGCAGTACGCCCTCCACGAGGTGCTGCCACTGCTCGTGTGTCGCGTCAGGGAACTCGGCGGCCAGTGAGAGCCCGTCGTCAGGCAGGACCGTCATGCTCGGATGCTAGGGCAGAGCGTCAGAAGTGCACGGGTGACGGGGCTGTGACCTTTCCCTCTCCGTGGTTGTGACCTGCGCCTCCCGGGGGCGCCGGGGCGGGTTCGCGGGGGTCAGCGGGTGCCTTCGGTGAGGGCCGGCACGAGCGCGCACAGGGCCTCGCGCTGCTCCGGTCCGATGACGTGGGCGAACGCGGTCCCGACCGTCTCGGCCAGGGCGGCGGAGGCGTCCTGGAGGCAGCCGCGGCCCTTTTCGGTGAGGGAGACCTCGACGCCCCGCTTGTCGTCGCGGACGGCCTTGCGGGCGACCAGGCCGGCGTGCTGGAGGCAGGCGATCTGATAGGTCAGACGGGTCTTCGGGCGGCCCAGCAGTTCGGCGATCCGGCTCATCCGCAGGCCCTCGCGCGGCTGTTCGGCCAGCAGGCACAGGATCAGGAACTCGTCGTGGGAGACGTCCAGCGTCTCCTTCACGACCGACCGCAGCCGCTGCTCCACCGCTCCCGTCGCGGCCAGCAGCAGCATCCAGGCGCGCAGTTCGTCCGGGAGCAGCCCGTCGCCCGTGCGGGAGGGGCATACGGGCAGCTCTGGGGGGTTTTCCGAGGCGGCGGCCATGGTGTCGAGTCTACCTGTTGTCCAAATTTGGATAGTGGGCTAGCGTGCAGCCGTAGCGAAGTCATCCAAATTTGAACCACTGATCCGATCGGAGCACGGCCATGACCGTCACCGTGGAAACCGGCCTCTGGCAGCTCGACCCGAGCGCCTCCACCGTCGCCGTCCGGCACAAGTCGGTCTGGGGTCTGGTCACCGTCAGGGGGACCTTCACGGGCGTCACCGGCCGGGGCGAGGTGGCGGCCGGCGGGTCCGCCACCGGCACGCTGGTGATCGACGCGGCCACTTTGGACACCAAGAACAAGAAGCGCGACGAGCACCTGCGCTCGGCCGACTTCTTCGACGCCGCCCACCACCCGGAGATCACCTTCGAGGTGCGCGATGCCCGGCGGGACGCGGACGGCACGGTGCGCGTGGACGGCCGGCTGACCGTCCGGGGCGTCACCAGGCCGCAGGAGATCACCGCGCGGCTGGCCTCGGCCGACGCGGACGGGCTGACGCTGGAGACGGAGTTCACGGTGACCCGCGAGGAGTTCGGGGTCGCCTTCAACCAGATGCGCATGATGGGCGGCCCGACCACGGTGACCGCCGCCCTGCGCTTCACCCGCGCGGCGGCCTGACCGTCGCTCCCGGTGCCGGCGCGCGCAGGGTGACGTCCTGGCTGGACAGGGTCTGCGGGTCCGCCGTGAACGCGCGCAGCCGGATCCGGGTGCCGGGCTTGCCGGGGACGGTGAACCGGCCGTCCGGCGGCCGGAGTTCGACGCTCGCCGTGCCGTGCCCCGCAATCGTCGCCGGGCCGCGCACCAGCAGCCAGTACCGGCTCATGCCCTGGCCGGTGGTCAGCGTGTAGTGCGGGGTGAGCGGGGCGTCCCCGGTGTTCACGACCTTCAGCGTCATCGCCCGGACCACCGCCGCCGACCGCTCCGCCCGGCGCAGGGCCGTGACCTGCATGCGCAGCGGCGGCGAGCCCGACACCGCGAGGGCCGCGCTCACCAGCGCCGGGATGAACAGCAGGGCCGCGACCGCGACCAGGGCGGGCCTGCGGCGGGGTCCGGCCAGGAAGGCCGGCCGCGGCTGCCAGGCCCGCGCGAACTCCGGCAGGGGCGCGGTGACGGCCGCCGCCAGCCACAGCGGGGTCATCAGCAGGTAGTAGCCGTCCTGGGAGCGGGTCGCCAGGAAGAAGGCCAGCCAGGGCAGCACGGTCGCCACCGGGCCAAGACGCCGCACGAACAGCACGAACAGGGCCAGCAGGGCCGCCGCGAGCAGCATGCTGGCGTGCGAGTACCAGGCGATGCGGTCGCTGCCGTCGGTGAAGTACAGCGTGACGTCCACCAGGCCCTGGCCGTGCACCACGGCGCCCTGGGTCAGCGGCAGCGCGATCCCCCCCAGCCAGCGGCCGGGTTCGGAGACGGCGAAGTACGTGTTGATCAGCAGCCAGACCGTGACGGCGGCGCCGGCGAACCGCAGCACCACCAGGGCGCCGGCCCGGCCGCCGAGTTCCCCGCGCCGCACCGCGTAGACGCCGGCCAGCAGGAACGGCGTGACGAACCAGGGCAGTTGCTGCGCCGCGCACGCGGCGCCCAGGCACGCGGCACGGGCGATCCCCGCGGTGCCGAGGCGGCCGCCCGCGCCGATCCGCGGCCAGCGCACCGCCACCGGGACGAGCAGGGCCAGCGCGATGATCGCCGGGTAGCCGACCCGGGCGTACGTCGACAGGAAGCCGAACCCCAGGCAGGCCAGGGTCGCCGCGGACCGCCACGGCACCGGGAGCATCCGCCACAGCGCGACCGTGCCGGCGATCAGCGCGAGCGTGCACGCCGCCGTCGCCGGGGCGCCGGAGTGGCCGAGCCACAGCAGCGGAACGGTGAGCAGCGGAGCGAGCGGGGGATAGCCGTAGGTGTAGTCGTAGCCGCCGCCTATGGTCGGCGTCACGGCGATGCCCGTGCCGTGGAACAGCCAGGGCCAGGGCTGTCCGTAGACGGCGTGTCCGGTGACGAGTGCCCGGGCCGCCTGGGTGGTGAGGACGCCCTCGTCGCCGCCGTTGTGGTTCAGCGCCCAGGCGCACAGGGCGAGGACCGCCGCCGTGACCAGGACCAGCAGGTCGACCCGGGCCAGCGACCGGGTCCTGCGCACGGTCAGGCTCAGCACGCCGCTCACCAGGATCGAGGCGTAGCACACGGAGATCAGGGCCGCCAGGACCAGGTGGTGCGTGGCCGCCTGCGTCCACACCGAACGGGTGCCGATGAACAGGGAGACGTCGGCGAGGAGGGTCAGGACGCGATGCCAGGGGGCGGGCGGTGCGCACGCTACGAGGTCCGGGGAGGTATCCGGGGCGGCGGACACCGCCGACTGTGTCCGCCGGTCGGGTGTCACCTGCTGTGTTTCTGCCAAGTGCACGCACCGGACGCTAATCCCGGGCGGTGAACGGGGCGTCGAAGGAGGAGAAGAGTCCGGTGTGAGGGCAGTAAGAAGCCCCCAATGCGTGGCATTCGCCCTAATAGTGACAAGAACACGTGTTCCACGCATGCGTGCCCACAGTCGTTCGCGCTTCGTGTCGCTGTTGGGCCGGACGGGTGACTTGGCGTAAGAATTGGCTGGTGCAGGCAACGAGTGCGAGTCAGGTCGGGGGGAGCCGGTGAGCCGTTACGACGTCACCGATGAACAGTGGGAGGGGCTCGCCCAGGTCGTGCCGCTGCGGGGCCGCGACGCCTGGCCGTCCTCGGTCGGCCACCGGTCGCTGCCGGACGCGGAGACCGAGACGCGGCGCCGTTTCGTGGTGCTGAGGGTGAACGTCTTCGCCGACGCGCGGGAGGTCGCCGAGACGCTGATGGCCGGGATACCGGTCCTGCTCGACCTGACCGGCGCGGAGACGGAGACCGCCAAGCGCGTCCTCGACTTCAGCACGGGCGTCGTCTTCGGCCTGGCGAGCGGCATGCACCGGGTGGACCGCAACGTCTTCCTCCTCACGCCGCCCGGCACCGAGGTCAGTGGGCTGATGGAGGGCGCGGGGGTCTCGGGCGGCTGAGCCGGGCACGGGGCCGGGGCGCCGCCGTACCCCGATCGTAGGAAGTCGCCGGCGGCAAAACGGTTCACCGGCCGGGCGGCGCCCTACGGTCCCCCTATGGCCGTGCCCTCCGTCTCGCCCGCGTCCAGCCCCTCCGCCTTTGCCGGTGCCACCCCGAGCGCCCCGCCGGCCCAATGTGCGGCCCCGCCGCCGACCCCACCGGACGTCCCGGTCCCGCCCGGCGTCCCGGGCTCCGGCGCGCCCGCCGCGCCGGGGGAGACCGTGCCCCGCGCCCGGTCGGGCCGCGGCACCGCGGCGGCGGCCGCACAGGCCACGGCGACCGCGCCGTCCACGGCGGTGCCCTCCGCGGCCTCGTCACCGGCCGCCGGTCCTGAGGCCGCCCCCTCGGGGCCCGGCTCCGCGCAGGCGCCGCCCGCCCGCCGACCGGCACGTGCCGGCGGTCCGCCGGGTCCCGCACCGGACGTCCGGCCCGGCGGCGGCCCCGCTGCCCGTCGCGACCCCCGTCCCCGGCTCACCGAGCTGCGTCTCTCCGCCTTCGCCCGGCATCGCGGGGCGAGCTTCCCGCTCGGGCCGGTCACCCTCTTCACCGGGCCGAGCGGCAGCGGGAAGTCCGCGGTGCTCGCGGCCTACGAGGCGCTGGCGCGGCTCGGCGGCGGCGCCTCGGTCGAGGAGGTGTTCCCCGACCCCGTCGCCCTGGTCCCGGAGCGGGCGCGGCCCGACGCGCAGCACCGGCGCGGATTCCGGATCGGCTGCACGGCGGACGGCCCCGAAGGGCCCGTACGGCTCGACGTCGCCGTCCAGGCCGAGCCCGACCTGCGCATCGTCGGCGAGCGGCTGACCGCCGGCGGCCTCGTGCTGCTGGAGACCGCCCTGCGCGACCCGGGGCGCCGGGCCGTGCAGGCCGCCTGGCACACGGCGGGCAGCTCTCCGGTGACCAAGGCCCCGCTGCCCGACGACCGGCTCGGCACCGCCCTGCTGCCGCTGCGCGTCGCCGGCAAGACCGACGGCCAGCGCCGGGTCCTCGCCGCCGCCGAGCAGATGGTCGTAGCCCTGCGGTCCGTGTTCGCCTGCGATCCGCGGCCCGAGGTCATGCGCGCACCCGTCCGCGCCGGCTCCGGGCGGCTGCTGCGCGGCTGCGACAACCTCGCCGACGTCCTGTGGCGCACCCGCTCCGAGTGCGGACGCCGCCACGGACTCCTCGTCGACGCGGTCCGCACCGGCTGCGCCGGTCCTGTGGCCGACCTGCTCGCCGAACCGCTCGGCGACGGCACGGTACGGGCGCTCCTCGACCGCGGCGAGGGCCACCGCTCGGAGCTTGCCGGGCTCGGCGACGGCGAGCTGCGCTACCTCGCCCTGGCGCTGGTCCTCTTCACCGGCCCCGGCGTCCTGGAGGTCGACGCGCCCGGCGAGGTCCCCGACGCCATGCGCAGCCTCACCGTCCTCGCCGACGGCTTCGACCGCTGCCTGGATTCCCGCCAGCGCACCGAACTCCTCCGCACCGCCGTCCTGATGGGCGAACGCGGCCACATCCGGCTCGTCGGCGCGGTGAGCGACGCGGACCCGGCCGACGGAGCCGGGACGATCACAGTGGTACACCTGGACGCGTGACCGACGAAGAACCCCTCGACGTGGCGAAGCTCCAGCGCAGGCTGGCCGAGTTCGCCGCCGCCCGTGACTGGCAGCAGTACCACACCCCCAAGAACCTGGTGGCCGCCCTCAGTGTCGAGGCCTCCGAACTGGTCGAGATCTTCCAGTGGTTGACCCCGGAGGAGTCCGCCCTGGTGATGGCCGACCCCGACACCGCGCACCGGGTCACCGACGAGGTGGCCGACGTCCTGTCCTACCTGCTCCAGCTCTGCGAGGTCCTGGACGTCGACCCGCTGGCCGCGCTGGACGCGAAGATCGAACGCAACGAGAAGCGGTTCCCGCCCTCCTGACGGCGCCCTGAGGGGAGGGCGGTACTCCGCTTTAACTCTCGGTGACCAAAAGCCCGCCCGAATCCGAATTGTTGTCCACAGATTTCCCCCTTCCTCTGGCTGTACGTCTCACCTGCCCTCACTCTGGGTAGTGAACTACTGACTGCTGCACGGCAGTTCGGACCGACGGGGACGGGGCGGCGGATGGACGCGATGCGGCTCATCGTGGCGAGCAGACGGGCACTGGCGAGCGGTGCGGGCGTACCGGAGATGATGACCGAGGTGTGGCAGGCGCAGGCCCTGGCCCAGGCGATCGGCAGCCGGCTGGCCGTCTCCGGCCCGCCCGAGCTGCGTGGCGAGGCTCTCGGCCTGACCGAGCTGGCGGGCCGGGGCTGCGGGATCCTGGGCGCCCCCGACCTGGATCCCGGCACCCTGCGCGCCGCCCAGCTCACCGAACTGGAGGACGCGCGGGCGACGCTGCTCTCCCTGGGCGGGCTCCTCGCCGAGGTCGGCATCACACTGGTCGGCATGGCCAGCGCGGCGGCCGACGAGGCGGCGTACTGGCAGTGCATGGAGGCCATCGACGCGGCCGACGAGTCCCGGGACCGGGTCCTCGAGATGCTGCGCAAACTGGCGGCGCGGGAGGAGGTCCACGACGGCTGACCGCGCGGCCGCGCGCGGCCCCGGCCGTCGGCGGCGACGCTCCGGGCGGCCGCGACGGGCCGCGCCTCGCCGGCGTGATCCGCCCGAACGGCCCTACGGGGTGTCGGCGCCCTCTGGTCTGGCGCGCCGCGGCCGAGGGGGCCCGCTTCCCTGTGCAGGTCGCACAGGCCCGCGGGCGGGCCACGAAGCGCACGCGACGGCACGGGCCGACGATCACCGGTGGGGCCGGAGACCGGCCGCCGCACCCGCACGCCCCGCCACCGGCGGCATTCACCCTGGCGGGGACGCGCACGGCAGCCGGTGCCGATGCGGTCGGCGGGCCCGCGGCCGTGCAGGATGGACGCATGGACCTTCGCATCTTCACCGAGCCCCAGCAGGGCGCGAGCTACGACACCCTCCTCACCGTGGCCAAGGCCACCGAGGACCTCGGGTTCGACGCCTTCTTCCGCTCCGACCACTACCTGCGGATGGGCGACGCCGACGGCCTGCCCGGCCCGACCGACGCCTGGATCACCCTGGCCGGACTGGCCCGCGAGACCAGCCGGATCCGCCTCGGCACCCTGATGACCGCCGCCACCTTCCGGCTGCCGGGCGTGCTCGCCATCCAGGTCGCCCAGGTCGACCAGATGTCCGGCGGCCGGGTCGAACTCGGCCTCGGCGCGGGCTGGTTCGAGGAGGAGCACAAGGCGTACGGCATCCCCTTCCCGAAGGAGAAGTTCGGCCGCCTGGAGGAGCAGCTGGCGATCGTCACGGGGCTGTGGGAGACCGCCCTCGGCGAGACCTTCGACTTCCACGGCACCTACTACGACCTCACCGGTTCGCCCGCGCTGCCCAAGCCCGCCCAGGCGCGCGTCCCGGTGCTGATCGGCGGCCAGGGCGCCACCCGCACGCCGCGGCTGACGGCCCGTTACGCCGACGAGTTCAACATGCCGTTCGCCTCGGTCGAGGACAGCGCCGCCCAGTTCGCGCGGGTGCGCACCGCCGTCGAGGCGGCCGGCCGCAAGGGCGACGACCTGACCTACTCCAACGCCCTCGTGGTCTGCGTGGGCAAGGACGACCAGGAGGTCGCCCGGCGCGCCGCCGCCATCGGCCGCGAGGTCGACGAGCTGAAGGCGAACGGCCTGGCCGGCACCCCGGCCGAGGTCGTCGACAAGATCGGCCGCTACGCGGAGATCGGCGCGCAGCGCTTCTACCTCCAGGTCCTCGACCTGTCCGACCTGGACCACCTGGAGCTGATCTCCGCCCAGGTCCAGGCGCAGCTGCCGTAGCCGGCCAGGCCCGCGCATCCGGCCGGCTGTGACACGCCTGTGACCGGAACTATGGCTTCCGTCACAGGCGTTGGGAGTGCGCCCTGATGAGCTGGCCGGATGCGCAGACCCCACACCCGTCTCCTCGCCCCCGCCGCCGTCCTGGTGCTGGCCACGGCGTGCGGCGCGGAGCACGCGGACGACGGGCCCGGCTCGGCCGCGCCGCCGCCCCGCACCACCGTCACCGACCCACCGGTGGACGGCGTGCGGATCACGTCGGTCACCCTCCCCACGGCCTCACCGAGCCCCTCCGTCACCCCGGGCCGGGTGCGCGCGGACCCGCTGCCCGGGACCGGTGACTCCGGGATCCTGGCCGCCTACCGGGTCCGCAACGACGGCGACGCCGCCATGACCTACACCGTGCTCTTCGCCTTCACCACGGACACCGGAGCCGTCATGGCCTCCAAGAGGGTGACCGTGACCGGGGTCGCGCCGGGCCACAGCACCACCGGGACCGTCGAGGCGGGCGCGCTCGCACCCGGCGCCTCCCCGGTCACCCGGGTCGAGGTCGCCGAGGTCACCAAGGTCCCCGCCGACGAGGCGCCGTCCCGGACGGGCCCCTGCCCCGTCTCCGGCGTGCGGCTGTGGGCCGACGACGGCGACGCCGCGATGGGCCTGCGCGTCGTCGGCCTGCACCTGGAGAACTGCGGGAAGCGGGACTACGCGCTCGACGGCTATCCGAAGCTGACCCTCCTGGACGACGCCCGTGAGCCCGTCGACGGCGTGCGCGTCCTGCGCGGCGGCACCGCCATCGCCACGGGAACCGGCCTCGACGGCCCGCCCGCCCCGCTCGTCCTGAAGCCCGGTGAGTCCGCCCGCTCCGGCCTGATCTGGCGCAACACGACCCTGTCCGGCACCGCGATCAACGTGCCCTACGTCCGGGTCCTGGCCAGGCCGGGCGCCGCACCCGTCATGCTCACACCGGGCCTGGACCTCGGCACCACGGGGAAGCTCGGCGTCGGCGCCTGGAAGCGGGCCGAGCGGTAGCGCCAGAGAAATTCCGCGGCCCGAAACGGCGACCGTCTGTACGTTGGAACCGCGCACAAGCGCACGACCAGCGCTTTCGCACCGTTTCCTGATCCCATTCGAGGCGACCCGTGTTCCTGACGATCACCACCACCGGCACTTCCGAACGCCCCGCGACCGACCTCGGGTTCCTGCTGCACAAGCACCCCGACAACGCGCAGACCTTCTCGACCTCCTACGGCATCGCGCACGTCTTCTACCCGGAGGCGGATCCCGAGCGCTGCACGGCGGCGCTGCTGCTGGAGATCGACGCGGTGGCGCTGGTCCGGCGTGGCAAGGGCAAGGGACACGGCGGGGCACCCGACGCGGCGCTCGCCCAGTACGTCAACGACCGCCCCTACGCGGCCTCCTCCCTGCTCGCCGTGGCGATAGGCAACGTCTTCTCCAGCGCGATGCGCGGAGTGTGCCGGGCCCGCCCCGACGCCCCCGGTCAGCCGCGGCCGCTGCGCGTCGAGGTGCCCGCGCTGCCCGCGCGCGGCGGCCCCGGTCTCGTACGGCAGCTGTTCGAGCCGCTCGGCTGGACGGTGACCGCCGAACCGGTCGCCCTGGACACCGCCTTCCCCGAGTGGGGTGAGTCGCGGTACGTCCGGCTGGTCCTGGAGTCCGGGACGCTGACCCTCGCCGAGGCCCTGCGCCACCTCTACGTCCTGCTCCCCGTCCTCGACGACGCCAAGCACTACTGGGTCTCCGCCGAGGAGGTCGACAAGCTGCTGCGCGCCGGCGAGGGCTGGCTGCCCGGCCACCCCGAGCAGCGGCTCATCACCACCCGCTACCTCTCCCGCCGCTGGTCGCTGACCCGGCAGGCGAGGGAACGGCTGGAGTTGGTGCGGCTCGCCGAGACCGACGACAGCGAGGTCGAGGAGATCGACAACGCGGTCGAGGAGGAGACGGAGGCCGAGGAGAGGCCCGCGCCGCTCGCGGTGCGGCGCCGGGAGGCGATCCTCGACGCCCTGCGCCGGTCCGGTGCCGCCCGGGTCCTGGACCTCGGCTGCGGACAGGGCCAGTTGGTGCAGGCCCTGCTGAAAGACCCCGCCTTCACCGAGATCGTCGGCGTCGACGTGTCGATGCGGGCCCTCACCATCGCGGCGCGCCGGCTCAAGCTGGACCGCATGGGCGAGCGGCAGGCGTCCCGCGTCACGCTCCTCCAGGGCTCCCTGGCCTACACCGACCGGCGGCTCAAGGGCTACGACGCGGCCGTGCTCAGCGAGGTGATCGAGCACCTCGACCTGCCCCGGCTGCCGGCCCTGGAGTACGCCGTGTTCGGAGCGGCCCGCCCGCGCACGGTCCTGGTGACCACGCCGAACGCCGAGTACAACGTCCGCTGGGAGACCCTGCCCGCCGGACACGTCCGGCACGGCGACCACCGCTTCGAGTGGACCCGCGAGGAGTTCCGCGCCTGGGCCGACCGGGTCGCCGGACTCCACGGGTACACCGTCGAGTTCGTCCCCGTGGGCCCGGACGACCCCGAGGTCGGCCCGCCCACCCAGATGGCCGTCTTCCAGATGGACACCACCACCCCCGCCGTGAAGGAGGCGAAGGCGGCATGACCGAGCAGACAGCGGCAGGACGCGTCCTGCCCGTCACCGACCTCTCCCTGGTCGTCCTGATCGGGGCCTCCGGCTCCGGCAAGTCCACCTTCGCGCGCCGCCACTTCAAGCCGACCGAGGTGATCTCCTCCGACTTCTGCCGGGGACTGGTCAGCGACGACGAGAACGACCAGGGCGCCACCAAGGACGCCTTCGACGTGCTGCACTACATCGCGGGCAAGCGGCTGGCCGCCGGCCGCCGCACGGTCGTCGACGCGACCAGCGTGCAGCAGGAGTCCCGGCGCCAGCTGATCGACCTGGCGAAGAAGTACGACGTCCTGCCCATCGCCGTCGTCCTGGACGTGCCCGAGGAGGTGTGCGCCGAGCGCAACGCGGCCCGCACCGACCGTGCCGACATGCCCCGCCGGGTCATCCAGCGCCACATCCGCGAACTCCGCCGCTCCCTCAGGCACCTGGAGCGCGAGGGCTTCCGGAAGGTGCACGTCCTGCGCGGGGTGGCGGAGGCCGAGTCGGCGACCGTCGTCACCGAGAAGCGGTTCAACGACCTGACCCACCTCACCGGCCCCTTCGACATCGTCGGCGACGTCCACGGCTGCGCCCTCGAACTGGAGGCCCTGCTCGCCAAGCTGGGCTACGCCGACGGCGTGCACCCCGAGGGCCGCACCGCCGTGTTCGTCGGCGACCTCGTCGACCGCGGCCCGGACAGCCCCGGTGTGCTGCGCCGGGTCATGTCGATGGTGCGGTCCGGCAACGCCCTGTGCGTGCCCGGCAACCACGAGAACAAGTACGGCCGCCACCTCAAGGGCCGCAAGGTCCAGCACACCCACGGACTCGCCGAGACCATCGAGCAGATGGCCGGCGAGAGCGAGGAGTTCACCCGGCAGGTAAGGGAGTTCATCGACGGACTCGTCAGCCACTACGTCCTCGACGGCGGCCGGCTGGTCGTCTGCCACGCCGGACTGCCCGAGAAGTACCACGGCCGCACCTCCGGCCGGGTCCGCTCGCACGCGCTGTACGGCGACACCACCGGCGAGACCGACGAGTTCGGCCTGCCGGTGCGCTACCCGTGGGCCGAGGACTACCGGGGCCGGGCGGCCGTCGTCTACGGTCACACGCCGGTCCCGGAGGCCTCCTGGCTGAACAACACCATCTGCCTCGACACCGGTGCCGTCTTCGGCGGCAAGCTCACCGCGCTGCGCTGGCCGGAGCGGGAGCTGGTCGACGTGCCGGCCGAGCGGGTCTGGTACGAGCCGGCCCGGCCGCTGCGCACCGAGGCGCCCGGCGGCCACGACGGGCGCCCGCTCGACCTGGCCGACGTGCACGGCCGGCGGGCCGTGGAGACCCGGTACCAGGGCCGGATCGCCGTGCGCGAGGAGAACGCGGCGGCCGCCCTGGAGGTGATGAGCCGTTTCGCGGCCGACCCGCGCCTGCTGCCGTACCTGCCGCCGACCATGGCTCCCACGGCCACCAGTCATGTCGAGGGGTATCTGGAGCACCCGGCGGAGGCCTTCGCGCAGTACGCGCAGGACGGGGTCGACCGGGTCGTGTGCGAGGAGAAGCACATGGGCTCGCGGGCCGTGGCCCTGGTGTGCCGGGACGCGGAGACCGCGCACCGCCGCTTCGGCGTCCCGCACGGACCCACCGGTTCCCTCTACACCCGCACCGGGCGCCCGTTCTTCGACGACGAGTCCGTCACCGAGGAGATCCTCGGCAGGATCCGCGAAGCGGTCGACGCGGCCGGGCTCTGGGACGAACTCGCCACCGACTGGCTCCTGCTGGACGCCGAACTGCTGCCCTGGTCGCTGAAGGCCGGCGGCCTGCTGCGCACCCAGTACGCGGCGGTGGGCACCGCCTCCGGAGCCGTGTTCCCCGGCGCGCTGGCCGCCCTGGAGGGCGCGTCGGCACGCGGTGTGGACGTCGGCGAACTGCTCGCCCGGCAGCGCGGACGCGCCGCCGACGCGGCCGCGTTCACCGACGCCTACCGCCGGTACTGCTGGACCACCGAGGGACTGGAGGGAGTGCACCTGGCCCCCTTCCAGGTCCTCGCGGTCCAGGGCCGCAGTCTCGCCGCCCTCCCGCACGACGAGCAGCTCGCCCTCCTGGACCGGATGGTGGAGCACGACGCGTCGGGCCTCCTGCGGACCACCCGGCGCCTGCTCGTCGACACCGGCGACCCGGAGTCGGTGCGGGCCGGCGTCGACTGGTGGCTGGAGATGACCGGCCGGGGCGGCGAGGGCATGGTCGTCAAGCCGCTCGGCGCGGTGGTGCGCGACCCGAAGGGCCGGCTGGTCCAGCCCGGCATCAAGTGCCGTGGCCGCGAGTACCTGCGGATCATCTACGGCCCCGAGTACACCCGACCGGACAACCTGGCACGCCTGCGGAACCGGTTCCTGAACCACAAGCGGTCCCTGGCGGCCCGCGAGTACGCCCTGGGACTCGAGGCCCTGGACCGTCTCGCGGACGGCGAGCCGCTGTGGCGGATCCACGAGGCGGTGTTCGGGGTTCTGGCCCTGGAGTCGGAACCGGTCGACCCCCGCCTGTGAGGACGGCCGGCCGCCGGCTCAGCCCACCAGCCGGAGCCGGTGGGCGCAGGCCCCGATCCGGACCCTCTGGCCCCAGGTGAGTTCCAGGGCGTCGGTCTCGATGCCGTCGCCGAAGGCGATCAGCCGGTCCGACTCGACGGTGAGCGTCAGGGACGCCGAGGCGGTCAGCTCGCCGGCGACCAGGGAGGTCCCGGTCACCGGCGAGGGCCACGCCTCCCGGACGAACCACAGCAGGCGGTCCTCGGTGGGGGAGGGCAGCGTCAGCCGGGCGCCGCGCTCCTGCCACAGCGAGCGCAGCCAGCCGGTGGCCCCGGTGCCGGTGCCCACCAGCACTCCGGAGGAAGCCTGGGCCTCGACGACACCCCCGTCGACCTCGAGGCCCAGGCGGTATCGGGCGGTCTGATGACCGGCGGTTCCCAGATAGATCTCGTTGAGCGCCACGAGCCGCTGCGTGTCGTCGGCCACGGCCTCGACCATCGTCAGCTCGTCGGCGCGGGTGACGGCGACGGAGGCCAGCAGCGTCGCCGCGTGCTCCGGCCGGTGCCGTACCAGCACACCGGGGTTGCGGCCGGGGTCGGTGTCGATGCCGATCACCGGCTGGCCGTCCAGGTACTTGGCCACGTTCGCCACCAGGCCGTCCTGGCCGACCACCAGGACCACGTCCTCGGGCGCGAACAGGAAGCGGTCCAGGTCGGCCCGCTCGACCCGGGCCTGGCGCCAGGTCAGCGGGACCGCCGCGGCCACCGTGGCCAGCGCCCGCCCGGTCCTGCGGTGCCGCTCCGCGATCTCCTCGATGTCCCGTCCCCGGGTGGAGAGGAAGAAGGCGGCCTGCCCGTGGGTGCCGTGATGGGCCACCAGTTCGTCGTACTCGGTGGTCCGGTGGACGAGGACCACCCGTGGCGCGAGACTCACGACGCCGCCTGCGCGGGCCGCCGGCCGTCGACACCGGCGACGCCGTCCCCCGCGGTCACGGCCCCTCCGTCGCGCCCAGCTTCGCCAGCAGCCCCGTCAGGACGTCCGGCGACACGGTCACGCTGTCGATGCGCGGCAGGTTCTCGGCGAGCCGCGTGCCGGTGAGCGCGTGCAGCGTGGCCACGTCCACCTCGCCGTGCACCCGCAGCCAGGCCGCCTGCGCCGCGGCGCGGGCCTCGCCGGTCTCCCGGGCGCCCTCGGCCTCGGCCCGCGCGAGCGTGACGGTGCGGGCCGCCTCGGCCTCGCCCAGCTTCACCGAGCGGGCCGCCTCCGCCTCCGCGAGCCGTACCGTCCGCGCCGCCTCGGCCTCCGCGAGCTTGACCGACCGCGCGGCCTCCGCCTCCGCGCGCACCGCGTCGGCCGCCGCGTGCTCCTCCGCCTCGCGCCGCGTGTTGGTGCCGCGCTGCTCGACCAACTGCTCCTCGCGGCGGGCCAGTTCGATCTGGCTGGCCAGCTCGTTCTCGGCGATGGTCCGCTCCCGCTCCACGGCCACCGCACGGCGCTCGTAGGTGGCCCGGTCCGCCTCCTGCTGGATCTGCTCGCGGGCCGGGGTGCGAAGCGCCCGCTCGACCTCCGGTTCGGGCCGCAGCGCCATCACGCGCACGGCCACCACCTCGATCCCGGTGGCCGGCAGCCGGGGCTCCGCGCCGAGGCCCTGCGCGATCCGCTCCCGGACCGCCGCCACCCCGTCGACCAGCGCGGACGCCAGCGGGGTGCGGGCCAGCACGGCCAGCGCGTGCTGCTGGGCGGTCTCGGTGAGCAGGGTGCCCAGCTGTTCCAGCGGGGTGCCGCGCCAGACCCCGGTGCCGGGGTCGATCGAGAAGTCGAGGCGGGCGGCCGCCAGCGCCGGGTCGCCGATCCGGTACGTGACCGTGGCCTGCACCGCGACGTCCTGGAAGTCGGCGGTGCGGGCGTGGAAGGTCATCGCCAGTTCGCGGTCGTCGACCGGGATCTCGGAGATCGCCGCGGTCAGCGCCCGGAACCAGAAGCTGATGCCGGTGCCGTCGTGCAGCAGCTTGCCGTCCCGGTGGTGCCTGATGTGCGCCGTCGGGGCGCCGCGCAGATGACGTCGTCCCAGCCGCCGGGTGATGTCGGCCATGAAGTCCCCCTCGTGATTTAGAGTCAACATGACAATAATCGCGGCCGGTCCGCTTGTCGTCAAGGGGACGACAACAAGAAACGGTCAACCTGGGGGTGAACCCGGTCGTCGATGGTCAGGATGGAGTCATGGGATTCCATGTCGACTCCGAAGCCGGGCGGCTGCGCCGCGTCATCCTGCACCGGCCGGATCTGGAGCTCAAAAGGCTCACCCCCAGCAACAAGGACGCCCTCCTCTTCGACGACCTCCTGTGGGTGCGCCGGGCCAGGGCCGAGCACGACGGGTTCGCGGACGTGCTCCGGGACCGCGGGGTCGCCGTCCACCTCTTCGGCGACCTGCTCACCGAGACGCTGGCGATCCCGGCGGCTCGCGCACTCGTCCTGGACCGGGTCTTCGAGGAGAAGGAGTACGGCCCGCTGGCCACCGACCACCTGCGCGCCGCCTTCGAGAACCTGCCCGCGCCCCAGCTGGCCGAGGCGCTGGTCGGCGGCATGACCAAACGGGAGTTCCTCGGCGGGCACGCGGAGCCCACCTCGGTCCGCTTCCACGTCATGGACCTCGACGACTTCCTGCTGCAGCCCCTGCCCAACCACCTCTTCACCCGGGACACCTCCGCCTGGGTCTACGACGGCGTCTCCATCAACGCCATGCGCTGGCCGGCCCGGCAGCGCGAGACCGTGCACTTCGAGGCGATCTACCGGCACCACCCGCTCTTCCGTGGCGAGACGTTCCACGTGTGGTCGGAGGGGCAGGCCGCCTACCCCTCCACCATCGAGGGCGGTGACGTCCTGGTGATCGGCGGCGGCGCGGTCCTGATCGGCATTAGCGAGCGCACCACCCCGCAGGCCGTCGAGATGCTCGCGCACGAACTGTTCGCGGCGGGCTCCGCGCGGACCATCGTGGCCCTCGACATGCCGAAGCGGCGGGCCTTCATGCACCTCGACACCGTGATGACGATGGTCGACGGCGACACCTTCACCCAGTACGCCGGGCTCGGCATGCTCCGCTCGTACACCATCGAACCGGGCTCCGGCGACAAGGAGCTGAAGGTCACCGACCATCCGCCGGAGCACATGCACCGCGCGATCGCCGCCGCTCTCGGCCTCAGCGAGATCCGGGTCCTCACCGCCACCCAGGACGTGCACGCGGCCGAGCGCGAGCAGTGGGACGACGGCTGCAACGTGCTCGCCGTCGAACCCGGCGTGGTCGTCGCCTACGAACGCAACTCGACCACCAACACCCACCTGCGCAAGCAGGGCATCGAGGTGATCGAGATCCCGGGCAGCGAGCTGGGCCGGGGGCGGGGCGGCCCGCGGTGCATGAGCTGCCCGGTGGAGCGGGACGCCGTGTAGGGGGCGTCGTGCGGGGGTGCGGGGGCGGGGCGCCCGGCCCGGGCCGGGGCCGGGGGGAACAGGACTCTGTATAGAAATGTGTAACGTCGTATAGACTTCCAAAAGTCCCCGCGTCGACCTCTACTGCTGGAGCGCCCCCATGGCGACAGTCCCGACCGCCCTCGCCGGCCGCCACTTCCTCAAGGAGCTGGACTTCACCGAGGAGGAGTTCCGCGGGCTGGTCGGGCTGGCCGCCGAGCTGAAGGCGGCCAAGAAGGCCGGGACCGAGACCCGGTACCTGCGCGGCAAGAACATCGCGCTGGTCTTCGAGAAGACCTCCACGCGGACCCGCTGCGCCTTCGAGGTCGCCGCCGCCGACCAGGGCGCCGTCACCACCTACCTCGACCCGTCCGGTTCGCAGATCGGGCACAAGGAGTCCGTGAAGGACACCGCCCGGGTACTGGGCCGGATGTTCGACGCGATCGAGTACCGCGGGCACGGCCAGGGCGTCGTGGAGGAACTGGCCGCCTTCGCCGGAGTGCCCGTCTACAACGGCCTCACCGACGAGTGGCACCCCACTCAGATGCTCGCCGACGTGCTCACCATGACCGAGCACTGCGACAAGCCGCTCGACGCCATGGCCTTCGCCTACCTCGGCGACGCCCGCTACAACATGGGCAACTCCTACCTCGTCACCGGCGCCCTGCTCGGCATGGACGTGCGGATCGTGGCACCCCGGCTGCTGTGGCCGGACGGCACCATCGTCGAGCTGGCCGAACGGCTCGCCGCGGCCTCCGGCGCCCGGATCACGCTCACCGAGGACGTGAAGGACGGCGTCAGCGGCGCCGACTTCGTCGCCACCGACGTATGGGTGTCCATGGGCGAGCCCAAGGAGGTGTGGGACGAGCGGATCGCGCTGCTCGGCCCCTACGCCGTGACCATGGACGTGCTGCGCGCCAGCGGCAACCCCGACGTCAAGTTCCTGCACTGCCTGCCGGCCTTCCACGACCTCGGCACCGACGTCGGCCGGGAGATCCACGCCCGCCACGGCCTGACCGAGCTGGAGGTCACCGACGAGGTGTTCGAGTCCGCGCACTCGGTCGTCTTCGACGAGGCCGAGAACCGGATGCACACCATCAAGGCGGTGCTGGTGGCCACGCTCGGCTGACCGCCGTCGTACCGCGCACGCCCCACCAGGCCTTATTCTGTCCGGCGGCCCGGCACACCCCAGCCGCGGCCGCCACGGCGACCGACCCGGATCGCACCCGCACCACCAGAAACGAGCACCACCCGCATGCCCCGCATCAAGTCCCCCCACCTGCTCGTCGCCGAATCCGGCGCCGACCGCGCGGGCCATGGCCTCCGCCGCACCATGGGCCTCTTCCAGCTGATCTGCTTCGGCATCGGCGCGATCGTCGGCACCGGCATCTTCGTCGGGCTCTCCGACTCGGTCGCCCAGGCCGGCCCGGCCGTCGTGGTCTCCTTCGTCCTCGCCGCCGTCACCTGCGTCTTCACGGCCCTCTCCTTCGCCGAGCTGGGCGGCGCGATCCCGGTCTCCGGATCGTCGTACTCCTTCGCCTACGCCGGTCTCGGCGAGTCCACCGCCTTCCTGGTCGGCTGGTGCCTGCTCCTGGAGTACGGCATCTCCATCTCGGCCGTCGCGGTCGGCTGGAGCCAGTACGTCAACGAACTGCTGCACAGCCTCACCGGCCTCCAGCTCCCGCACGCCGTGTCCGCGGGGCCCGGCGACGGCGGGATCGTGAACCTGCCCGCCGTGATCGTCATCGCGATGGCCGCCGTGCTGCTGGTGCGCGGGGTCCGGGAGAGCGCCCGCGCGACCGCCGCGATGGCGGCCGTGAAGCTCGTCATCCTGCTGGCCTTCTGCGCGATCGGCTTCAGCGCCTTCAAGGACGGCAACCTCGTGCCGTTCTCCCCGGCCGGGCTCGGCGGCATCGGCGCGGGCACCACCGCCGCGTTCTTCTCCTACATCGGCTTCGACGCGATCACCACGGCCGGCGAGGAGGCCAAGAACCCGCGCCGGGACATCCCCGTCGCGATCCTCGTCTGCATGGGCGTGGTCACGCTGCTCTACTGCGCCGTCGCCCTGGCCGCGACCGGCGCCATCGGCGGCGACCAGGTGGCCGGACGCCCGGCGGCCCTGTCCTACGTGGTCAACCAGGTCACCGGGTCCGCGATCGGCGGCGGCGTGATCGCCTTCGGCGCGGTCGTCGCCATCGCCTCCGTCGTCCTCGCGGTGATGTACGGCCAGACCCGCATCCTCATGTCCATGTCCCGGGACGGACTGATCCCGCGCGTCTTCGAGAAGGTCTCCCCGAGGACCGCCACCCCGGTCGCCGGAACCCTGATCGTCGCGCTCGTCTTCGCGCTGCCGGCCGCCTTCGCCTCGCTGGACGCGGTGATGAACCTGTGCACCATCGGCACCCTCGCCGTCATGGCGGTGGTGAACGTCGTGGTGATCGCGATGCGCCGGCGCGAACCGGCTCTGGCCCGCACCTTCCGGGTCCCGCTGTACCCCGTGGTGCCGCTGCTGGGCGTCGGCTTCTGCCTGTACCTGATGTACGAGACGGGCTGGACGACCTGGCTCCAGTTCGCCGTCTTCCTCGCGGTGGGCCTGCTGGTCTACGTCGGCTACGGGCGCCGGAACTCCACGCTGGCGCGCGCCGCGGCGGTCACGCCGGACGCCACTGACGCGGTACTACAGGAAGCCTGAACCACACCGCCTTGCCGGACTCGGTGGGGCGGTGGCCGCAGGAGGCGCTGAGGGCGCGGATCAGCAGCAGGCCGCGCCCGCCCTCCTCCATCGGATCGGGTTCCTCGACCACCGGACGGGTCAGGTGGCCGGGCGGCGCCGGGTCCGGGTCGTGCACCTCGACCTTGCAGCCGCCCGGCATCAGCTCGACGACCAGCTCTATCGGGCCCCGGCCGGCGGTGTGCTCGACGGCGTTGGCGACCAGCTCCGCGGTCAGCAGCTCCGCGGTGTCGGGGTCCGCCGCGTGGTCGGCCTCCTCCATCGCCGAACGCACCAGGGCACGGGCGACCGGCACGGCCGCGACGGTGTGCGGCAGCGCGATGCGCCAGGAGGCGGCGGCGGAAGGTGGTTCGTACACGGCGATTCCGTTCATGGCGCAGGCGATCACTGCTTGTCCTGCTTTCAACTGTAGGAATGGTACGGGTCCGCTCCCGGAACCCGTCGCCGGGCCCCGGGGGCCTGCGGCCCGGTACCCCGCTGACTACCCGGCCCGGTGCGCCGCTGCGCGCGTGCGGTGGGGCTGTTACCGCGTTATCGACACGCTGTGACCTTGTGACCGGCCGGGCCCGCCGGCCGGAGGCGAAAGGCTGGGGATCAGGTGAAGCCGACCATCCCGCGGTCAGCGTGGCGCCGTCCGCCGGACCGATCAGGATGAACGCGCCGGTGCGCCGGGACACCGTGTAGGCGTCCAGCGGCACCGCCTCGGCGCCGCGCAGGGTGATCCGGCCCAGGCCGTTGGCGGTCAGCTCGGCCGCGGCCGCCACGTCCCGCACGACCGCCCTGATGGTCCGCGTGGTGTGCCTGAGCAGCACCCGGTCGCCGACCCTGAGCGGCCGGTCGGCGAGGTGGTACACGGCTCCGCCAGACGCACCCCGGTCGACCGCCGTGCGTGCGAGGCACCCTCACGGGCCCGCTCCCTCACAGCCCCGCGAAAGCACCGCCCGCGTCCCGCAGGCGTTCGTGCAGCGCCCGGAAGACGGCGGCCGAACGGGTGCCCGGCCAGTCGGCGGGGAGCAGGGCCGTCGGCAGTCCCGGATCGGTGTACGGCAGGTGCCGCCAGGAGTCCAGGGCGAGCAGGTAGTCGCGGTAGGCGTCCTCGGGCGGGGTGTCGCTCCGTTGCTGCCAGCCGCGCAGCACCGGTTCGTGCTCGTCGAGGAACCGCTCGTGCGCCTTGGCGATCGCGGTCAGGTCCCACCAGCGGGCGACCGCCTCGGTGGTGGGGGCGAAGCCGAGGTGCTCGCCGCGGAAGAAGTCCACGTACGGGTCGAGACCGAGCCGGCGCAGGGTGTGCCGGGTCTCCTCGAACAGCCGGGCCGGGGCGATCCACACGCCGGGCGCGGCCGTGCCGAAGCCGAGTCCGGCGAGCCGCGAGCGCAGCACGTGCCGCTTCTGCCGTTCCGACTCGGGCACCGAGAACACCGCCAGCACCCAGCCGGCGTCCCGCGGGGCCGGGGCCGCGTACACCCGCTTGTCGCCGTCGTCCAGCAACTGGCGTGCCTCGTCGGAGAGTTCGTAGGCGGCCGCGCCCTGCTCGGTGCGCGTCGGGGCCAGCAGGCCGCGCCGTTTCAGCCGGGACACCGAGGACCGTACGGAAGGGGCGTCCACCCCGACGGCGGCCAGCAGCCGGATCAGCTCGGCGACGGGCACCGGGCCGGGCAGGAAGCGGCCGTAGGCGCCGTAGAGCGTGACGATGAGGGACCTCGGGGCGTGGTGCTCGGACACGTTGATCATTTTAGGTCCACGGCATCACGGCTGGTCACATCAGGTGCAGGGCTGAACGTGAGTCAGGATTCCGGGGGAGGGGACCGGCGAGCTGTCCGGGGCCGGGCGGACTCGGTACGCGACATCGCGCCCGGTCAGGCGGCGACGACGAGCTGTCCGGCCGGGCCGCGGTGCGGCTCGGCCACGCTGCCGTCGGGGCGCAGCTCGCCCGTGTCGTCGAAGACGATCGCCCCGTCGCACCGCAGGGACCAGCCCTGCTCGGGGTGGGCGGCGACGATGTGCGGGAGGCCCTGGTCGGCCGTCGCGCTCGGGAACGGGTGGGAACACATGGCGCACCTCCACGGGTCTGCCTCCGGCACGTCGCCGACCGGCATGACCAGACCATGCTCCCGCCGTGAACGGTACGGAACCACCTGCCGCGACCTGTGACAACACGCGGACAACACCCGGACGCCCCCACGACGGTCGCCGCGCGTCCGCGACCGAGCGGCGGAGCCGTCCCGGCCGGGACGCGCCACCGAAGGGGTGACGGTCACGCCTCCCGGGCCGCACGCCCGGTATCCAGGGCATGCCCACACCACGACCTGGGAAGGATGTCATGCCCCTACGCCCCGTCCTCGCCGCCGCCCTCGGTTCCGCCGCCCTGCTCTGCGCCGCCGTCGGCCCCGCGACCGCCGCTCCCGCCGAGTCCGTCACCGTCGACGCCACCGGCCGTCTCGCCGACGACGGCACGGTCACCCTCTCCGGCACCTACACCTGCACCGACGCCACCGGCCCGGTGTTCGTCAGCTCGTCCGTCAGCCAGGACTCGCCGACCAGCCGGCACGGCGTCGGCGGCACGCGGGCCGTGTGCGACGGCGCCGAGCACCACTGGGAGAACACCGGCAAGGTGACCTCCGAGAAGCTGGAGCCGGGCGCCGCCCGCGTCGAGGTCACCGTCATGGAGCTGCGCCCGGCGGGTGGCCTGCCGCTGCCCTTCTTCCACGTCACCCGGCAGCAGGACGTCAAACTCGCCAAGGGCTGAGACGCCGTCCGGACGGCCCGGCAGCCGGGAGTGCCGGGCCGGATCACCCGCGGATCACCGGGACAGCAGCTCCCGGACCGCGGAGGTGACCTCGTCCGGTGCCTCCTCGGCCATGAAGTGCCCGCAGTCAACGGTGCGGTGCTCCAGCTCCGGGGCCCAGGCCCGCCACAGCGCGGCCGCGTCGTAGCCGAGGGCCGCGCCCCAGTCCTGCTGGAGCACGGTCACCGGCATGCCGAGGACCTTCCCCGCGGCCCGGTCGGCCAGATCATGCTCGGTGTCGACGCCGGCCGACGCCCGGTAGTCGGCCACGATCGAGGGCACCGCCGCCCGGCAGGCCGCGAGATAGGCGGCGCGGACGTCGGCGGGGATCGCAGCGGAATCACGGGTCCACACATCCAGGAAGTGACCGAAGAACAGGTCGGGGGCGGCGCCGATCAACCGCTCGGGCAGGCCCGGGGGCTGGGCCGTCAGATAGAGGTGGAAGGCGACGGCGGCCGCGCGGCCGCGCAGCACCTCCCACATGTCCACGGTGGGCAGGACGTCGAGGAGCGCCAGATGCGTCACGGCGTCCGGGTGGTCCAGGCCCGCCCGGAAGGCGACCAGCGCGCCCCGGTCGTGCCCCGCCAGCGCGAACCGCTCGTGGCCGAGGGCACGGGCGAGCGCCACGACGTCGGCGGCCATCGTCCGCTTCGCGTAGGCCAGCCCGTCCACGTCGGCAGGCTTGTCACTGGCGCCGTAACCGCGCAGGTCGGGACAGATCACGGTGTGCTCGCGGGCGAGATCGGCGGCCACCCGCCGCCACATCAGGTGGGTCTGCGGGAAGCCGTGCAGCAGGACGACCGGGCTGCCGGTGCCGCCGACGACGGCGTGCAGACGGACGCCGTCGGCCACGGGGACACGGTGCGGGGCGAAGCCGGGGATGTTCGAGCCGGGGATGTTCATGCGCCGAGACTCCCGTGCGCGAATCAGCAACCGGTCAGCACGGACCGGGGCGTCGCCCGCCGTGCGACCGCATCTACCGTGGGGCGGGTGAGGACGGACCAGGTCGGCTTCGGAGTGCTCGGACCCGTGGTGGCGGAGCGCGCCGGTGCCCCGCTCGCCCTGAAGGGCCCCCGGCACCGTGCCGTGCTGGCCCGGCTGATCGTGGCCCGCGGACGGGTCGTGCCGGTGGCCCGGCTGGTCGCCGACCTGTGGGACGAGCCGCCGCCCACCGCCGTCAGCGCCGTCCGCACCTTCGTCGGCGACCTGCGCCGCGCCCTCGAACCCGGCCGCCCGCCCCGCACCCCGGCCCGGATCCTGGTCACCGACGGCCCCGGCTACGCCCTGCGCACCGGACCCGGGACGGTGGACGCCTGGCGGTTCGAGACCGCCGTGGAGGCCGCCGTACCGGAGGAGCCCGGTCCGGCCGCCCTGCTGCTGCGGGACGCGCTGGAGCTGTGGCGGGGGCCCGCCTACGCCGAGTTCGCCGACGAGCGGTGGTGCCGGGGCGAGCGGACCCGGCTGGCCGAGCTGCGGCTGCGGGCGGTCGAACAGCGGGCCGGGGCGCGGCTCGCCCAGGGCCGCCCGGCCGAGGCGGTGCCCGACCTGGACGCCCACCTCGCCGGGCACCCGTGGCGCGAGGAGGGCTGGCGGCTGCTGGCGCTCGCCCTCTACCGCACCGGCCGGCAGGGCGACGCCCTCGCGGTGCTGCGCCGGGCCCGCGCGACCCTCGCCGACCAGCTGGGGCTCGATCCCGGCCCGGCACTGCGGAGACTGGAGGCCGGCATCCTCGCGCAGGACCCCGCCCTGGACGCGGTGGGCGAGGCCGCGGCGGCACGGGTGTGGTCGCGGGCCGCGGAGGCGTACGACCGCACCGTCGCCGCGGGCGCCCGGGCCCGGCTCGAATCCACCGTCGGCCTGCTGCGCACGCTCGCCGTGACCGGCCCCGGCGGGCTCGCCGCCGCCCGCGAACACCGCCTCGCGGTGATCACCGCCGCCGAGGAGTCGGGCGACGCCGACCTGACCGCTCGGGTCATCGGCGCCTACGACGTCCCGGCGGTCTGGCCCCGCTCCGACGACCCGGCGGCCGCCCGCCGCGTCACCGAAGCCGCCGAACGCGCCCTGGCCCGGCTGCCCGTGACCCCGGCCCAGGACGCCGCCCGCTGCCGGCTCCTCGCCACGGTCGCCCTGGAGACCCGCGGCACCCGGTCGGCCCGCGCCGCCGAGGCCGCCGCGGAGGCGGAACGCCTGGCCCGCCGCCTGGACGATCCGGCCCTGCTCGCCTTCGCCCTCGACGGCGTCTTCATGCAGTCCTGCGCCCGCGCCGGCCTGGCCCCCCGCCGCGACGCCCTCGGCACCGAACTGATCACCCTGGCCGGCCGGCACGGCCTCGTCACCTACGAGGTCCTCGGCCACCTGATCCGGGTACAGGCCCGCGCGGGCCTCGCCGACCTCGCCACCGCCGACGCGCACGCCGAGGCGGCCGACCGGCTGGCCGACCGCCAGGAACTGCCGCTGGTCCGCGTGTTCACGGACGGCTACCGGGCGCTGCGGCTGGCCGCGACCGGGCGTACGGACCGCGCCGAGGCCGGCTACCGCGCCGTCGACCGGCTGCTGGCCGGGCCGGGCATGCCCGGCGTGCGCGCCGGACTCCTCCCGCTCGCCCTCCTGTGCCTCCGGCTGGCCGACCGGCCGTACGGCATCCGCGCCGCCCTCGACCCGGCCGCCGACTGGGGGCCGTACCTGCCCTGGATCCGCCCCGCGCTCGCGCTCGTGGCCGACGGCGAGCAGGCGGCCCGCGAGGCGCTGCGCGAGCTGCCCGAGCCGCCCGCCGACCTCGTGCAGGAGGCCCTGTGGTGTGCCGTGGCGGCCGTCGCCCTGGCGTCCGGCGACCGCCCGGCCCTGCTCCGCTGCCGGGACGGGCTGCGCCCGGCGGCCGGCCAACTCGCCGGAGCGGCAAGCGGACTGCTGACCGCAGGCCCGGTCGACACCTGGCTGACGGCGATCGACAAGGCGCTGGCCCAGGTGTATTGACCCGAAGCGTTGTTCACACGGCTGACCGTTCCCGCCGTCGCCCGCCCGCCTCGTGAGGCGGACGGGAAGGGGCGGACCGGCGCCGGGGCCCCAGCGTGCACCGTGGCCGCCGCGCCCGGTGGCGTCCTGCCGTCCCCGGCCGAGGGCGCGCGCCTCGCGCCGCTGTCCTGCGCCACCGGGCGGCCGGACCCGTCCCGCCCTGCTCAGCGGGGGCTGCACACCGTCCGGGGCGCGGCCTTCCCCGGGGCGCCCTGGGCGTCCTGCACCCGCTGCAGGTCCCGCAGCAGGCCCGCGATGCCGGGGTCCTGGCCGTCGGCGACCCGGGCGATGGTCTGCAGGACCGCCTCGTAGAAGGCGTCCCGCACGGCCGGTGCCATGACGTCCGAGGCGTCCAGGCAGCGCGGGCCCTGCCGGAGCCGTTCGGCGATCTCGTGGGCGACCCCGTCGTCCCGCGGGGTCACCTCCCGGTTCGCCGAGAAGAAGTCCGCCGACGCGGCCCACTCCTGCTGGCCGTCCCTGGAGGCCAGCCGCCGGACCAGCTCACGCGCCTGGGGACGGTCGCTGAACAGGGCCGCGAAGTCCCCGGTGACCTCGTGGGCCCGTACCCGGCCGCCACCGGGCAGCAGCGGAGCGGAGTCCGTCAGGTCCGCGTGCGCCGCCCGGCCCCGGTAGAAGGAGCGCGCGAACGACCCCTGGTGTTCGAGCCCGCAGCCGCCCCAGCCGGCGAAGAGTAGTCCGTCGCCGTCCGGGGAACCGCGGTGGTCGGTCAGCAGCGCGTGCCGGGCCCGGGACCGGTCCTGGGCCAGCAGACCAGCCCAGGCCTGCCACGCGGAGCGCACCGCGTCACCGCGCCACCACCGCGTCCGGCCGGTGCCCAGCGCCCACTGCGCGTAGACGCCCGGACCCGCCCGCTGCAGCACGAGGTCCTCGATCCAGTCCGTGCCGGGCCACCCGGAGGCGCCGTCGTCACCCATGCCGACGCACCACCTGCGCAGCGGGGCGGGCGAGTCCGCGGGCTTCTCGCCCCGCCGGTACCAGACGATGCTCTTCAGGTCCGCCTTGACCGGCACCCAGTACACCGACGAGGAGACGGTACCGGTCGCGTTCCACGGCGCGCCGTACTGCCCGGGGTCATACAGCCCGTTGAGCGGTTCGAGGCGGTTCTGGTCGGCGTACTCGGCGAGTTCACCGATGCCCGGCATGATCACGACGTCCGGGGGCTCTCCCGACTGCACCTTGGAGAGCAGCACCTCGCGCTGGGCGGCGGTGCCCTGGTAGCGGAAGGGGATCCCGAAGTCCCGCAGCACGGCCTCGAACCGGTCCGCCTGGTCCCCGGTCCAGGTCCCCAGGATGGTCACCGGCTCCCCGTCGTCGTGCCGTGCCCAGGCCACCACCAGCCCGCCGGCCGCGACCAGCACCATGACCACGAGCAGGACCAGCACCTTGAACCGCCGCGTCACCGCCGCCTCCAGTAGTCGCTGTCCAGCCGGAGCCCGAGGCCCAGCGCGGGCAGGACGACGACCAGCAGGCCGCCGACCGCCGTGCCCTGGTAGATCCGGTCCGCCCAGTCGCCGGCGGCGAGTTCCCGCCGGACCTCCTCCGACTCCTGCGCGACGCTCTGCTGCGCCCCGGCCAGCCCCGGTCCGGTGTGCCGGGACAGCTCGGTGATGCGCCCGAGATCACCGAGCGCGCCCTCCAGGCGGTCCTCGGTGGCGGTCGCCGTCAGCAGGGGGAACACCGCGAGCAGCACGGTCAGGACGAACGCGGCGACCAGGTAGGGGTTCCAGTCCCGGCCGCACCGGTCGCGCAGCACGAACAGCGCCGACAGCAGGGTCGACGCCAGCGCCACCAGGGCGATCTCGCCGAGCCACCAGCCGGCCCGCTGCCACCACCCCATGGTGGCGGTGGCGGCGGCGTGTTGGAGCTGCACCCGCTGCAGGGCGTCGAGGCGGGGTGCGAGCCCGACCTTGCTGCGGGTGAGCAGCGAGTCCGCCTCGTCGAGTTTCTGCTCCCGCATCAGCGGCTGGTCGCGGTACATGGACGTGCCCAGACCGAGCGAGTTGCCGTAGGTGGCGAGCAGACCGTTGACCGTGCCGAGATCCTGGTCGGTGCGGTCGGCGATCCGGGACAGGCCCTGGTCGGCGGCGGACAGCTGGGACCGGTACGTCTCGCCCGAGCCCGCCACGTCGACGAGGTGCGCCGTCACCAGGGCGTGCGCCTCCTGGTCGGCCCGCAGCGCCGCCAGCCGGGTGGCGGCCAGCCCCTGCACGGCCGGCGCCTCGCGGGCGGCGAGGGCCGCCGCGCCGCGCTGCGTCTGCCGGTAGGAGAGGAACAACGAGGCCGAGGCCACGGCCGCGCACAGCAGCAGCACCAGCAGGTGTGTCTCCAGCAGCCGCCGGGTCCGGGTGCGGCGCAGCCGCCCGCGCCAGAACGCGGCGGGGGAGCACCATCGCCGCAGGGTCGTCCGTACGGTCGTCACAGCAGCTTCTTTCCGCAGGCGATGCAGTAGCGGGCCTCGCCGCCGGCCGGGCTCAGGCAGCTCCCGCAGCGCGGTCCCGGGGGTGCGCCGTCCCCGTCGGCCACGGGCGCGCCCGGATGGGAGCCGGCCCGCAGGATCATCGGGCCCAGGGTCCCGGCGGCCACGGTGCGCAGCCGGATCCGTCCCTCGTCCGCGTCCTCGACGTCGGCGACCGTACGGATCTCGTCCAGCACCCAGTCGGTGCCGAACCGCGCCGCCAGCCGGGCCGCCTGCGCCAGGCACTCCCGCGCGGTGTCAGGACGGTGGGCCTGGAGCGCGGTCAGCCCCTCGCGCAGCGCGCCGCGCATCCGGGCGGTGGCGGCGAGACTGCGCACACTGCCCCCGCCCGTCGGGCCGGGCGGCGCCGACTGCCGGGGCAGATGCCAGCGGGCGACGACGGGCACGTGGACGCCGTCGACGGAGACCATGGCGAACTGCAGGTCCGTCTCCAGCGGGTCGTCGTCGGCGCCGGCGACCAGGGTGAGCAGATAGTCGCGGCGGCCCGGTTCCCACTGGTGGGTGGGGAAGGTCCAGCAGTGCGGCCGGTCGTCCTCGGGCAGCCCGACCAGGCGGTGCGGACGGGGAGCCTTCTCGGTGAGCGAGACCTGGCGCACCGACGGCCGCAGCGTCACCTCGATCGCCAGCTGGGCCGGACCCGCCCGGCGCAGCCGCGCGACGGCGTCGATGACCGCGCCGCCGAGCCCTTCGTCCACGAACTGGGCGGTGCCGTGGAGCCGTTCGGCGATGGCCAGCAGCGGATCGGGCGGCCAGTCGGCGCCCACCGCGAACACGTCGCAGGTGAACTTCCCCGCGCAGACGTCCAGTTCCTCGTCGAGACGGGTCTCGCCCGCGGCACTGCTGCCGTCGGTGATCAGTACGAGGTGCGGTACGGACAGCGGGCGGTCGGTGAGCAGCGCCCGCGCCTCGGCGGCCCAGGACGCGTATCCGGCGGGACGCGGGCCGTCCCGGTGCAGCGGCAGCGAGCCCACCGCGAACGCGGCCCGGCGCCGCTGGTCCCGGTCGGCGACGGCCCACGTGCCGGCGTCCCGCGGATAGAACCGGACCGGTTCGGGACCGCCGCCGAGCACGGCGAAGGAGATGCCGTCGGGCAGTGCGCGCAGCGCGGCCGGCAGGGCGTGGCGTACGGCCGCCCGGTTGGCCTCGGCCACGTCCACCGCGATGATCACGGCGAGTTCGACCGCCGGCAGGTCGCCCGCGGCACGGTCGGCGGCCACCTCGACCCGCAGACGGGCCTCGATCTTCGCGCTGCGGTGCGGGCGCAGCTCGCCGTCCAGGTCGACGTGGAGGCGGACGGCCGGGTGCGACGGCCGGGTGCGGCTGCTCATGTCCTCGGTCACCGCTCCTTCCCTGGGGCACCGCCGGTACCGCGGGCGCGGTGCCGTGCGACTGCGTCGTGCCGTGCCGTGCCGTGTCGTGTCGTGTCGTGCCGTGCGTGCCGGTCGGTCGTGCCCTGTGCTCCGGTCTCCGCGTGCGGCCGGGCCGTCCGCCCGGTGCCCGGTGGCGCGTTCCCCGGTTCTACCGCCCGGTCCGGCCGGTCCGGCCGTCTGCCGTCCGCTGTACCGCGCGGCTCGCGGTGCCGTCTGTGCCGTCCGTGCCGTCCGTGCCGCTCGTGCGGCCGGTCAGATCCGGGTCTGCGGCCGCACCGCGTGCACGAGGTCCACGAGGTGCTCGTGGGCGATGTCCGACTCCCGGTGCCGGGCGGCCAGTTGCCGGTACAGGGACTCCAGCCGCCGCCGCTGCTCGCGCTCCGGCGTGGCCAGGCGTCTGAGCCGGCGGGCGTCCAGCCGGCCGGCCCCCGTGCCAGGACCGCCGGTCCGGTCGCTCTGGTGGTGCAGGGCGTCCAGCTTCCACTCGTGCAGTTCGGTCCGCAGCCGCAGCGCCTCGTCCTCGGACAGGCTCGGCCCGCCCGCGCCCGGTGCGCGTCCCACCAGGCCGGGCAGTTCGGCCAGGGCCGCGTCGACCTCGGCGGGCGCGGGCAGCGGTGTGAAGGCCGCCGCCGGGGGACCGTCGCCGGCACAGGGCAGCCGGGCCGCGCGGATCCGCAGGGAGGCGATCCGGGCGACGGTGTGGTCCAGGGTGCCGGGCCCCACCCGGCCGAGGACGTCGAGGGCCGCCCGCCGGTCGCCCGCGCGCAGCGCCAGCCGGGCCAGCCCCAGCGCCGCACCGCCGTGCGCGGGGTTGCGCGCGAACACCGCCTCGTACAGCTCCCTGGCGGCCCGGTCGCCGAGCCGTTCGCCGCAGTAGGCGAGGGCCAGCTTCGGGGCGTACTCGCCGGGCAGTTCGAGGTGGACCCGCAGGAAGTGGGTGCGGGCCTCGGTGACCTGCTGGGGTGCGTCGTGCAGACCGGCGTGCCGCAGAGCCAGCAGCGCGCGGTGCCACTCCAGCCGCCACCGGCGCACCGCGGACGGCCCCGGCACGGAATCGGCGGTGTCCAGCTCCGCCTGGGCCAGCTCCAGGTCGGCACGGGTGTTGCGGCCCAGCAGGACACGCACGTTGTGCAGGCAGATCTCCACCGACGCCGGCATCTCGTCCTCCTGGTCCAGGAGCAGCCCGGGGTCGTAGCCGCTGCTCACCTCGAACCGCGCGGTCTGCGGATCGCCCGGATACCGGCGCGGCACCGGCAGGCACCCGGCGATCTCGGCCGGTGTCGGCGTGCCGAGGTCGAGGGCGGGCGCCACCGGCGGCTCGTACCGGTCGCGGCGCGGCCGTTCCAGCCAGTGCTCGATGCCCGGTACGGTGCCGAGCCGGGCGCCGAGCAGCTGCGGGGACGGACGAAAGTAGTCGGACGGCTCCGGCGGGTCGCTCTTGCCGCGCAGCGCCCGGATCTCCCGCAGCGCGCCGCGCAGTTGGCCGGCCATCTCGCGGGCGTCGGCGAAACGCCGCCCGGGATCGGTCCGCACGGCACGCTCGACGACCTGCCGGAAGGAGCGGGTGCCGAGGCCCGGTACGCCGTCCACGGCCCAGTGGGCGAGTTCCCGCAGGGTGACGCCGACGGTGTGCAGGTCGTGGGCGACGGTGGGCAGGCCCGAGAACGCGGTCTCGGGCGCCATGTACTCGCCGGTGACGTGGGCGGGCGGCCGGTTCTGGCCCTCCTCGCGCATCCCGCCGAGGTCGATGACCTTCACGCCGTCCCCGTGGTGCACGACGTTCGAGGGCTTCATGTCCCCGTAGACGAAGACCCGTTCACCGCCGGCGTGCAGATGCGCCAGGGCTTCGAGGATCTGGCAGCCGTACGCGGCCACGTGCTCGATGTCGAGCACCGACTCGCCCCGCCGGGTCTCCTCCACCACCTTCTCCAGCGTCCCGTCCCCCACGTCGTCCATGACGATGTAGCCGCCGGTGATCTCCCCGCTGCCGTCGCCGCGGGCGACGAAGTCGCGGATCTGCACGATGCGGGGGTGGCGCATGGCGACGAGGTTGCGGCGCTCGACGTCCGCGAGCCGGGCGCCGTCCTCCTCGTACCGGTTGAGCAGCCCCTTCACTGCCACGACGTCCCCGAGGTGGGTGTCCTCGGCGAGGTAGACCCAGCCCTGCCCGCCGTGGTCGATGGGTCCCATGATCCGGTACTGGTCGCGCAGCAACTCGCCCTCGGCCAGCTCCGGTTCGTACGAGTACCGCGCGCCGCACGCCGGACAGAACCCGGCGAGGGGCACCGGGCCCTCGGTGTAGGGCGGGGCGAAGGTGATCCCGCAGTCGGCGGCCGAGCAGCCCATGCGGACCCGCAGCGGTGTCTCCGCGCGGACGAGGCGCGCCCCGGGGGGACGCGGGGCGCGGTCGGGGAGCGTGAGGAGGTCGCGGGGGCCGAGCTCGCGCGGGTCCTCGGGCAGGCCGGGCAGCGTCGGGCCCAGCTCGGAGCGGCCGCACCGGTCGCACCAGCCGGTGGGCAGGACGGAGCCCGGGCAGCGCGATCCGTCGAAGGCGCGGTGCGGGCAGCCGGCCGGCCGTCGGCCGCCGTCCGGGCCGGTGCGCTCCTCGCGCATCAGCGGCCTCCTTGCCGGTCCAGATCGGCGCGCAGGGTCCTGAGCAGGGCCCGCAGCCCGGGCAGTTGGCGCTGCGGGTCCGACGACGCGGCGATCCGGCGGAGTTCGGCCCGGCGCAGGTCGGCCGTCTCCGTCACGGAGTCCAGGGACGCGCTGTCGACGACGTCACGGCGGATCGCGTTGCCGAACTCGGCGTGCTCCAGCCGTCCGAGCAGGACGTCCGCGTGGCCGAACAGCGCGGGGCGCAGCAGGTCGTCACGGGCCGCGTTCCAGCCGGTGCCGCCCTCGTGACGGAAGACGAGCAGCAGCCGGAAACCCAGTTCCCGCAGGCGCAGCAGGAGCGCGAGGAGCGGGCCCGGCCGGGGTTCCTCGTCGAGGCCGTCGACCACGAGGGTGACCGGCCGGGCGGGTGCCGGCGCCGTGCCGGCCGGGCGGCGCGCGGTACCGAGCAGCCAGTCCCAGTACGCGAGGTACTCGCCCACCGGGAAGGAGATCCGGCCCAGGGCGTGGTCGGCGAGGTGCGGCCGGCTGTCGCCGCCGCGATGGACGACGTCGGCGCGGTGCAGCAGATGGCGCAGCGAACGGTCCTTGCCGCTGCCCGGCGGCACCACGGTGATCTTCACCGGGTCCTCGTCCGGATCGCCGAACCACCGCTCCAGGCGCTCCTCGAAGGCGTGGTCCCAGGCATCGGGGCCGCTCAACTCCGCCACCAGCGGCGACAGCTGGGCGATGAGGTCGACCGGGATCAGATACGAGAAGGCCAGCCTGTTGTCCTCGGGCAGCACCTCGCCCAGGTCGCCGCGGCGGCTGACGACGAGACCGACCACCCGCACCGGCCGGCCCTCCCGGGGCCTGGTGCACACGGCCGCGCCGCTGAACCCGGCGCGCACCACCTCGGCCTTGGTGACGGCGTCGAGCTGCACCCGCTCGCCGCTGGCGCCACCGATCCGGCCCCACAGGCTCATCCCGTCGTCGAAGCCCTCCGCGTACCCGGTGGCGTATACCTCGGTACCGGCCCTGAGCACGGTGTCCAGCGGAGCGGGGCGTGCACGCGGGCGCGGGCTGTCGAGCCGTAACACGGCCACGTCCTCGCCGTGTTCGCCCTCCGGGAGCCAGCCGCCCGGCATGACCCGGGCGGCCACCGGTTCCAGCGTGCCGTTCTCGGCGAACTCCAGCCACATCACGGCGTCCGGGTGGCGCACCACATGCGCGCAGGTCAACGCCGTGTGCTGGTCGACGAGTACACCGGCCCCGCAGACGGGGCCGTACGCGTCCCCGCGGCGCAGCCTGAGTCTCCAGTCGGCACGCAAGTCCCCCATGCTGTCTCACACTACGCGCGGGGCATCGCCCGTCCCTAGACTTGTGACCCGGTTGGATCGGTCAAGCCACGGAAGCCGGCGGGGTGTTGTCATGGGGGATCCGGAACCGATCGGTCTCGCGGAGGCCATCGGCACGGTGCGCGCGGAACTGGCCAGGGCGCAGGCGGAGGGCGCCCGGAGCGACTGGCGGTTCAGCGTGGAGCAGGTCAGCCTGGAGTTCTCGGTGCAGTTCCACCGGGCCGGCGAGGCCGGCGCGGGGCTGCGCCTGGGCGTGGTCGAGGCGCGCCTCGGCGGCTCGGTCAGCCACGACTCCACGCACCGCATCCAGGTCGACCTCAAGCCACTGCCCCGCGCGGACGGCCGCCACCACGAGGTGAGCCGCGAGCCCCGGTTCCCGTGACCCTTCCGGCGACCACGTGCCCGTCGTCCGGGCGGTCCCCGGCCGCGGCCGGACCTGCCCGCACCCGAGAACTCCGGGCGCGGGCACGGGTGGAGGAGGTCCGGATCGTCAGTCGAGCTGCGTCACCTTCGGCCGGCCAGCGTGGCGTTGAGGGTACCGGCGCTGTCGGCGGCGGCGGCTCCGGAGCCTTCCGTCAGGTTCCACCCGTGCGAGGCGGTGCCCGTGACCGAGCCCAGCGACACCGGAGCCGCGAAGCCGTAGGTGGGCGGGGAGGTCAGCACTCCGCTCTGCCGGTAGTTGTACTCCAGGAGCTGACCGGAGGCGTCGACGGCGTAGAGATCCGGGATGCCGTCCGGGCCGCCGGGGTTGGCGTCGCCGGTCTGGACCGGGCTGTTGACGTCGCCGGGTGAGGCGACCACCGGGTACGTCGTCGACGGACGGACGAACCCGGCACGGGGAACTCGGGCACCACGGACAAGGGTTCAGGTGGTGAGAGCCCGCGCTGCAGCTTCTCGCCCAGCGCCCCGGTCCTCATGACCGGCGGCAGGACCAAGGCGATCGGCAAGATCAAGACCGGTGACAAGGTCGAATCGGCCGATCCGGACACGGGCAGGCACCAGGGTGCCCGCACCGTCCAGCACGTCTGGATCAACCACGACAACGACCTCCTCGACGTCACCGTCCGCGACAAGGACGGCCACAAGGCCACGCTGCACACGACGGCCAACCACCCGTTCCGGGACGACACCACCCACAGCTGGAAGCCGGCCGGCGCCCTCCACCACGGAGACGCCCTCAACACAGCGGACAACGGCCACGCCTAGGTGGTCACGACCCGCATCACACCGGGCACGGCGGACCGCTGGAACCTCACGGTCCGGGAACTCCACACGTACTATGTGGTGGCGGGCGGCGTCCCGATCTTGGTCCACAACACCGATGAGGCTTGCGGACTGGGCTGGGCCAATGCCCCCAAGGATTCTGGCCATCGCATTGACTATGAGATTCGAGACAAAGATGGAAATCTCAAGGTCGCCGGTGGCCTCTGGAGCGGCAACACCACCCCGCAGGAGGCGGCCATTGAAGGAGGGTGGAACAGGCAAGCTGCAGCCAATACCGAGCATCGACTTATGAGAATGTTCGGCGTCGCGCCCGAATTTGAGATGCCAGACGGGGATCCGTACTTCGGTTTGCTTATGCACGTCCCGCCAGAGTCTGGTGATACCCTCTATATTAATAATGAGCCCTTTTCAACCTCGGCAGGGCTGCTGACGCGGCTGGCCCCCGGTTGAGCCGGGCGGAGACTCTGAGGGCAGGATGTCTTCGTGCCCACCATGGTTGTTGAGATCCACGTGCCGTTGCTGCCGATGCCAGACCTGCCAAACGGCTCCTACCCGTTTCCCTGGATCGAGGAGGTCGAGGACTTCCTGTCCGGTCTCGAAGACCAAGGTGACGTGGAAGTCTTCGATGAGGGAGAGGAGGACGGGGACGTCTACGTCTTCTTCGTCACCGGAGCCGGTGAGGGAGATCTTCTGGCGGCGGCGTCCCGCGTGGCCACGCTGCCTGGGGTCCCTGCGGGAACCGTTGCGGTCGTGAGTAACGACGAGGCCGGGGAGTTCGGTCTGGGACGACGGGTGGCGCTTCCGCTGCCTGTGCTCTGAAGACCGGTGCGGAGCCTCCGCCCCCTGTCCAGGTCACCTCAGGTCGCACGGCAGCGGGGCACCGAGTGCGTAACGAAGTGAAGCTCCTGGTAGACGAGTTGTCGACCAAGATCAACCTGTCCGCCCGGAGCTTCGCATGCTTGTCTACCCATCGGGACTCGATCTGTCCAGTTCAGCCCTGCGGTTCCTGGCCAGGAAGCTGACTGCCTTGCGCCGTGAACGCGGAACGCGGTGGCGCAGGCTCGGAACGGATCGGCAGGCCCTGCTGGTCCTCGCCCACCTGCGATGCGGACACACCTACGCCCAGCTGGCCACCGGGTTCGGGATCAGCCTCAGCACCGTCTACCGGTACGTGAGCGAGGCCGTCGAACTGCTGGCCGCCCTCGCTCCCGACCTCGCCCAAGCCGTACGCGCCGCCTCCCGCAAAGCCTTCGTGATCCTGGACGGAACTCTCCTGCCGATCGACCGCATCGCTGCTGACCAGCCCTTCTATTCCGGCAAACACAAGAAGCACGGCATGAACGTGCAAGTCCTGGCCGACCCGGCAGGGAGACTGCTGTGGGCCTCACCCGCGCTGCCCGGAGCCGTTCACGACCTTCGTGCGGCCCGCGAACACGGCATTCTCGACTCTCTGGCCGCGGCCGGCATACGCTGCTGGGCCGACAAGGGATACCAAGGAGCCGGCGGAACCGTCCGTGTGCCCTACCGCGGTCGCTGGGAGAAACTCTCCGCCGGTCAGCAGGCGGTCAACCGGGCCCATGCCAAAATCCGGGCGCTGGGCGAGCAGGCCATTGCCACGCTCAAGACCTGGCGACTGCTGCGCAAGCTGCGATGCAGCACCACCCGCATCACCAGCCTTGTTCAGGCCGTCCTCACCCTCCACATGACCTGCTCAAACCAAGGTTGAAAACGGCTCAATGGCCTGAAGAAGCCTTGCGGACGCTGTCAGGGCATGATGAATGAATTCATGGATCTCTATGGCGTCGAAATAGAATATACCTGGAATGGCGGGGTCAATAAATGGCCCTAGCGAGTGAAATCTGGGAGGTGTCATGGAATATGTAGTGCAAGTGATGCACGAGGACGAATCTCCGCGCTATCAAACCTACTGTCTGGCACTCTATGAGAGTTGGGATGAGGGTGCCATAGGATTCGAATTCCAGCGCGACCTTCGAGACCCGAGTGATCCGCGCGCCTGGAATCCTCCCGTTTACTGTGTTGTAAACGGGGCCCATGATGCCAGCTATGGTGGCGTTAGGCGCGTCAACTGGATTGGAGGCTCGGTTGAAATGGAATTTACTCCCGAGTCGGCATTGGAACTTGGCATTGCTGGCGAAATTGTGAAGCTGGCCTTCGCTGGCAATATTCGCGATGTTGAGTCAATAAAGAGAGGGTTGGTTCGCATCTTCTCCTACGGCCCACCTGACCAGCGTCCAGAGCTGATTGGGTTCGACACGCCTGCAGTAGGGAGTTAGTCTCGATCGTTCATGAGTCCTCGTCGGTTTGCTGACGGGGACTCTGCGTTTGTGTGGTGCGGTCTTTGCGGGGCTGGGGTAGATTCACTGGAGGGCGTCCGATTGGAGATCAGGCGCGTGGTCACTTGCTTGGAAGGCAGCTCGGTGGCTCTGGTGATATTCCAGAGAATTTGGTAACGCTTCTCCAGAACCCCGTGAATACTCCGATCATGAGCGGCTTTGAAAGGCAAGTTCGACTGGCCGTAGAAGGTGGTCAATTTGTCCAATACTCGGTCACTCCTATATATGAGGGAAGTAATCTAGTGCCGCGCGCCGTAACCCTTTCGGCGTATGGCAACGGAGACTTTAGTCTAAATGTCACAATTTTGAATGGGAGGTAGCATGAGCATCGACGAACTAGCGTCCGTCGTGTCGCCTCCCTTGGGTGTCCAGCCTGGTGAAGTCGACTGGCAGTCTGTCGAGCGCCTGATTGGTTGCGGCTTGCCCGCCGACTATAAGGAGATGGTCCGGCGATACGGTCCGGGCTGCTTCTCGTAGTTCATTCACATCTATCAGCCTTCGAGTGAACTGCGGGCCATTGATCTTCCTACTCAAGTTGGCGAGTCGTTGTGGGCGCTCAGGTATCTGAGAGACGCAGGTGAGCCAATGCCGTATCGGATCGACGATCCAGCGGAAGTGCTCGCTTTCGGCCGAACGGACAACGGGGACGTTCTCTTTTGGAGGCGTCTGGACATTGAAGCTCCTGATACATGGACCGTTCTTGTGAAGGAGCCTCGGGGTGAAGAGTGGTTCGAATTCCCTGGTGACATGTCGGGATTCTTGGCCAAGGTCCTAGATCGTACAATTGCTGTGCCTATTTTTCCGCGACGATTCCCGTCAATGGCACCGATCTTTGAGTCTTACTAGCGGCCTTCCTTAATTGCGTCAGCGGCCCCGCCGGATTTGATTCCGGTGGGGCCGCTGTGGTGTTTGACGGCAGTAGTTGACGGCAACGTCAGCGGACGGGTGCTGCACAAGGCGTTGGATCGTCGCCGTCGTCTGGCTTGGCGGCGGTGTCGGTGAAGTTGCCGAGCGCGCGTCCGAGGAGGTCGATGGCCTGGCGTTGGAGGCGGAGGCGGACGTGGGCATACACAGTCGCGGTGACGCCGATGTGGGCGTGGCCGAGGAGTTCTTTGATGACGACGAGTTCGACGCCTTGCTCCAGGAGCAGTGTCGCCGTTGAGTGGCGGAGGTCGTGGAACCGGATCGGTCGTAGGTGGGCGTTGCGGAGCAGTGCGTTGAACTGTCGGGTGAGGGTGGCGGGTTCGATCAGGTGTCCGTCGGGGCGTGTGAAGACGTGGCCGGTGTCATGCCAGTCGGAGCCCGTCTTCTCCTTCTCCTTCTCCTGGGCCTGGTGCTTGCGGTGAGCACGGAGTGAGGTGACGCAGGAGGCCGGGAGTGCGATGCGGCGTTCGGAGCTGATGGTCTTGGTGGGGAGCGTGGCCAGGCCGCGGCTGTTCGTGCGTTGGAGGGTGCGGCCGATGGTGGCGGTGCCGCCGTCGAGGTCGGGGTCTTCCCAGCGAAGGCCGAGGAGTTCGCCCTTGCGCAGGCCGGTGCGCAGGGCGAGTTCGAAGAGTGTGGCGTGCCGGTGGTTCCGGGCGGCGGCGAGGAACTGTCGGGCTTCGTCGGCGGTGAGGGGGTTGAAGCGGCGGGGGTGTGGGACTCCGGTGCGGACGTTGCGGGCGACGTTGCGGGGGATCTCCTCTTCGCGGACGGCGTGTTCCAGGGCGGATTTGAGTACGGAGTGGATGTAGGCGAGTGTGAGAGGGGAGAGGTGCTTGCGGCAGCACTGGCCGAGCGCGCAGCAGCGTGGGCGGTGGCCGGTCTGGGCGTCGGGCTTGCGGCGGGCGTCGATGCCGCGTGCGCAGCATTGGCAGACGGTCCGCAGTCCGTTGAGCCAGGTGCGGACGTCCTTGGCGGTGAGCTTGGCGAGCTTCTTCCGGCCGAGGCCGGGGATGAGGTAGTGCTCGACGACGGCGGTGTAGTGGGTGTGGGTGGTTTCGCGGAGGTGGTGGACGGCGACGTTCTCCAGCCAGTACGTCAGGTACGCCGCGAGGCTGCCCTGCGCGGTGACGATGGGGACGCCGCGATTGCTGGCGGCGATCTTCTCGGTTAGCTTGGCCAGCGCCTCCGTGCGTGAGCTGCCGTAGACGTGGACGCGTTTGCGGGTGTTGCCGGGGGCGAGGACGTATCCGGCGGCTTCCCAGCGGCCGTCCTTGCGCTGGTAGACGGTTCCGTCGCCGTTGGCGCGGGTCTTCTTGCGCTTGGGGGCGGTCATCGGGTGGCCTCTTCCAGGTTGTGCTGGACGTAGTCAGTGAGTGCGTGGGCGGGGATGCGGCGGGCGCGGCCGATGGTCAGGGAGGCCAGGCGGCGGGTGCGCAGGAGGTCGTAGAGGGCGGAGCGGCCGATCTTGAGGCGGGCCATGGCCTCGGGGACGGTGAGGAGTTCGTCGTCATGCACCAGTGGTCACCGCCAGCTCGTGCGTCGGGCTCCCGCCGATGAGTGCGAAGATCCGTAACGGCTCGTTGTCCAAGGGCACCCGGCTGACGGCAGCGGAGGCTGCCGAGGTCATCGGCCACAGCGAAGAGAACACCGAACAGGCCCT
This sequence comes from Streptomyces sp. NPDC101237, assembly GCF_044767465.1. Lineage (NCBI taxonomy): Bacteria > Bacillati > Actinomycetota > Actinomycetes > Kitasatosporales > Streptomycetaceae > Streptomyces > Streptomyces sp. NPDC101237. The sequence goes on along the minus strand of NZ_JBIWNY010000015.1, from coordinate 125,852 downwards.
GGCCACGCTGGCCCTCGAAGGGCACGTCCGCAAGGTCTACCGGAATCCGCGCAGGAAGATCCCCTCCCGTACCCGGCCGAGCGAGCCGCAGCCGGAAGAGCTGGCCTACGTCATCGGCGAAGGCCTCTTCTGGGGCGAGTCAGGAGACACGGGCGGCACCGAGGGCAGCTCAGGAGAGCAGCCACCGCACCCCACTCCGCCCGCATCCGGGGACATGGATCTGGCGGGCAAGCTGGATCTGATCCTGGAGCAGATGGCCGACATGCGCGAGCGCCTGGAGCGCCTGGAACAGGCGAGCCCTCGTCCAGGAACCAAGCGCTCGAAGGGCACCTGACGGCATGCAAGGAAGATCCCCGGGAAACCATGGCTCTCCGGGGATCGCTTCCGGCCCGGCCTGGATGGGACCAGGGAGCCACGAGGAACGGTCAGCGGCAGACGGCCGGGTACGAACTCTCCTGCCCGTTTTCCTCGTCCTCCAGGTCGTCCACGGTGTCGAGATCGTCGTCGATGGGTGTGCGCAGGCGTGCGCCGCGACTCACCGCGATGCGGTGCACGTTGCCGAGTGCTTCAGTCAACTGGACTGCCAGCAGGTGAAGTTCGCCCGGCGTCCACTGCCGGTTGTCCAGGACTTGCTTGGCCTCATGGAAGAGTTCCCCGGCCAGGCCGAGCTGGGTCGACTCCATGTTGTCGGCGAGCCGGGACAGGTATCCGGCCCTGTCGCCTGCGAGATAGCACGGCTTGCCCTCGGGCCCGGCCCACGGCAGCAGGCGCAGCTGTCCGGTCCCGCTCGTCACGCCGTGACCTCCACTCGGTCGAACAGCTGGGGACTGATGTCGATGCCGCGCACTGCCAGCCGGAGCGTGCGACACCGTGCCTGCTGCTCCTGCTCCTCCCGCCGCTCGTGCGCGACCAGATACGAGCGGACCAGCCCGACCTCCTCACCGTGTACTACTCGGGCGGCCGGTACGCGAGCCGGACAGGCCCTCGACGCCTCTACAGCAAGGCCGGCGGACGGGTGATCAGTTCTGCGATGGCGGCCCGGTGCGGGCCACAGCAGCCGCATCAGCGGCTCGAAGATGCGGGCGATACAGTGCGGCATGTCGACGCTCCTTGTCAGCGTTGGCCATGCCCCCGGACCGTTCGCGCGGTCGCGGGGGTCCTGACGAGACGTCAGCCTGCCGACTCGCGATGCACCGCGGTTGCACCGAAGGGTGCAACTCCTCCCGCCAGAAATCCGCTATATCCCGACCCACTCCGCGTACTGCGCCAACGAGCCGTTACGCGCCCGCTCCCGCCGCTTCAGCGCCAGTACGGTCTCCCGCACGGTCGGGTGGTAGCGGGTCTGCTGCGGGGCGATGCGCCGGGCCTGGTACAGGCAGTCCAGCGCCTTATCCGGGTGGCCCGCCCACGCGTGGGCCCGGCCGAGGTCCATCCAGTGGTGACCGGCCCGGGAACGGGTCCAGCCGCGTGGAATGCGCACGTTGTCGGCGAGTTCGATCGCACGCCCGAAGTCGTCAGCCTCCGAGGCGATCGCCACGGCATGCACACCGACGTTCACCGGTCCCCAGGTGACGCCGAAGTCGGGCAACTCGCCTGTGGCCCGGGCAAGGGCACGGGCCTCGGCGAGGCGGGCGTCGGCGTGGTCCCTGTCCTTCATCCGGCCTGCGATGGTCGCGGCACGCAGGTGCAGCATGCCCCGCATCGCCTCGACGCCCGCCGGGCGGCGTGACTCCTGGCTGCCGAGGTCCCGCAGAGCCCGATCGACCACCCGCAGACCCACGTCGTACCGACCCGAGGACAGCGTGGTCTGCGCACGCAGAAAGGCATGCATCGCGGCCAGCCCCGGCTCGTCGGCGCGCGGCGCGGTCCACGCGAGTCGGTCCAGCGCGACGGTGGCCAGATCGAGGAAGCCGAGCTTCCACGCCACGGTGAACACACACCGGAACGTCTCCGCCAGGCACTCGTAAGCCAGCCGCTGCTCTTCCCCGGTGCTGGTGTGCACTGCCTGCACCGACTCGTCGATCAGCACGGGCAGGTCGCGCACCATGTCCGTGTACTGCGCCTGGCGGCGCTGCTCCAGCGCTCGCTGGACATCCGCCCAGAGCAACGAGGCCGGGCGCGGAGCTGTCTCCCAGTCCAGAGCGATGTCCCAGTTCTCCAGCCCCTCACGGATCGGCTGGATCAGGGCATCCATGCGGTCGCGCCGCAGTTCGTCGGCGTACGGCTGTCCCAGCAGGTCGGATGTGGAAACACCCAGTGCACGGGCACAGGCGGCGACAAGAGCTGGGGAAGCGGGCTTCTGTCCGCACTCGACCTTCGACAACAGCGACTTCGACAGGTGCGCCCGCATCGCCAGCCCTTGCTGCGTCAGGCCGCGCTGCTTCCGGATACGGGCGATCCGAGCGCCGGCGTGTTCCTCGATGCTCTGCGACACGGCGAACTCCGTTCTGCGGCAACACTCAGACGGTACCCCCAGCACACGGTCCCGGAGCGGCCGAACAGCGATCATCCCGGCTGCCCGCAGGACAACACTCCAAGCCGAACGACCAGCCAGTGCCCACGGCGTACCACCGAAGCGGGATGCGTCCAAACTTTCTCAACGTCTTCAAGGCGACCCGCTGACGCGGGTCGCGCGCGGCACGGCCGCCCACCCGGCCCGCTCTCGGCTCCGCCACCGCGGGCGGGCCAGCGACCAGGCCGCGCAGAAGCGCGTAGCGGACCACCGGAAGCGCGGAGAAAGCCGGACGCGTTCGCACGACGATCGCCAGGCCGACGGCGAGGCGGCGGCCGGGAGTTGGCCACGGCGAAGGCCCGGAGGTGGGGCCGGTCGGCTCCGTGTGCTTTACCCACCTCCCCAGGTCGGGGCCCGCGTCGGGCAAGGCCAGGGGGCCACTCGTTCAAATTCCGGGCAGGAACACGACCTGCCCGAGTTGCCGGGCCAGCGTACGGCCCCCTGACCATGCCCGACCCCAACCCGGGCAGGACACCGGCCAAAGCCCACTCCACCGCCCTCACGCAGGCAGCAGTCTGACGGCAACGCCGACGGCAACACAGGCACACAGCACAGCACTTCCGCGCACCCCCACGGACCGGCAGGAATTCGCTGACCAGCGAAAATGCAGGTGACGACCGCCCCGCGAGCACACGTACTATGTCGTGGCGGGCGGCGTCCCAGTCCTGGTTCACAACACCTGCGGGGAATTGCCCGACGGTGTAACCGTGACGAAGGACGACAGCTCGATTGTGATTCACCATGCTGAAAGCGGATCTATGGCGATCGGCCTGCTTGACGATGCTGGAAAGCTGACGCTGGGCATGGATCGCCTGAGTGGATCTCCTTTGTCTGGGAAGCAGATGTTCGGCATGGTGATGGATCACTTTGGAGACGGGGTTAAGAGCATTGAGGGAAACTCGTCATACGGTGACAATCTCGCTGCATTCAATCAATTGGTAACGGGAGGGACGCCTTTGAAAACGGCCGCCAGCGGAACCTGGACGGGGCAGAGAGCTGCCGAATACGGGTTCACGCGTGTTCGTATCACTAGGGCCATCCCATCCATGGACGATGGGTATGATCGCGTCTCGGCCCTCTTTAGTAGGCCCTGACGTGAAGCCTGGTCAGTGGGTGGAAACGCTTCGCGAGCTCGCTTCATCTGGGATGGATATCGTAGATGTTGCTGAGCATGTGCGCGATGGGAATGCGGATTTTTCGGTGCGCTCGATGGAATGCCTAAATGAATTTCGAGTCGCATTTGGATTGTCCATCAGGCAGATGCAGGATATTGGCGGGTGGTACGAAGGGACGGTCTCTTCTGCCGCCCTCCGGGAAGAGATTCAGATTTCCTCAAATCGGCCTCCTTTGAAATGAGGATAGAAATCAGAAATGATCTGCCGTCTCGAGCGCGGCAGTCATGATGGTGAGGGGGATCTCAAGTTCATTTGATGGCGCTCAAAACTCTGGGATAAAAATCCATAAGTCTGCTTGCTGGTGGCAGAACGCTCGCGCTGCGCCGTCGGCGCCTCGAACCGGCTGCCGCTCCTGCCTCATCAGGGCTTCTGCGGCCCGGACTGCTCGCTGTGCTCGCAGGACTTGCGATTACCTGCGGTCTCTTTCCTGTGATCGTCGGAGCCGGTGTGCTTTTCGTGCGTTGAGATGCGGTGACGACGGCCCGCATTTCAAGTGGGAACGCCGCAACGTCCCCGCCGGCGCCGCATTCGCGCGGACCGGCAGGGCGATGCGGCAAATCTCTCGACGGGCCCTCAGATGTCCCGGAAGAGACCAGCGGACGCGGTGACCTGCCGCGATGCGTGGCTGATGACAGCTGGCCTGCGCGAATGAACAGTCAGCTTTCATGTTCGTGCCGGTTGATGGGGCCGGAAGGCCCAGAGAAGTCCCAGAGGACTCTCGCTGCTGACGGATGCCCTTTCAGTTCTGTACGCCCATGCGAGCTCGTCAACAATAGACGGGAAGACCAACTTCGGGACCGGCCCCGGGTGCGCAGGGATCACGTCTTGGACCCACACCCGTCACGCGCGGGACTGGGATCAACCGCGCGTGCGCGGGGACCACCGAGAGTCGTCCGAGCGAGTCGACCACGTCGCGGGGTCAACCCACTTCCGCTCGAGCGGAGGTGACCCAGCCGCATCACCAGGTCGGGGAACCGGCGGCGCCTGCTCTCCGCGCGAGCTGTTCGTGAAGACTCCAGACGGACGTTGCTCTCCGCGCGAGCGGAGGTGGCACAACCGGTCGTCCACCGGCTTAGGTCCCGGTGATTGCTCAGGCCAGGGCGGGAGCAGCGGTTCAATCCTTGCCCACAGATCGACGTCCACGGTCCGCGGGGAAGTCGTCACACGACGCGAACGGCCGGATCGTCACATCGGTCCCGCCCGACCGGAGCGCCTCAGCAAGATCCTGTTACGAGCACTTGGAAGGCACGTGCTCTATCCACTGAGCTGGAGCGTGAAGGCGGCTTCGACGACCCAGCGGTACACACCCAGGCCGGAGTCGCGCCCGTTCCACGGTGGGCGATGGCCGGGCGGATGCCCACCTCACGCACAGTCCGGCGGTAGATGTCGTACTCGTAGCCGCGGTCGGCGTACAGCACACCGGGGCGTCGGCGGGGTCGCCCGCGCTTGCCCTGGACCGAGGGCACGGCGCTGTGGCAGCGAGTCCGCGCTCCTGGCCGACGAACCGCTGCTGGACGTGGACGAGACCGCACCGCCGCGGCCGGATTCGGAAGCCGCCTACTGCGCGGTCAAGGCCATCGCCGAGAAGGTCGTGCGGGACGTCAACGCGCCGGGCTTCACCACCGTCTCCATACGGCCGCGGTTCGTCCGGGGCCCTGACAGCAGCCCTGACCGAAGGCCTGGCCGCCGCGGCCGGGCCGTTCGCATGGATCGAGGGCGGCCGGCACACCACCGATGTGACGTACGTGGACAACGCCGTCGAGGGCTTGATACGCGGATGGCAGCACGGCCGACCGGGTCAGGCGTACTCCGTCACCGACCAGCATCCGGTCATCCTGCGGGATTTCCTGGAGACAGTCTTCTCGCTCCACGGTGTCGACGCGCCCATCCCGGACAGGGACGCCGAGACCGCGGCCCAGGTGGTGCCTGTACCCGCCCGGTGGTTCGTCGGACAGCCGTGCACGCCGCGCACTGACAAAGCCGTGGCCGAACGGGGATACCGGCCCATCGTCTCGCATGAGGCCGGTTTCGCCTTTGTGAAGGAAGCGCTCGCCTCCGCCGCCGCGCGACGGACGGTCGGCGGTGCACCTGACCGTCGGTCCGCCCTCCCCGGGTGAGGGGAGCGGGGTGCAGGTGGGCGAGCGCTGAACCCGGGGGGGCTCTTGTCCGAGCCGGTAAGCACGGTTCAAAGGGTAATCTCGTCATGCGCTTCTCTGTGCGCAGGCGCGATGGGTTCCGACACGACCGCGGGCAGGGAGCCGGCCTTACTCAAGTGCCCGGCCATCGTGTGTGGGCGGGCGCGCCAGTGTTCGCGGATCCGGTCAGCGGTGAACCTCGACGCAGCGATCGCCGGACGGCTCCGCGCGGCGGTCTCGCCAGCCGGGCCGGAGTGGGGCGGCCATGAGAGAGAAAGGGTGTGGTCGCGTGATGCGTCTTGCGGTTCTTGGTCCTGTCCGCGCATGGCGACGGGACGAGGAGGTCGACCTCGGGTCTCCACAACAACGTGCCCTGCTCGCGCTGTTGCTCCTGCATGAAGGGCGCCTGGTGGCGACCGAGGCGATTCTGGAGGCCTTGTGGGGCGAGCACGCGCCTCGAGGCGCTCCGGGCACCATTCGCACCTACGTCTACCGTCTGCGCCCGATTCTCGGTGACATGGTGGTCATCGAATCGGCTGGCGGTGGCTACCGCCTCACCGTTCGTGACGGGACTTTCGACCTGAGGACGTTCCAGGAGCTGACCTCCCAGGCTCACCGGGCCCGCCGCGCCGGCGCTACGGCGAGTGCCGCTGATCTCCTGCGTCAAGCCCTCGGCACGTGGCAGGGACCGGCCCTGTCGGGGGTCCGGGGCCCTTTCTTCGACCTTGAGCGTGATCGGCTGGACGAACTGAGGCTGGCTGCTCTGGAAGAGGTGTTCGATCTTGAGCTGGAGGTCGGCGGGCCGTCTGATCTGACGTCCGAGATACGGGCAGCCGTGAGGGAGCACCCGCTGCGGGAGCGGCTGCACGAACAGCTCATGCTGGCGTTGTTCCGTGCCGGCCGCCGGGCCGAGGCTCTGGCCGCCTTCCAGCAGACACGGCGGCTCTTGCGCGACGAGCTGGGCGTGGACCCCGGGCCGGTACTTCGATCTCTCCACGACCGTATCCTGCGCGAGGGTGAGGGTTCCCACTCCTCTGCCGGGCGTGAGCCGTCCTCGCCCCCCGCGCCCGCGCCGGCTCAGCTCCCGGCGGACCTGGCAGTGTTCACCGGGCGCCGGGCAGAGATCGCGGAACTGTCCTTGGCGCTGCATAGTGCTGCGCATGCCCCGGTCGTCGGCATCACCGGTCTGGGCGGCATGGGCAAAACGGCGCTCGCGGTGCGCGTTGCGCACGCCCAACGCCGCTTGTTTCCCGATGGGCAACTCTTCGCCGACCTCGGCGGGGTAGAGGATCCGGTCGGCCCGCTGGAGGTGCTGGGCCAGTTCTTGCGTGCGGTCGGGGTGTCCCGGCTGCCGGCATCGCTGGACGAACGTGCCGCGCTGTGGCGTACGACGGTGTCCGGCCGTCGCCTGCTGATCGTCCTGGACGCGGCATCCAGCGGTGAGCAGGTGCGTCCTCTGCTGCCGGCCTCCCCCGGCTGTGCCGTCATCATGACGAGTCCGCGCCGCATCACCGACCTGCCCGGCATCCCCTGGCTGCGTCTCGGCGTGCTGCAGTCCGAGGACGCACTGCAACTGCTCGCCGCCATTTCCGGGACCCGGCGGGTGTTCGCAGAGCAGGAAGCGGCCAGTCGCCTGGTGCAGGCCTGCTCCTACCAGCCGCTCTCGGTGCATGTGGCGGCGGCCCGGTTGGATGCCCGGCCGTCTTGGACGATCGACCAGATCCTGGCCCAACTCGAGGACGATCTCCGCCAGCCGGTCGTCATGCATGAGGACTGCAAGATCGTCGACAGGCCATTCCGTGAGGCCCAGGCGCGCATGGACACCTTCCACCGCAACGCCTTCCACCTTGCCGCCGTTCCCGACTCCAGCCGGCTGGATGCCGCCATGGCAGCGGCCGTGCTCGACCTGCCGGTCAACGAAGCCACTGCCGTCATGGAAGCCCTGGTCGACGCTCATGTGGTGGAGATCTCCGAGAACGGCGACTACCACTTCCTCGGGCTCGTCAAGGCGTTCGCGAGGCGCCAGGCTCTCAACGGGCTGGGACACGACCACTGCCAGCGAGCGCTGCACCGGCTGCTGTGCCACTGCCTGAGCAGCAAGAGCACGGTGGGCGAAGAGGATCTGCGCGCGGTACTGGACCAGATCACTGATCTTCCGGACGCTCTCGCGGAAATGGTGTCGCTCTCGCTGCCCTGATGACTGCAGCGGCGGCGCACAACGACGCACCCGCCCAGGCCCCGCGAGCGTGGCGGCGTGGTGTCGTCGTTCGTATGTGCTGGGACGCGAGGTGGCCGTTAGCGGAGTGCAGGCGGGGGTGTTCTAGCGGGACAGCCCGGCGAAGACCGTCCTCCTGCAGGTGTGGGCGTCGCTGTAGTTGCGGGCACTTTGGCGTGTCTCCCGTTTCAGAGAGAGGCGAAAGCACCACCTGCTCACGCGCCCCGCTCTGACCGGCATGTCCCACGAGCCGTCCGACCGGCTCGTGGGGGAACTCCACCATTGCGCAGGGTGTTCCTGTCGGTGCCCAGGTCGGTGCCCAGGTCGGTGCCCAGGTCGGTGCCCAGGTCGGTGCCCAGGTCGGTGCCCAGGTCGGCGGGGATGCTCTTGTAGGGCGCCCCAGGTGTGGACTCGAACAGGTCCACGGCATCGGCCTTGAACTCGTCCGAGGAGTCCGCCACGGCCATCGGCGGTCTTCTCGCTTCCTCCGGATCAAGCAGATCCCGTATCAGCGTGTCTACCACTCAGGGGGCTCCCGCGTCACACGCGGGTGAGAATCGCGCGGAAGGCGACCTGTGCGGCCGATGGGTGAAACGCCCACGTCGACCCGGCATCGACGCCATGTTGACACGTGCCCAGTGCAATGGACCCCATGCTCAATCCAGTCAAGCGCGCCGGTCTGGCCGCGCAGATCACCGGGCCCGTACTCGGGCCGGAAGACGAAGGGTTCGCCGCGGAGTGCGCGCCCTTCAACCTTGCCGTGGCACACCGCCCTTACGTCGTTGTCGGAGCCACGAGCAGTACCGACGTGCAAGTCGCCGTTCGCTTCGCCGCACAGTGGGGTCTGCCGGTCGCCGTCATGGCCACCGGCCACCAGGCGACGGTCCCGGCCGATGACGCGGTCCTCATCACCACTCACCGCATGGCGCAGGTGAGCATCGACCCCGCAGCCCGCACAGCCCGCGTGACAGCGGGAACCCGCTGGCAGCAGGTGATCGACGCGGCGACCCCGTTCGGGCTTGCCCCGCTCAACGGCTCCTCCCCGCTCGTCGGAGTCGTCGGCTACACCCTCGGCGGGGGTTTGAGCCCCACAATGGGCCGCGCTCACGGGTGGGCAGCCGACCACGTCGCCTCCCTGGAGGTCGTGACAGCCGACGGCGAGTTGCGCTGTGTTGACGCCACGTCGGAACCCGACCTGTTCTGGGCACTGCGCGGCGGCAAGAGCAACTTCGGTGTCGTCACCGCAATGGAGTTCGCCCTCTTCCCGGCGGAACAGCTCTGGGCAGGCGGACTCTTCTTCGACGGGGCCGACGCAGCGGCCGTTCTGCACGCTTATGCCGAGGTCACGGCCGGGGCTCCGGACGAGTTGAGCTCATCGATCGCCCTGCTGCGCCTGCCGGCCCTGCCCGGCGTGCCCCCCTTCCTCGCCGACCGGTTCGCCGTGCACGTCCGCATTTCCTACCTCGGCCCGGAGGCCGAGGCCACCGAATTGGTGGCGCCGCTGCGGGCGGCCGCACCTGTCCTCGCGGACACGCTGGGCCCGATGCCGTACGCGTCCTTCGCGCAGATCCACAACGATCCGGCAGATCCGGCACCGTTCATGGAGCGCACCGCGATGCTGCACTCGCTGACCGGCGAGGCCGTCGCGGAGATCCTGTCCGCCGCGGGCCCGACGGCCGACTGCCCGGTGCACTTCGTCGAGTTGCGTCACCTTGGCGGCGCTCTGGCTCGGTCCGCGGACAACGCCGTAGGACACCGTGAAGCCCAGTTCGCACTCTGGATCGTGGGTGTGGGGGCGCCCGACGCCTTCACCGCGATGAACGCCTACGCCGATGAGGTCCTGCAGCGGATGCGCCCCTGGTCCACCGGCGGACGCTACCTGAACTTCATGGCCGCCCAGGACACCGAGGTCTCCGACGTGAGAGCCGCCTACGACGAAGCCGACTACCCCAGGCTCCGCAGCATCAAAAGGCGCTTCGACCCGGACAACCTCTTCCGCCTGAACCACAACATTCCCCCCGAGGAGCGCCCGATGACCGACGACAAACTGCAGCTTCTGATCGACCACGCCGCGATCGCCGACGCGCTGCACCGCTACACGGCCGGACTCGACCACGGCGACGCCGATCTGCTCACCTCGTCACTGACCGAGGACGCCATGGTCGACCTGACACCGGCCACGAGCAAGATCGGTCTCGACTTCCCCCCGCTCAAGCCGCGCGACACCGTGGTGGGAGCGCTCATCCCGGCGGTCGGCCCGCTCGACACCAGTCATGTGATCAGTAACATTCGCGCCACCGTGCACGGCGACACCGCCCACGTGAACTGCTACGCGATGGCTCAGCACTACCTGCCCGGGGAAGGCCCCAAGCCGGACCGGACTCGGCACGCGCTGATGATGAACCGCTACGACGCGGACCTGACGCGCGACGGAAGCACATGGCGCATCAGCCGACTGACGATCGACAACGCCTGGTTCGAAGGCGACGCAACCGTCCTGCTTCCCAGCGACTGACCTCAAGGCGAGAGGGGCTGACCGGGGCGGCGCCCTCCTTCTGCAGGGCGCCGCCCCGGTGCTGCCGGGCCCCACCAACACCGCCACAGAGGCGGGCCACACCCCCTCACTCACGAAACCGCCCCTGCGGGCCGGCTGCACCCAAGCCTTCAATGCCCGCCCTCCACGATCGTTCGGGAGCGTTCCGCGTGTCCACCACCTCCGATGAGCCCCACCCTCCTCGGCACTCACACTCCGACAGCGTCCAGGTACGACTCAAAGCCCTCATGGGGGACTTCCGTCACGGCGCTTGGCAGCCGACGGGTCTGGAGCGTCGCCTGGCCGAGCTTCTTGCGCAGTCGGCCGCCGGGACCGGGTCGCTCAGCGCGGTCAGTATCCGCGCCGCGCTGTGGGAGGGCTCGATGGCGGCCATTTACGAAAACAGCGGACGTTTCATCACCCTTGTTGCCGATCTGCTGCCGCTGCTCGAAAAGCCCGACGCAGCCGGGCTGCGCACGGCCGGCCTGGCGCTCGACTTCGTCGAGACGGTCGCGCAGACGGCACCGCACCGACAAGTCTCTCCTCCGTCGCCGGAATGCCTCGCTCCGAGCCTGGCAGGCAACCATCAGAGTGAAACAGCACCTCCGTCCCGGTCCCCGCGTCTCCGCGAGGACAGCGGCCGGCTGCGCGCGGACGCGGCACGCAATCACACCCGCCTGCTCAACGCTGCGGCACAGATAGCGCGGGAGCGGGGACTGAAGCATCTGACCATGGAAGCGGTGGCCCATGCGGCAGGTGTCGGCAAAGGCACCGTTTTTCGGCGGTTCGGCGACCGCACAGGTCTGATGCAAGCCCTGCTGCAGCACTCCGAGGACACCTTCCAGGCAGATCACCTCAGCGGCGTGGGCCAAGCAGACGGCCGTGATGAGGCCATCGAGCAGATTCGCGCATTCGGCGTGGCCGCCATACGACGCTATGCCCAGGAGATGGAGCTGCAGCTGGCTGCCGAGCCGTCGCCCCATCAGCGCTACCGGCGCGCACCTCGCCGCTCGTACCACGAGCGGGTCAGCGTCCTGCTCCGCCTGGCTGTACCGCAGGCAGACGCGGAACTGCTCGGCCACGCGCTGCTGGCCTACCTGGAGCCCACCCTTCTCTGGCATTTGAGCAACCAATGCAACCTACCCCTGCGGCGGCTGGAAAGCAGCTGGCTCGAACTGGTCTCCCGAGTCACCCAAGAGACCACAGTTCCGCAGGACGCGGCCTGAGGAGCTGTGCTCTTCCCAGTCTTGAGGACTGTGGTGAGGCACACGTGGTCCGGTCCGAAGGGACCGTGTGCGGTCGGGCGGGTGGTCCACAGGTCTCCCACGAGTCGGCCACGGTGGTACACGCACAACTGAGCGTTGCCGGGGTGGTCCTGCTGGGCGCGGGCGAAGGCGTCCACGACGCCTTCGAAACCTGCGGTCACGGTCCCCTCGACGGGATACGGCACGGGTGCTCCAGATGAAATGGTGGGCGGAGGGCGCGGTGAAGCGCGGGAGTGGGGGCGACCGAGGGGATCCGACCGGCCTGCCGGGGCACGCCGCCCGCCGCTAGGACTCCTACGAGGAACCCCACACCGGGTGGTCAGCCGTCCTCGGCACCCGGACCGCGGCGCGTCAGGCCTCGGCCTGGGCCGACAGCCCGACGAGCTGGGCCACCAGGCCAGCGCGGAGGTTGGCGCGGAACGCCTCCTCGGGGTCGAGCTGGCCCATCTGGGCGCTCACTGCCGCGACGACGTCGGTGGGCCGGGCGTAGGGCCACAGCCCGGCGGTGATGATGAAGACGGCTCCCGCGAACTGGTGCGTCGCGGCGCCGGACAGCGCCGGGAGCGTCGCGGCGGTGAGATCGGCGAGCCGGGCGGTGTTGGCGGCGGCGCGCTGTTTGAAGTCGCGGGCGAAGTCCAGGTCGATGTTGCGCTCCAGCACGCCGGCCATGACGCTGATGAGGTCGCACAGGACCGGCCGCTGCGCCAGGGTGTCGGCGACGGTGGCCGCGAAGACGCGCTCGGTGGCCCACGGCCCGTCGCACGGGGATGGCGGGGACGCGTCGTCGAGGGTGTCGAGCCACTGCCTCCACTCGCGGTCGAGGATCTCCAGGAAGATCACTTCCCTGGACCCGAAATACCGCAGCAGCGCGGACTTGGCCAGGCCGGTGCGCGAGCCGATGTCACCGAGGCTCACGTCCGCCGATCGGCCGTCCGCGAGCAGGTTGCGCGCGGCGTCGAGGATGGCTTCCCGCCGTGCCGCGATCTGTTCGGGCCGGCGCGCCCGCTGGAAACTGGCGGTACTGCTCATACAGGGAAGCCTAGACCTCCCGCCGCTCACGGCCCTTCGGCAGGACGCGGCAGGCGGGCCATGCGCAGGAGGTTGTTGCGCGCGCGGTCCGACCGGAACGGCGGTGCGGCGCTGTCGCCCGCCACGCGCAGCAGGAGCCGGCTGGCACGGACGACGGCCTTGGTGTTGGAGAAGGCGTCGAAGCCGACGCGGCCGCCCTTGTAGCGGCCCATCCCGCTCGGGCCGACCCCGCCGAACCCGATGCTGCCCGACATGGCGTGCAGCGCCGCGGCGTTGACGGTGACGCCGCCGGTGGAGGTGGAGGTGACGATGTGCTCGATGGAGCGCCGGTCCCAGCCGAGGACGTAGAGGGCGAGCGCCTTCGGCTTGGAGTTGACGAGCGCGACGGCCTGGTCGACGGAGCGGTACGTGTAGACGGACAGGATCGGGCCAAAGATCTCCTCCTGGTCGACGCGGGAGCCAGGCTTCGGGTTCACGACGATGGTCAGGGGGAGCTGGCGGCGTTCGGGGCTGGGCGCCTCGGCGGCGTGGACGGGCGGCTGCAGGACGCGGACCCCCGAGGCCCGGGCGTCGTCGACGAGGGCGAGGATGCGGTCGTACGCCGGCACGCTGATCATGGCCGAGTAGTTGCGGTTGCCCTGGACCGTCGGGTACGTGCGGACCGCGGCGTCGAGTGCCGCGTCGAGGAAGTTCTCCAAGTGCTCCTCGGGCACGAGCGCGTAGTCCACCGACAGGCAGATCTGCCCGGAGTTGCCGAGCCGGCCCTGGACGATCTGACCGGCCATGGCGCGGATGTCGGCGTCGGGAAGGACGATCGCGGGGCACTTCCCGCCGAGTTCGAGGATGACCGGGGTGAGGTTCGGCGCGGCCGCCTCCAGGATGCGCCTGCCCGTGGCCGTACCGCCGGTGAACAGGAACTTGTCCCAGGGCAGGGCCGCGAAGTGCGCCGACGCCTCCACACCACCGGTGACCACGGCGAGCTCCCGCTCGTCGAAGGCGTCCTGGACCAGCTGCCGGAACAGCGCCGCGGTGCGCGGCGTCAGTTCGCTCGGCTTCACGACGACCCGGTTCCCGGCGGCCAGGGCGTCGATGGCGGGGTCGACGGCGAGGCTGACGGGCGCGTTGAACGGCGACATGATGCCCACCACGCCCAGCGGTTCGGCGTACTCCCGGCTGCGGACCCCGAGCAGGCCGAGCGCGCCGCTGGACCTGCGCCGCGGCCGCATCCACCTGCGCAGGTGGCGGCGCACGTGGGCCGCGTGTGCCATCCCCGGGTACATGTCCGCGGCGAGGATCTGGTCCGGGCTGCGGTAGCCGAAGTCCGCCTCCAGCGTCGCGGTCAGGTCCTGGTAGTGGTGCTGCAGCAGGCGCTCCAGGCGCTGGATGCGGTCGATGCGCTCCTCGGCGCTGGGAGGGTCGGCCGGTGAGTACGCCGCACGCTGGGCGGCGAAGACGGCGCTGATGCGCTCGGGGCTGTCGACGGGCAGGGCCGCCGGGTCGGTGACCTCAGCGAATGGGGTGAGCATGACGTCCTCCTCGGGTCAGCGCATCCATCCTAAAAGAACGCCGTTCCGTTAACAAGAGAACGCCGTTCTTTTAAGTGGTGGCACCCGACAACCGCACCGTGATGAGCAACCGCAACCGACTGCGGAAGTCGGCTGCCGACGGCACCTCGGAGAAGGTCTTCACTACGCTGCCTGCCCAGACCTACGCGAGAGGTGACCTCCACCGGACCGCCTGGGTCGACCCGACGCTCGTCTCCGGCCGGGGAGCCGCACGACCGTCGCCTCCGAGGGCAGCAGTCTCCGGGGCGGTACTGGATCGGGGCGCACGCCGAAGCGCTCCAGCACGTGTGGCGGCGCGTCCTTCCCTGCATCGTTCCCCGGTCGCAGCAACGCCGCGGCCTCGCCTGCCACCCAGGTCTGCCGGACGCCACGGGTATGCGGCAGGTCAGGGCGGTCAAGAAGCCAGGGCACCTACCCGGCATGGCACCGGGCCCACGGACTGTCCGAATGAGCTGCCCGATCGAGCCTGGTCCGTAGATCAGCGCTGTCGACGGCCGGGGCACCCCGCACGTTTTCGCGATCCTTGCAGCGATACGTCCGATGGACGACGATCTCGACCAGGTCGGTGAGCTTGCCGGGTGAGGTGAGTTGGCCGGGTGTGTCAGTCCAGGGCCACGACGGTCTTGCCGGAGTTGACTCCGTCCAGCATGTCGATGAAGGCGGCCGCTGCGCTCTCCAGGCCCTTGGCCACGGTCTCGTGGTGGAGCAGTGAGCCGTCGCGCAGCCACTCGGCTGCCCGCGCCACGAACTCGGCGCGCAGATCGGTGTGTTCGGCGACCTGCATGCCCTCGAGCCGCAGGCTCTTGTACACGGCGAGCATGATGTTGGCCGGACCCGGGACCGGAGCGGTGGCGTTGTACTGCGAGATCATCCCGCACAGGACCGCCCGCCCGCGGTGGCGCAGCGAGTCGAGCGCCGCCTCCAGGTGGTCGCCCCCCACGTTGTCGAAGTAGACGTCGATGCCCCCGGGGGCGGCGTCGCGCAACTGCTCGGAGACCGGCGCCGTGCGGTAGTTGAAGGCGGCGTCGAAGCCGTACTCTTCGCGGAGCCGGCGGACCTTGTCGTCCGTCCCGGCCGAGCCGACGACGTAGGAAGCTCCCATGAGGCGGGCCATCTGCCCGACGAGACTGCCGACGGCACCGGCGGCGCCGGAGACGAAGACGACGTCCCCCTCCGCCAGGCCGGCGACGCGCGAGAGACCGGCGTAGGCGGTGAGCCCCGCGTTGCCGAGCACGCCGAGGTGGGCGGAGAGGGGAACGCCGGCGTGCTCCACCACGGTGATTTCGGACGCGTCCACCACCGCGTGCTCGCGCCATCCCAGCATGTGCCGCACCAGGGCGCCGACCGGCACGTCCGGCGACTGTGACGCCTCGACGACGCCGACCGCGGCCCCGGTGAGTGGTTCGCCAAGCGCGTAGGGCTGGTTGGTGCGGGTGGCGTCCATCTTGCCGCGCATGTACGGGTCCACCGAGAGGAACCGGTTGCGCACTAGCAGCCGCCCCGCCGAGAGTGCGGGCAGCTCGACGTCCCGCAGCGCGAAGTCGGACGGCTCCGGAGCGCCGTGCGGCCTGGCCGCGAGCTGCCAGGCGCGGGTCATGGTGGGGACGGGCAGGGACTCCCAGGTCTGCGTCACGGGATGCACTTCTTTCACGCCTGCGGTCGGACCCGTACGGCCCGAGCCGTCGAATATATACTGAACGATAAGTTCAGTATAGACCGCTACTCGGTTCTTCCCTCGCCGCTCCTGATCCCGCTGAGGACGTGCGCGACCGTGCGCTCGGCGAACGCCTCGTCGAGGGCGCCGTGGCCGAAGATCAGCCGGTAGTAGATCGGCGCGAAGACGAGGTCGAGGGTCGTCTCCACGTCGAGATCGGCCCGCAGTTCGCCGCACGACATCCCCTTGCGCAAAATTTCTGCGGCGACCGCGCGGCGCGGCGTCAGCCACTGCTCCCGCAGGGCGCGTGCCAGCTCGGCGTCGGACTGGGCGTCGGCGGCGAGGGCGCGCATGAGGGGGCCCGCGGTGGTGCCGGTGAAGAGGCGGACGGCCGCCGCGACCAGGATGTGCAGCGCCTCCGCCGCGCCCACGCCCTCCGCCAGCGACCAGGAGTCGGCGGCGCGGAGCATGAACCCCTCCATGGCCACCGCCCCCCGCGACGGCCACCACTTGTAGATCGTCGCCTTGCCCACCCCGGCGCGTTCGGCGATGGCGCCCATCGTGGCCGCCTTCAGCCCTCCCTCGATCATCAGGTCCCCGGCAGCCTCCAGGATGGCGGTACGCCGTTCTTCGCTGCGGGGCCTGCCCGGACCTCGGCGCGCAGCGCCCGCTGCGGTCACGTCACTCATACGCGTCTCCAAGCAGGAGGAAGAGGGTCCATATTATTAGACGCTACGTTCTGTTAGTGCGCCGGAGCCTTCAGCGCGTGGCCCCATCGTGGACGGCACCCTGGTGCCCACCCGCGACCACACGATCGCCGCGCGGTCAAAGACCTATCGGTACTCCACCCACCATCAGGTCGTCATCGACGCCGACACCCGCCTGGTCGTCGTGGTCGGCCGGCCACTTGCCGGGAACCGCGACGACTGCAAGGCATGCACCGGCCCGGAACGTCGCGCCGTGTCCTCGTCGCCTGGAGCTTCGCCGGCCAGGCCTGTGGCGCGCCGGCATGCGGGCTCGGCTTTGCGAGCGTACGCGTACCGGGGTAACGGATGCCCTCGCAGCAACCCCGAGGGCGTGCACCAGCGTGTGCTGGGGGTACGGAACGACGGGGGCGTGCTGAGGCGCACGCAGGCCACGTCACCCGGACGGCCCCGAGCGGCGACACCGGTACGACCTCGGGCATGTCACCCGGACGGGCCACGACAGCCGCCGCGGCTTGACTTCGAGCGTGCTCCAATCCCTAGAGTTCCGATCACGGATTTCCGCCCACGGATACGCCCTGCCACCGAGGACCACGGTCGCGAACGGCAACCGTGAAAGCGGCGGTGAGCACGACCGTTTACCCGGCCAGGCCGGTTCTCAGGACAGAGGTGATCCGATGAAGGTACTGGTGACCGGCGGGACGAGCGGACTCGGACTTGCCATGGCCTCCGCCCTGGCCGCGACGGGAGCCTCCGTCGCCCTGACCGGGCGGTCCGGCGAGCGTGCGGAGTCCGTCGCGGCGGGGCTGCCGGGGGCGACCGGCGTCGAAATGGACGTGCGCGACGAGTCCTCGGTGGCCAGGGCCGTCGACCGGGTGTGGTCGCGGCTCGGCGGCATCGACATGCTGGTGAACAACGCCGGCATCGGCATGCGCACGGTCAACCCGCGCTTCATGACACAGCCTCAGGGCTTCTGGGAGGTACCGTCCGACGCCTTCCGCGCAGTGATCGACACCAACCTGACCGGCTACTTCCTGGTCGCCCGCGAGATCACGCCACGGATGCTGGCATCCGGCGGTGGCCGCATCGTCAACATCTCGATGAACCACTCGACCATGCGACGCGCCGGATTCGTTCCCTACGGGCCGTCGCGTGCCGGCAGCGAGGCGATGTCCCGCATCATGGCGGCCGACCTGCGGGGCACGGGCGTCACCGTCAACCTGCTGCTGCCCGGCGGCGCGACGGTCACCGGGATGCTGCCCCAGGACGTCGCCTCCGAGGACCACGGGTTCCTGAGTCCCGCGGTGATGGGCCCGCCGATCGTCTGGCTGGCCTCCGACGACGCAGCCGGGGTGCATGACGAGCGCATCGTCGCCGCCGAGTTCGAACAATGGCTGCGGGACAGGGACAGCCGTCAGCCAAATGAAACGGGCAAGCAGGAACCAGACGCTCACTGAGTACGACTGGGGTGGGCCGGCGCGTCCAGTGGGGCACCCGTCAGGGGCTCGACGTGTCCGGGCAGGGCTCACCTTCCTGAGTCACTGAGCTTCTTCGAGCGGGCCACCGATCGGGTGACGGTCCGTGAAGCGCAACGAGCGAGGCCCCCGGGCAGTTGATCGAGATGTCTGACGTCTCAACCACGCTGCTCGGGGGCCTCGTTGGTCATCTGTCCTGCCGCACTCGACTGGCCCCGTGCGCTCGTGGAGTGGGTGACCATGCTCATCGTGACCCGTGAAAACCCGCAGCACACACAGGCTGGCGGTCATCGGACTACGCCTGGCTCCCCGGCAGATGGGTCATGCAAGGGCGTTCGGTCATGCCCCTAATCAGCGGTCTGTCAGTGCCTCCGGGGCTGGTGACACCACCCCCCAGGCCATGCGTTCGACAGCGGGAGATAGTCATGCCGACTCCGGGAGCCGGGCACCCCATTGCGGGGCTACCAAGAAGGTACGTGTGCGGAAAGGACTGAACTCCGAATCCTGGGAACGCCAGTGGCACCGTGGGTGCGGACATGGCGATGTCCCTGTGGCGAGCACTCCCCGTGAAGACTGACGGGCACTCAGATATTTCTGACGCACCGTCACCAATCTAGGGCAGCAGTTCAGCAGGCATTCAGGAGTGTCGTGCCCCTCCTCTCCTAGGGGCACGACACTTCTGCCGATCAGATGTCCCGGAAGATCTCGATCTGCGCCCCCACGGAGTTCAGCCGCTCCGCCAGGTCCTCGTACCCCCGGTTGATGACGTACACGTTGCGCAGCACCGACGTGCCCTCGGCCGCCATCATCGCCAGCAGGACGACGACCGCGGGGCGCAGCGCCGGCGGGCACATCATCTCGGCGGCGCGCCAGCGGGTCGGGCCCTCCACCAGGACCCGGTGCGGGTCCAGGAGTTGGAGGCGGCCGCCGAGGCGGTTCAGGTCGGTGAGGTAGATCGCGCGGTTGTCGTAGACCCAGTCGTGGATCAGGGTCTTGCCCTGGGCGACCGCCGCGATGGCGGCGAAGAACGGGACGTTGTCGATGTTCAGGCCCGGGAACGGCATCGGGTGGATCTTGTCGATCGGCGCCTCCAGCTTGGAGGGCCGGACCGTGAGGTCGATCAGCCGGGTGCGGCCGTTGTCCGCGAAGTACTCGGGGCTGCGGTCGTGGTCGAGGCCCATCTCCTCCAGGACCGCCAGTTCGATCTCCAGGAACTCGATCGGAACGCGCCGGACCGTCAGCTCCGACTCCGTGACCACCGCGGCGGCCAGCAGGCTCATCGCCTCGACCGGGTCCTCGGAGGGGGAGTAGTCGACGTCAACGTCGATGTTCGGGACGCCGTGCACGGTCAGGGTCGTGGTGCCGATGCCCTCGACCCGGACGCCGAGCGCCTCCAGGAAGAAGCAGAGGTCCTGGACCATGTAGTTGGAGGAGGCGTTGCGGATGACGGTGACACCGTCGTGGCGGGCGGCGGCCAGCAGCGCGTTCTCGGTGACCGTGTCGCCGCGTTCGGTCAGCACGATCGGGCGGTCCGGGCGGATCGAGCGGTCGACCTGCGCGTGGTACTGCCCCTCGGTCGCCGCGATGTCCAGCCCGAACCGGCGCAGGGCGATCATGTGCGGCTCGATGGTCCGCGTGCCGAGGTCGCAGCCGCCGGCGTACGGCAGCTTGAAGTGGTCCATGCGGTGCAGCAGCGGGCCGAAGAACATGATGATCGAGCGGGTCCGTACGGCGGCCTCGGCGTCGATCGCCGCCATGTCGAGGTCGGCCGGCGGCACCAGCTCCAGGTCGACGCCCTCGTTGATCCAGCGGGTCCGCACGCCGATGGAGTTGAGCACCTCCAGGAGGCGGTACACCTCCTCGATCCGGGCCACCCGGCGCAGCACCGTGCGCCCCTTGTTGAGCAGCGAGGCGCACAGCAGGGCGACGCACGCGTTCTTGCTGGTCTTCACGTCGATCGCGCCGGACAGCCGGCGGCCGCCCACCACGCGCAGGTGCATCGGTCCCGCGTAGCCCAGGGAGACGATCTCGCTGTCCAGGGCTTCACCGATGCGAGCGATCATCTCAAGGCTGATGTTCTGGTTGCCGCGCTCGATACGGTTCACGGCGCTCTGACTGGTGCCGAGCGCCTCCGCGAGCTGTGTCTGTGTCCAGCCGCGGTGCTGCCGGGCGTCACGGATGAGCTTGCCGATGCGTACGAGGTAGTCGTCTGCCATGAGATTGAGGTTATCTCAGATATGAGATGGGACCTGCTGAGGGGGTCCGTTCGGGTGATACCTCGTCAGTGCGGGTGCGTGTTCGACGTGTCGGCCATTGTTCGAAGGCTCTTCCGGTCGAGTTCCCGTGGCGGGAAGTACGGCTATTGCGGGTTTTGTCCGGCTGATTCGCGGCCTTCGTGGCACTTGTGGTGCGCGGTCGCCAGGTCTCGCGCGTGGCGCGGCTCGTCTGCGCGTTGCGTCCGATCGGTCCCGCCCGGTGCGCCGAGACGCCGACCGGTCCGGTCTTGTCCTGGTGTACGGCGCCCGTCAGGCCCGCCTGGGCGCGGTGTGCGACACGCCGGGATTCCACCGTGCGGGTTCCCGCGTGCCTCCGTTCGGACGCCGCCCTCGCCGACGCGCGGGGCTGTCGGGCGACGCGGCCGGACGACACCGCCGGGCGGACCGCGGCGCGCGCGGTCCGCCCGGCGGCGGTCACCCGCGGCGCGCCTTCGAGGTGTGACGCCACCCGAACGGTCCGGGCAGGTCCATCGACGTCGTCCGGCGCCCCGTGCTGCTGTGCGTGTGCCGGGGGCCGTGCTTGCCTCCGGTGGTGATCGACCAGGAGCGGCGGTTGATGTTGAGGCGCACTCCGGGCAGGATCCGGAAGCTCTTCCTGAAGGTGAGCGGCATGACGGTGACTCCTTTCGCTTCCCTCGTCGGTTACCCCCACTTCGCGAACTGATGGGCGACGGAACCGAATTCGCTCAGGAACGCCCGTCCGGCACGGGCGATGCGCTCCTCGGGGAGGGTCCGGGACACACTGCGGACGCGACGGAGGGCGGGTCCGGGCATGACCATCCGGCGACCGTGTACTAGAGTTATCTCGACATCGAGATATCTGCCTAGGCGCACCGTAGCCGCCACTTCTAGTAAGGCATGCCTAACTTAGCCTGACCTTACTGGATGGGCCAAGTCGGCGTGGCGGCACGATTGACGGTGGTACGCGCACATCAATGAAGGAGACTGTCGTGTCGGCGAACAGCTTCGACGCCCGCAGCACGCTGCAGGTGGGCGACGAGTCGTACGAGATCTTCCGGCTGGACAAGGTGGAAGGCTCGGCTCGCCTTCCGTACAGCCTGAAGGTCCTGCTGGAGAACCTGCTCCGCACGGAGGACGGCGCGAACATCACCGCCGACCACATCCGTGCCCTCGGCGGCTGGGACTCGCAGGCTCAGCCCAGCCAGGAGATCCAGTTCACGCCGGCTCGCGTGATCATGCAGGACTTCACCGGCGTGCCCTGCGTCGTGGACCTCGCCACCATGCGCGAGGCCGTGAAGGAGCTCGGCGGCGACCCCGCCAAGATCAACCCGCTGGCCCCGGCCGAGCTGGTCATCGACCACTCCGTCATCGCCGACAAGTTCGGCACCCACGACGCGTTCGCCCAGAACGTCGAGCTGGAGTACGGCCGCAACCGCGAGCGCTACCAGTTCCTGCGCTGGGGCCAGACCGCGTTCGACGAGTTCAAGGTCGTCCCGCCGGGCACCGGCATCGTCCACCAGGTGAACATCGAGCACCTCGCGCGCACCGTCATGGTCCGCGGCGGGCAGGCCTACCCCGACACCCTGGTCGGCACCGACTCGCACACCACCATGGTCAACGGCCTCGGCGTCCTCGGCTGGGGCGTCGGCGGCATCGAGGCCGAGGCCGCCATGCTCGGCCAGCCGGTCTCCATGCTCATCCCGCGTGTCGTCGGCTTCAAGCTGACCGGTGAGCTCAAGCCCGGCACCACCGCCACCGACCTCGTGCTCACCATCACCGAGATGCTCCGCAAGCACGGTGTGGTCGGCAAGTTCGTCGAGTTCTACGGCGAGGGCGTGGCCGCCACCTCCCTCGCCAACCGCGCCACCATCGGCAACATGTCGCCGGAGTTCGGCTCCACCGCGGCGATCTTCCCGATCGACGGCGAGACCCTGAACTACCTGCGCCTGACCGGCCGCAGCGACCAGCAGGTCGCGCTCGTCGAGGCGTACGCCAAGGAGCAGGGCCTCTGGCTGGACCCGAAGGCCGAGCCGGACTTCTCCGAGAAGCTGGAGCTCGACCTCGCCACGGTCGTCCCCTCCATCGCCGGCCCGAAGCGCCCGCAGGACCGCATCGTCCTCGCGAACGCCGCCGAGCAGTTCAAGAGCGACGTGCGCAACTACGTCGCCGACGACGACGAGGCGGGCAAGGAGTCCTTCCCGGCCTCCGACTCCCCGGCCGCCTCCAACGGCGTGCCGTCCAACCCGGTCACGGTCACGGCCCCCGACGGCACGACCTACGAGATCGACCACGGCGCGGTCACCGTCGCGGCCATCACCTCCTGCACCAACACCTCCAACCCGTACGTCATGGTCGCCGCCGCGCTGGTGGCCAAGAAGGCGGTCGAGAAGGGCCTGACCCGCAAGCCCTGGGTCAAGACCACCCTCGCCCCGGGGTCCAAGGTCGTCACCGACTACTTCGACAAGGCGGGCCTGACCCCCTACCTCGACAAGGTCGGCTTCAACCTGGTCGGTTACGGCTGCACCACCTGCATCGGCAACTCCGGCCCGCTGCCGGAGGAGGTCTCCAAGGCCGTCAACGACCACGACCTCGCGGTCACCTCGGTCCTCTCCGGCAACCGGAACTTCGAGGGCCGGATCAACCCCGACGTCAAGATGAACTACCTGGCCTCCCCGCCGCTGGTCGTCGCCTACGCGATCGCCGGCTCGATGAAGGTCGACATCACCAAGGACGCGCTGGGCACCGACACCGACGGCAAGCCGGTCTACCTCCAGGACATCTGGCCCACCGAGGCCGAGGTCAACGAGGTCGTGGCGAGCGCCATCGGCGAGGACATGTTCAACAAGTCCTACGCCGACGTGTTCGCCGGCGACGCCCAGTGGCAGTCGCTCCCGGTCCCCACCGGCAACACCTTCGAGTGGGACGCCGAGTCCACCTACGTCCGCAAGCCCCCGTACTTCGAGGGCATGCAGATGGAGCCGGCCCCGGTCACCGACATCGCCGGCGCCCGCGTGCTGGCCAAGCTGGGCGACTCGGTCACCACCGACCACATCTCCCCGGCCGGTGCCATCAAGGCCGACACCCCGGCCGGCACGTACCTCACCGAGCACGGTGTGGAGCGTCGTGACTTCAACTCCTACGGCTCGCGCCGTGGCAACCACGAGGTCATGATCCGCGGCACGTTCGCCAACATCCGCCTGCGCAACCAGATCGCGCCGGGCACCGAGGGCGGCTACACCCGCGACTTCACGCAGGCCGACGCGCCGGTGGCGTTCATCTACGACGCCTCCCGCAACTACATCGAGCAGGGCATCCCGCTGGTCGTCCTGGCCGGCAAGGAGTACGGCTCCGGTTCGTCCCGCGACTGGGCCGCCAAGGGCACCGCCCTGCTCGGCGTCAAGGCCGTCATCGCCGAGTCCTACGAGCGCATCCACCGCTCGAACCTGATCGGCATGGGCGTGCTCCCGCTGCAGTTCCCGGAGGGTGCCACCGCCGAGTCCCTCGGTCTGACCGGCGAGGAGACCTTCTCCTTCACCGGTGTCGAGGAGCTCAACAACGGCACCACCCCGCGCACGGTCAAGGTCACCACCGACACGGGCGTCGAGTTCGACGCGGTCGTCCGCATCGACACCCCCGGTGAGGCCGACTACTACCGCAACGGCGGCATCATGCAGTTCGTGCTGCGCAGCCTGATCCGCAAGTAGTCCGCAGGCGCCTGTGAGGGCCGCGTTCCCGGTCACCGGGGGCGCGGCCCTTCGCCGTTCCCGCGCGCGAGCCACGGGCGCCGGGCACCTCTGGCGGCTCGAACTCGCCCCGGACGCACCGGTGCTGGTCCTGGGCGACCGGGCCGGCCGCGCCGGGCGGTGGCCGACCCGCTCGCCGACGAGCGGACGCACACCCCCCGGGGGCGACGGTGACCGCCGGGGTCGGTGCCACCGCCGCGGGCCGCGTGGTCCGCGTCCGCGACGACGGATTCGGTGTCCCGCCGGAGTTCCTGCCGGCCGTCTTCGAACCCTGCACCCGGGCCGACCCCTCCCGCACCCGCACCGGGTCCCTGGGCGGCGGTGCGGGTCTCGGTCTCGCCGGCGTCGCGGCGATCGCCACCGCCCACGGCCGGCCGTGCCGAGGCGCACAGCGTCCCGGGCCGCACGGAGTTCACCCTCCACCGCCCCACCGCCCCACCTCTCCGCCGCGCGCCGCCCGCCACGGCCCGCCGGGAGGGCCCGGCGTCCGGACACGCGGACGCGCCCGCCGGGCGCGCGGTCCTGCCGCGCGCCCGGGGGCGGTCGTGAACGTGCGGGCGCCGGCGCCGCGATGGGCTCCGGCACCCGCGCGGGGGATCAGTCGTAGGGGTTGATCGAGGTGGCCGACGTGCTGCAGTTGTCGAAGGTGGTGTCCCGGCAGACCGTCAGCCAGAGGCTGTGGATGCCGCCGGTCAGGCTGCCCGGCATGCTGCCCCAGGTGGTCGTGGTGCCGCAGCCGGCGCTGTTGAAGTGGTTCGGGAACTGGAAGCCCGGCACGGAGACGTGGAAGAACACCGGGTGCGCGTCACAGGAGGTGTCGCTGAGCTTCACGTTGCGCAGGGTGAACGATTCCGAGCCCGTCCAGTCGACGGTGAGCGAGGCGGAGGCGCCGGTGGTGCTGGCGCTGAGCACGTCGTTGTCCGCGGCACTGGCCGTGCCCGGCGTGAGCCCGAGGGCCGCGGCAGCCAGGCCGGCGACGACGGCCGCGATGGCGCGCTTCTTCATGGGTCCTCCCGTATGTCCAAGCGGGTGTTCGGTCGGGTGCCCGGCGGGAGGTGTCGGCTCCGGCCCGGCGGCAGCAGGCTGTCCGCGGGGCCGTGCATATGCCAAGGAGTTCCGGGAGCCCTGGGACGGCGGGACGGCCGCGGGGCGCTGAACTGGGCCGTCGTGAGGCGGCTGGGACGAGGCCGGGACGGCGGCCCGCGGCCGGGGAGGCGGCGGACGCACCGCGAACCGCCCCGCCCCGCCGGACCGTCGGCAACCGCTCTGGGCGGACCCGGTGTCGGTTGCGCACCGGGTCCGCGAGCCGGGCAGGGAGGGGGTGGGGTGCCTGCCCGGGGGAAGTGGCGCGAACCGCCACTCGCGTGCTGTGCTGTTCGGCTTGTGTCGACGCCATGGAGCACGACAACGTTGTCTGATGTCTTTACCTGACTTTACCGCCCCAACCGACAACGATGTCAACCCACTTCGGGTAGCCCGCGCGGGTGAATCGGCGCGGCGCCTGCCGGAGGGCACGCGGTCTTCCGTGCTACGCGTGGCGCACGCTACTGTCCCTGCGGCTTGTGCGACCTGTGGTGCGCGACCCGTCCGAAGGAGGAGGGGCCGCGTCATGCGTTTCCGTCCCATGTCCCTGCTGCTGGCCGCGCTGCTCACGGCCGGCGGCGCCACCCCCGCCCTCGCGGCGAGCGCGAGCGGACCTCCCGGCCCGCAGCCCGAACTGGTCAAGGACCCCACCGCGTACGTGGATCCGCTGATCGGCACCAAGAACGGCGGCGACACCTTCCCCGGCGCCGTCGCGCCCTTCGGCATGCTCTCCTGGAGCCCGGAGAACACCAGGGGCGACGCGACCAGAACCGCGGCGCCCGGCGGCTACCAGTACGACGCGACCCGCATCCGGGGCTTCAGCCTCACCCACATGTCCGGCACCGGCTGCGCCGGCGGCAGCGGCGACATCCCCTTCTTCCCCTACGCCGGCGCCGTCACCTCGTCCCCGGCGAGCGACACCAGGGACGCCGTCTACGCCTCGGACTTCAGCCACGCCGACGAGCGGGCCGAACCGGGCCACTACGAGGTCGGTCTGGCCTCGGGAGTCACCGCCGACCTCACCGCGACCGCCCGCACCGGCTCGGCCCGGTTCACCTACCCGGCCGGCAAGCCCGCCTCGTTGCTGATCCGCACCGCCAACTCCGAGGTCGGCTCGGCCGATTCGGCGGTCACCATCGACCCGGCCACCCGGACCGTCTCCGGCTCGGTCACCTCCGGGAACTTCTGCGGCTACCTCGACCCGGAGGGCCAACGGTCCTACTACACGCTGTACTTCACCGCGCGCTTCGACCGCGCCTTCACCGGCGCCGGCACCTGGCGCGACGACCGGCTCAGCCCGGGGTCCACGACCGCCTCCGGCGGCACCGGCGGCTTCACAACGGGCGGACGTCCGGTCGCGGGCAAGGGAGCGGGCGGCTACGTCGAGTTCGCGGCCGGCACCGGCCCGGTCGGCGTCAAGGTGGGCATCTCGTACGTCAGCCGGTCGGCCGCCGAGGCGAACCTGCGGGCGGAGAACCCGCCGCGGCGCTCCTTCGACGCCGTCCGGGACGCGGCCCGCCGCGCCTGGCGCGACCGCCTCGGCGCGATCCGCGTCGGAGGCGGCACGGACGCCGACCGCACCACCTTCTACACCGCCCTCTACCACGCGCTCCTGCACCCGAACGTCATCAGCGACGCGGACGGCCGCTACCGGGGCGGCGACGGCGAGGTGCACGGCGTCGGACGCGGCCACCGGGCTCAGTACGGCACCTTCTCCGGCTGGGACGTCTACCGCGACCAGGTCCAGCTCCTGACCCTGCTGGACCCCCGCACCGGCTCCGACATCGCCCAGTCGCTCTACGCGCTCGCCGGGCAGAACGGCGGTGTCTGGGACCGCTGGCTGCATGGCGCGAGCGGCACCCACGTGATGAACGGCGACCCCTCGCCCACCGCCCTCGCCGGCATCCGCGCCTTCGGCGGCACCGACTTCGACCTGAAGGGCGCGCTGCGGTCCCTGGTGAAGGCCGCGACCGAACCGACCGCGCAGGACCTGTCGGCGGCGGGCAAGCCGGTGCTGTCGGTCGGCCAGCGCCCCTCGCTCGACAAGTACCTGGACAAGCACTACATGCCGTCCGTCTCCAACGCCTGGGGCGGCGCCGCGGAGACCCTGGAGATGTCCACGGCCGACTTCTCCCTCTCCCAACTCGCCCTGGCGGCGGGGGAGAAGAACACGGCGGCCGTCTTCGCCGACCGGTCCCAGTGGTGGCAGAACAACTTCGACGTAGCCGCCGACCCCGGCGGCGGGTACGTCGCCAACCGCAAGGCGGACGGCAGCTGGGTCACCGGCTTCACCCCGGACACCGGCAACGGGTTCGTGGAGGGCACGGCCGCCCAGTACACCTGGATGGTCCAGCACAACCCGGCGGGGCTGTTCGCCGCGATGGGCGGTACGGACCGGACGCTGGCCCGGCTGGACGCCTTCTTCCACCACGACGACGGCAGCTGGGCCCTCACCGGCGGCGGCGGCGACAAGGCCGAGCTGGACAACGAGCCCTCGATCAACGTGCCCTACCTGTACGACTACGCGGGCGCCCCGTACAAGGCCCAGGAGACCGTCCGCGCGGCCATGACCACGCTCTGGTCCACCGGTCCCGGCGGCATCCCGGGCAACGACGACCTGGGCGCGATGTCGGCCTGGTACGTCTTCTCGGCGCTCGGCATGTACCCGCAGGTGCCCTCCCGCGCCGAACTCGTGCTGGCCTCACCGCTGTTCGAGCGGGTGGAGATCGACCGCCCGGACGGCAACGACATCTCCGTCCACGCCCGCGGTGCGGCCGCCGGCGCCCCCTACGTCCAGTCCCTGAAGGTCGACGGCCGAACCAGCGACCGCCCCTGGCTCGACAGCTCCTTCGTCCGGGACGGCGGCCGCCTCGACTACACCCTGGCCGCCACCCCGAACCGGGCCTGGGGTGCCTCCTCGCCGCCGCCGTCGTTCCGCCGGGGCGAGCAGCCGTACCAGATCGGCGTCGGTCCGACCGCCGCGACCCTCGCCCCCGGTGACAGCACCCGGATCGCCGTCCGCGCCCTGTCCCTGACCGGCGGCACCGGTCCCGAGGTGCGGTTCCGGGTGCGGACCCCGGACGGCGTCGAGGCGACCCCGGCCGAGGGCACGGTGACCGGCGGCGCACAACCGATCACGCTGGCCACCACCGCCGGCACCCCGCAGGGCTACTACGACGTCCAGGTCACGGTGACCTCCGCCGGCCGTTCCTACGTCCAGCCGGTCGCCCTGACCGTCGCCGCGCCGGGCTCCCTGCTCGCCGCCTACGACAACACCGGCGTGTCGGACGACGCGGGCGACCACGACGAGGGCGACTTCGACGGCGGCGGCTGGAGCTACTCCCGCCAGGCCCTCGCGGCGGCCGGTCTCACCGCGGGCGCCCGGGGCGCCGTCGGCGGCCTCGCCTACACCTGGCCCGACGCACCCGCGGGCCGCCCCGACAACGCGACGGGCGCCGGCCAGACCATCGACCTCGCCACCCCCGCCGCCAGGCTGTCCTTCCTGGGCAGCGCCACCAACGGCGACCGGTCGGCCCCGGCCACCCTCACCTACACCGACGGCAGCACCGGCACGGTCGACCTCGGCCTCACCGACTGGACCGTCGGCGGCGGAGGCGGCACCGTCCGGTACGGGAACACGACCGTGGCGCGGACCGCGTACCGCAACGTCGCCGGCGCCGACAAGGACCCCGTGGCCACCTACGTCTTCGCGACCGAACCCGTCGAGGCGCCGGCGGGCAGGCGCATCAGGAGCGTCCGGCTCCCCGACGACGCCGACCTGCACGTCTTCACCCTCGCCACCGGCTGAGAGGGACGGGGCACGCGAACGGGGGCGGACCCGTCCGGGTCCGCCCCCGTTCGCGTGCGTCGGCTCAGGCCAGCAGTTCCACCTCCGCCAGCGTCGGCGCGCCGTCCAGGACGAGCCGGTAGTGCGCGTACGTCCCCGGCGTGCGGACCGTGAACGCCCTGGTCTGCAGGTTCCAGGCGAAGGTCTCGCCGGAGCGCCGGTCCACGGTGCGCCAGTGGGTGCCGTCCGAGGACGCCTCAAGGGTCCAGCCCGTCGGGGCCCGGGTGTGGTCCGCCGGAGAGGTCAGCGTGTACTGGATCCCCTTCACCGGCCCGGTCACCGGCAGGTCCACCGAGGTCACCGACTGCTGCGTGGCCGAGGTGTTGTCGAACAGGGAGCCGTCGCCCTTCAGGACGTCCGCGCGTGGGGCCGGGACCTTGTCGTCCTTGGTGATCGAGGCCGGGCCCGCGTTCTTGCCGGTGCCCCAGGTCGACGGCTTGGACCCCATCGTGAAGTCGACGACCCCGCCCCTGGAGACCAGCGAGTGGGGCAGCGAGGTCGACGTCCAGATGCGGCCGTTGACCCGCACGCCCTGCACGTAGACGTTGGCCGCGCTGTTCTGCGGCGCCCGGACGACCAGGTCCCGGCCGTTCTCCAGGTGGACGGTGGCCTTCTTGAACAGCGGGGAGCCGATCGAGTAGTCGCCGCTGCCCATCACCAGCGGGTAGAAGCCGAGGGCGGAGAAGAGGTACCAGGCCGACTGCTCGCCGTTGTCCTCGTCGCCGTGGTAGCCCTGGCCGATCTCGCTGCCGAGGTAGAGCCGGGAGACCGCCTCGCGGGCGTACGCCTGGGCCTTCCAGGGCTCGCCGGCCGCGTCGTACATGTAGATGACGTGGTGGGCGACCTGGTTGGAGTGGCCGTACATGCCCATCCGGACGTCCCGGGCCTCGGTCATCTCGTGGATGACCCCGCCGTAGGAGCCGACGAAGTCGGTGGACGCCGTCTCGGGGGTCGCGAAGTACTCGTCCAGCTTGTCCGCGAGTCCGGACCGGCCGCCGTACAGGTTGGCCAGGCCCCGGCTGTCCTGCGGTGCCGTGAAGGCGTAGCCCCAGCCGTTGGTCTCGGTGTAGTCGTAGCCCCACACCCGCGGGTCGTACGCGGACGAGTCCACCCGCCACGTGCCCTGGGCGTCCTTGCCCTGGAAGAAGCCGGCCTTGGAGTCGAAGAGGTCCACGTAGTCCTGGGCGCGGTTCAGGAAGTAGTCCGACTCCTCCTTGTAGCGCTTCTCGCCGGTCTTCTCGTACAGCGCCTTGCCCATCTCGGCGATGCCGTAGTCGTTGACGTATCCCTCCATCGCCCAGGACAGACCCTCGCGGGTGTCGTCGCTGGTGTAGCCGAGGAAGGGGGAGGTCGACATGCCCTTGCGGCCCACCCCGGAGGAGGGCGGCACGACCGTGGCGTTCTTCAGGGCCGCCTCGTAGGCCGCCTTCGCGTCGAAGTGCACGCCCTTGACGTAGGCGTCCGCGAACGCCACGTCCGAGGAGGTGCCGGTCATCAGGTCGGCGTAGCCGGGGGAGGACCAGCGCGAGGTCCAGCCGCCGTCCTTGTACTGCTGGACGAACCCGTCGACCATCTCGCCCGCCTGAGAGGGCGTCAGCAGCGAGTACGCCGGCCAGGTCGTGCGGTAGGTGTCCCAGAAACCGTTGTTGACGTACACCTTGCCGTCCACGATCTTCGCGCCGGTGTGCGTCGGGGTGTCCTGGCTGGTCATCGGCGAGAACGGGGAGGCGTACTGGTACGTGGAACCGACCTTCTCGAAGCCGGAGTTGGGGTACAGGTACAGCCGGTACATGCTGGAGTACAGCGTGGTCAGCTGGTCGGCCGTGGCACCCTCCACCTCGACCTTGCCGAGCAGCCGGTCCCACACCTTCTGGGCCCGTGCCTTCACCGTGTCGAAGGAGGTGCCGTCCGGGATCTCCCGGGCCAGGTTGTCCTTCGCCTGGTCGACGCCGATCAGCGAGGTGGCCAGGCGCAGGGTGACGGCGTGGTCGGAGCCCGCGTCGAAGCGCAGGTAGCCCTTGACCCCGGCGGAGTCACCGCCCGTCACCGGCTTGTCGAAGACGCCGTAGACGAACAGCCGGGTGGCGCCGGTCGACAGGCCGGACTTGACGTCCGAGTAGCCGGTGACGACCCCGTGCTCCTTGTCGAGGGTCAGACCGGCCTGCTCGGTGACGTTGTCGAAGATCACGCTCGCGTCGTCGCCCGGGTAGGTGAAGCGCAGCGCCGCCGCGTGGTCGGTCGGCGTTATCTCGGCCTTGAGTCCGTTCTGGAACCGCACCCCGTAGTAGTAGGGCCGCGCGGTCTCGTTCTCGTGCCGGAAGGCCAGCTCGCGCGCCTCCCGTCCGGTGTCCGGGGTCCCGGCGGCGGCGGACGGCATCATCTGGAAGGTCTGCCGGTCGCCCATCCAGGGGCTCGGCTCGTGACTGGCGCTGAACGCCTGGATCGTCGGCAGGTTGTCCGCGTTGTTGGCGCGCGCGTACTCGTACAGCCAGCTCTCCGAGGACGCGTTGGTCACCGGCGTCCAGAAGTTGAAGCCGTGCGGCAGGGCCGTGGCGGGGAAGTTGTTGCCGCGCGAGAAGCTGCCGCTGGAGTTGGTGCCGCGAGTGGTCAGCGCGTAGTCGGACAGGTGCGCCTTCGGCTTCTCGGGCGCGGCCGGCGCGATGTTCACGTCGTCGATCCAGCCCCGGAACCTGGCCGGTCCGGCCGGCGAGTCGTAGCCCACCAGGATCCGGTCCACGGTCTTGCCGGCCGCGACCGAACCGATCACCGAGGAGACGTCGTTCCACTGGTTGACGTACAGGCCCTTGGCCGCGCCCTGGCCACGCGGCGACAGGGCGAAGCCGTGGCTGTCCACCGCCCCGAGGCCGCTCAGGTAGGTGCCGTCGGTGAAGGCGAGGTCCACGGCCACGTTGGTGGCGTCGTAGTCGAGGTCGCCGTCGGCCATCGAGGGGAAGATCCGGTAGGCGAGCCGCGTGTCGCGCCGGACCTTCACGTTCACGTCGAAGACCTTGTTGTACGAGTACGCCCGCCCGCTCGCGGTGTGCCGGCCCGCGTACCGCAGCGCGTGGGTGCCGGTGAAGCCGGCGCCGGCCTTCGCGGTGGGCGAGCCGCTCGGGCCCTTGTCGACCAGCGAGAGCATGTCCTGGGGCACCGGGCCGCCGCTGCCGCCGGTGGAGAACTGCACGTCGGCGATCTGGAGGATGTCCGGGGCGCCGTTGTTCTTCGTGACGTCGAGCCGGAAGTGCTGGTACTCGGCGGGTTCCGCGAGGTCGTAGGTCCGGGTCTGGAACCGCTCGGTGAAGGTCTCACCCGTACGCGTGTCGACGGTCTTCCAGTCCTTGCCGTCCGCCGAGCCCTGCAGGGTCCAGTCGGCGGGATCGCGTTCGGCGTAGTCGTTCGCCGAGGTGACGGCGTACGTCACCAGCTTGATCGGCTTGTCGAAGTCGAACTCCGCCCAGCCGGTCCGCTCGAAGGTGAGCCACTTGGTGCCCGGCTCGCCGTCGACGAGGTTCTCCTTCACCTCGCCCGCGCCGGTGTTCTCGCCGCTGGCCCGAAGGTCTGTCACGTGGTCGGTGACGTTGCCGGGGATGCCGGTGCTGTAGCCGCCGTCGACACCCAAGGCGCGCGGAGCGCCGGCGGGGTCCGTGTCGACGGTGTCGGTCCAGTCAGGTGACGGATCGCCGGACTCGAACGAGGACGCGAACTGCGTCGCGGCCGCCGGTGCCTTGGCCGGCAGGGCGACCGCGGCCCCCTGGGAGCCCAGAGTCATGACTACGGCGGCCGTGATCACGACCGCCGTACCGGATCGGTGTCCTGTTCTTCGCTGCGTTCTCCGCTGCATCACGACGGGTACCCTCCCTGCCACAAGAGACAACGTTGTCAGATGCGTGGCGCAGGAACCAGTAGGTGGTCAAGTGGTCCGTGATGTCAAGGGTGTTGGCTGCGGCATTCAGGGGTCTATGTCGGCTCTTTTTCCGGCAAGCCGTACACGGCTCGCTCAGATTTCCGACAGGTCTCAACTAGGAAAAGACCCTTGGCGAACCTTGCATTCGATCTTGCCCCGCTGGCGGGAAGTGGACTATACCTGTCGGCACTTCCTGAGTGACTTCCTGCACGGCCCAGCACGACCCGACCGCGGTGCCGGGGAGGATCCGGTTCACCGCCTGAGTCCTGGAGAGGGCGAGGACTTGAGCATGGGATCCACATCCGCAGCCAGTCATGGTTCCGAAGGCGTCGGCCGCCGCGATCTGATCAAGCGGTCGGCCGCACTCGGCCTGATCTCGGTTCCCACCGTCGGATTTCTCTCCGCCTGTGCCAGCAGTGGCGGAGGCGGCCAGTCCAAGGACAAGGCCGGCAAGAAGACGGCCAAGAACCCGCTCGGCGTCAACGACACCGCCCAGATGGAATTCGTCCTCTTCGACGGCGGTTTCGGCAAGGAGTACGCCGAGGACGCGGTGAAGGTCTACCAGAAGGACTTTCCGAAGGCCAAGGTCAAGTTCTCGGCCACCCAGAAGATCCAGTCCACTCTGCAGCCCCGCTTCAACCAGGGCACCCCGCCGGACCTCATCGACAACTCCGGCGCCGAGCAGATGGACATGGGCGTGCTGGTCGGCAAGAAGCAGCTGGCCGACCTCACGCCGCTGCTCGACGCGCCGTCGTACGACGACCCGAACAAGAAGGTCCGCGACACGCTGCGCCCCGGCATCGTGGAGATGGGCCAGTTCGACGGCGACCCCGTCTGGATCATGTACTACGCCTACACGGTGTACGGCGTCTGGTACTCGCAGAAGGCCCTGGACTCGCTCGACGCGGAGTACCCGCAGACCTGGGACCAGATGCTCGCCGTCTGCGAGAAGGCCAAGAAGAAGGGCATCGCCGGCTGGACCTACGCCGGCAAGTACCCGTACTACATCCCCTTCTCGCTGTACCCGATGATCGGCAAGGTCGGCGGCGTCGAGGTCCTGAACGCCATCGACAACCTGGAGCCGAACGCCTGGAAGCACCCCGCCGTCAAGGCGTGCTTCGAGGCCTACTACGAGCTCTACAAGAAGGGCTACATCCTCAAGGGCACCCCGGGCCTGGACCACATCCAGTCGCAGACCGCCTGGGCGCAGGGCAAGGCCCTGTTCATCCCGAACGGCTCCTGGGTGGAGAACGAGTCGGCGAACGTCATCCCCTCCGACTTCAACCTCGCCGTCTCCGCGCCCACCGGCATCGACAAGAACGACAAGATGCCGTTCGGCACCATCTGGGCCTCAGGCGGCGAACCGTTCATCGTCCCGGCCAAGGCGGCGAACGCCGAGGGCGGCATGGAGCAGCTGCGCATCATGCTCAGCGAGGCCTCCTCCAAGAACTTCACGTCCAAGGTGAAGTCCCTGACCGCCTACAACGGCGGCACCGACGGCATCACCCTCACCCCGGGCCTCACCTCCGGCGTCGCCGCCCTGAAACTGGCCGGCTCGAACGTGGTCAACCCGCGGCTCCAGGACTGGTACGTGCAGCTCCAGAAGGAGAAGATCGGCGTGGCCGGTCTCGGCGAGATGATGGCCGGCCGGCTGACCCCGGCGGAGGCCATCAAGAAGATCCAGGGATACGCCGACGAAGCGGCCAAGGACACCACGATCAAGCACTACAAGCACCAGTAATACCCACCTCACGGCACCGGAGTGGCGATGCAGCACGGCAAGTACCGGTTCATTGTGGGGTTTCTGGCGTTGCCCCTGGGACTGTACGCGCTCTTCGTGGTCTGGCCGTTCATCCAGTCCATCTACTACTCGTTCACGGACTGGACCGGCCTGAGCCCCGATTTCAAGATGGTCGGCCTGGACAATTACAAGAGGATGTTCCACGACGACATCTTCTGGAAGTCCTTGCAGCACAGCTTGATGTTCGCGGTCGTGCTGCCGCTGGTGACGATCAGCCTGGCGCTGTTCTTCGCCTTCATGATCAATGTGGGCGGCCGCAGAAGGAGGGGCGGTCCCGTCGTCACCGGCGTACGGGGCTCCTCCTTCTACAAGATCGTCTATTTCTTCCCGCAGGTGCTGTCGATCGCGATCGTCTCGCTGCTGTTCGCCTTCGCCTACAACCCGGACAGCGGAGCGATCAACTCGTTCCTGCGCGGAATCGGTCTGGACAGTATCCAGCCGCTGTGGCTCGGGGATCCGAGCCTCGCGCTGTGGTGCGTGATGGCCGTCCTGGTGTGGTCCACGGTCGGTTTCTTCGTGGTCCTCTTCTCGGCCGGCATGGCGTCCATCCCGACCGATCTCTACGAGGCCGCGCTGCTCGACGGGGCCGGCCGCGCGACGACCTTCTTCCGACTGACCCTGCCGCTGCTGTGGGACACGGTGCAGTCCGGCTGGGTCTACATGGGCATCCTCGCGCTCGGCGCCGAGTCGTTCGCAGTCGTACAGATCATGACGACGGGACCGGGCGGGCCCGACTACTCGACGACCGTGATGGTCCTGTACGTGTACCAGAAGGCGTTCCGGGACGGTCAGGCCGCCTACGCCACCACCATCGGCGTCGCCCTGCTGGTCGTCACGCTCGCCTTCGCGGCGGTCGTGATGCGGCTGGGCCGTCGCGAGCGGCTGGAGTACTGAAGCGATGACGACGACCGAGACCGACGCCCCGATGCCGACCGGCCCCGACGCGCCGGTGGCGAAGACCGCCGCCGCCGCGCCGGAGCCGTCCCGGGGGCGGCGCGAGGGCGGGATCCTCAACGTCTTCTCCCACGGCGTCCTGGTCCTGTGGGCGATCATGGTGGTCATGCCGCTGGTGTGGGCGGTGATGACCTCCTTCAAGGACGACAGGTCCATCTTCAGCTCGCCCTGGGCGCTGCCGGACACGCTCCACTTCGACAACTGGTCGCGGGCCTGGACCCAGGCCAACATGAGCGACTACTTCCTGAACACCATCCTGGTGGTGGGCGGTTCACTGATCGGGACGCTGGTGCTCGGCTCGATGGCGGCCTACGTCCTGGCCCGTTTCGACTTCCCCGGCAACCGCTTCATCTACTACCTGTTCATCGGCGGCATGAGCTTCCCGATCATGCTCGCCCTGGTCCCGCTGTTCTACGTCGTCAACAACATGGGTCTGCTGAACACGATCCACGGCCTGATCCTGGTCTACATCGCGTACTCGCTGCCGTTCACGGTCTTCTTCCTCACGGCGTTCTTCCGCACCCTGCCCACCTCGGTGGCCGAGGCCGCCTTCGTCGACGGCGCCTCGCACAGCCGCACGTTCTTCCAGATCATGTTGCCGATGGCGAAGCCCGGCCTGATCAGCGTCGGGATCTTCAACTTCCTCGGGCAGTGGAACCAGTACATGCTCCCCACGGTCCTCAACACGGATCCGGACAAGCACGTCCTCACCCAGGGCCTGGTCCAGCTGGCGGTCAGCCAGGGCTACAAGGGCGACTGGTCGGGACTCTTCGCCGGCCTGGTGATGGCGATGCTGCCGGTGCTGGCCGCGTACATCGTCTTCCAGCGCCAGGTGGTGGCGGGGCTCACGGCGGGCGCGTTGAAGTAGACGGACCGTTTGCGTCCCGAAAGAACAGGAGCCGCCCTCAGGGGCGGCTCCGCCGCGCGGTGTGACCGGCGACGACCTGGCCGCACCCGCCTCACCGGGGCCGCCCGCCCCCCTCCCGGCCTGCTCACCAGTGGACTAGACATGTCGAACGCATGTCCCGCAGGCATCCCCCGAACCGCCAACGATTTCTGTCAAGGACTTGACGGCGGTAACCCGTTCAGCAGAGCTTGGAGTTCATAACTTGTAAGTGACCCGGTTCCAGAGATGTGGCTTGGGTCACGTTGGCGGCACCGTGGCCGCCTCCGATGGCGGGAGTGGATGGGTCGATGGAGACTCCGGGGTCGCAGTCGTCGCTGCACCGAGCCAACCTGGAACGTGTCGTACGGGCCGTACGGCTGGCCGGATCGCTCACGCAGGCGGAGATCGCGCGCACGACCGGGCTGTCCGCGGCGACGGTCTCCAACATCGTGCGCGAGCTCAAGGACGGCGGAACCGTCGAGGTCACGCCCACGTCGGCGGGCGGCCGCAGGGCCCGCAGCGTGAGTCTGAGCGGTGACGCCGGCATCGTCATAGGGGTCGACTTCGGCCACACCCACCTGCGCGTCGCGATCGGGAACCTGGCCCACCAGGTGCTGGCCGAGGAGTCCGAGCCGCTCGACGTCGACGCGTCGTCGAGCCAGGGCTTCGACCGGGCGGAAGAGCTGGTCAACCGCCTGATCGCGGCGACCTCCGTGGACCGCTCGAAGATCGCCGGCGTGGGTGTCGGCGTCCCGGGGCCCATCGACGTCGAGTCCGGCACCCTCGGCTCCAGCGCCATCCTGCCCGGCTGGATCGGCGCGAGACCGGCCGAGGAGCTGAGACTCCGCCTCGGCGTCCCCGTGCACGTGGACAACGACGCCAACCTCGGCGCCCTGGGCGAACTGGTCTGGGGCAGCGGCAAGGGAGTGCGTGATCTTGCTTACATCAAGGTCGCGAGCGGTGTCGGCGCCGGACTGGTGATCAACGGGAAGATCTACCGCGGGCCCGGCGGCACGGCGGGCGAAATCGGGCACATCACGCTCGACGAGTCCGGCCCGGTCTGCCGCTGCGGCAACCGCGGCTGCCTGGAGACCTTCGCGGCGGCCCGCTACGTGCTGCCGCTGCTCCAGCCCGGTCACGGCCCCGACCTGACCCTGGAGGGCGTCGTACGGCTGGCCAGGGACGGCGACGCCGGCTGCCGGCGGGTGATCTCCGACGTCGGGCGGCACATCGGCAGCGGTGTGGCCAACCTCTGCAACCTGCTGAACCCGAGCAGGGTGGTCCTCGGCGGCGACCTCGCCGAGGCCGGTGAGCTGGTCCTGGCGCCGATCAGGGAGTCCGTGGGGCGCTACGCGATCCCCAGTGCCGCACGGCAGCTGTCGGTGCTTCCCGGTGCCCTCGGCGGCCGCGCGGAGGTGCTCGGGGCGCTCGCCCTCGCACTCAGCGAGATGGGCGATTCAACCCTTTTGGACGGCTCGTTGCCCGCCGTTGCACCTGCCTTCACTTAGAGAACGAATGGCGCCGTTGCCATCTCGTTAAGTATTTACTTCTTGACGCCGCAGTCACGGCCGAGTTGACTTCCAGCCACCTCGGCCGCAGCGTTGCGGCCCTGTCAGGGAGGCACCCCCAATGAACGCAACGATGCGTAGAGTCGTGATCGGCACCGCCGCGGTTTCCATGGCGCTGTCGCTCGCCGCCTGTGGCAAGGCCGGCGATGACAAGAAGAGCGACTCGAGCAGCAGCAGCAGCTCCTCCGGTGGTAGCAAGACCATCGGTCTGCTGCTTCCCGACAGCGTGACCGCGCGCTACGAGAAGTTCGACAAGCCGTACTTCGAGGCCAAGGTCAGCTCGCTGTGTGCCGACTGCAAGGTCGAGTACGCGAACGCCGCCGGTGACTCGGCCAAGCAGGCCCAGCAGGTCAGCAGCATGATCACCAAGGGCGTCAAGGTCATCGTGATCTCGTCCCAGGACGCCGCGGCCATCAAGTCCTCCGTGCAGGCCGCTGTCGCCAAGGGCATCAAGGTCGTCGCGTACGACCGCCTCGCCCAGGGCCCGGTCTCGGCCTTCGTCTCCTTCGACAACGTCAAGGTCGGCGAGCTGCAGGGCCAGGCCCTGCTGGACTCCCTCGGCTCCAAGGCGACCAAGAAGTCCAAGGTCGTCATGATCAACGGTGACGACGCCGACCCGAACGCCGCGCAGTTCAAGGAAGGCGCCCACAAGGCGCTGGACGGCAAGGTCGACATCGCCTACGAGCAGTCCGGCCTGTGGAAGGACACCGTCGCCGCGCAGAAGGTCAAGGCGGCCATCACGCAGCTCGGCGCCAAGAACATCGCCGGTGTCTACTCCGCCAACGACGGCATGGCCGGTGGTATCGCCAACACCCTCAAGGGCGCCGGCATCAGCGGCATCCCGCTGACCGGTCAGGACGCGGAGCTCGCGGGCATCCAGCGCATCGTCGCCGGCACCCAGTCCTCCACCGTCTACAAGGCGTTCAAGCCGGAGGCCGAGGCCGCCGCCACGATCGCCGTGGACCTGCTCCAGGGCAAGGACATCGCCTCGCTCGCCACCAGCACGCAGACCAGCGGCTCCGGCGACAAGGTGCCCTCGCAGCTGCTGACCCCGGTGTCGGTCACCAAGGCCAACATCAAGGACACGGTGATCAAGGACGGTCTGTACACCGTCTCCGACATCTGCACCGGCGAGTACGCCAAGGCCTGCAAGACCGCCGGCCTGCAGTAGTCCGGCGCTCCGGAGCCGCACGGCTCCGGCCGCCCGCGCCCGGGTGCTCGCAGTACGACACCCGGGCCCCGGCCGCCCGACGCGCCGGCCCTTCCGCAAGGTGCCCCGTCCGTCCGGCGGTCTCGCGAAACCCCTCCGACGCCCGCTCCGGCCTCATACCCCGCTGCCGGAGCGGGCGTCGGACGGACCCGTTGCCAAGCGCGGCGGATTCGCGCATGTTCATCTTGTAAATCTCGTGCGGACACCGAAGACAACCCGAGGTGGCCGCACGACCCTCCGCGCCTGATCACCAAGCGCGGCATCCCCGCCGGTCAGGCGGCGAAGGAGATGGTTCACGTGTCCGCTACGCCCGTGCTGGCGTTGCGCGGAGTCTCCAAGCGATTCGGTGCGGTCCAGGCACTCACCGATGTCGACTTGGAGGTCCACGCCGGAGAAGTGGTCGCCCTGGTGGGCGACAACGGCGCCGGAAAGTCGACCCTGGTCAAGACGATCGCGGGTGTGCATCCCATCGATGAGGGCGTCATCGAGTGGGAGGGCCGGCCGGTCCACATCAACAAGCCGAACGACGCCCAGGGCCTGGGCGTCGCGACGGTCTACCAGGACCTCGCCCTGTGCGACAACCTGGACGTGGTCGGCAACCTCTTCCTCGGCCGTGAGCTCCTGCACCGGGGCGCCATCGACGAGGTCACGATGGAGAAGCAGGCCCGGGAGCTGCTGAGCACGCTCTCCATCCGCATCCCGAGCGTGCGCATCCCGATCGCCAGCCTCTCCGGCGGTCAGCGCCAGGTCGTGGCCATCGCCCGCGCCCTGATCGGCGACCCCAAGGTCGTCATCCTCGACGAGCCCACCGCCGCGCTCGGTGTCGAGCAGACCGCCCAGGTCCTCGACCTGGTCGAGCGGCTCCGCGAGCGCAACCTCGCCGTCATCCTGATCAGCCACAACATGGCTGACGTGAAGGCGGTCGCGGACACGGTCGCCGTGCTGCGCCTGGGCAGGAACAACGGCTCCTTCCCCGTGAAGAGCACCAGCCATGAAGAGATCATCGCCGCGATCACGGGCGCCACGGACAACGCCGTGACCCGTCGTGCGGAGCGTCGCACCCCGGAGGCGGCAAAGTGAGCGAGACGTCGAACAAGACCGTGCAGGGCGACGAGTCGCCCGACGAGTCTCCGCAGATCGAGAAGTCCGCGGCCGCCGAGGCCGCCGCGGCCACGGCGACGGTGGCCCCGCCCGCCGAGGACCCCACGGCCGCGCCCGTCGCGGTCGTCGACCCGCGCCTGCTGGTCCGCGAGGAGGGCCTCAAGGGCTACGTCACCGAGTTCAAGCGCAAGGTGAAGGGCGGCGAGCTGGGCTCGCTGCCGGTGGTCATCGGCCTCATCATCATCTGGACCATCTTCCAGGTGAAGAACAGCCTGTTCCTCAGCGCCGACAACCTCTCCAACATCAGCTACTTCCTCTCGGCCACCGGCATGCTCGCCATCGGCCTGGTGTTCGTGCTGCTGCTCGGTGAGATCGACCTGTCGGTCGGCTCGGTCAGCGGTCTGGCCTCCACCGTGTTCGCCGTCTTCGTGGTCAACCACGGGATGAACGGCTGGCTGGCGCTGATCCTCACGATCATCACCGGCGTCGGCATCGGCGCCCTGCACGGCTGGTTCTTCGCCAAGATCGGCGTACCCGCGTTCGTGGTCACCCTGGCCGGCTTCCTCGGCTGGAACGGCCTGATGCTGTGGCTGCTCGGCGACAGCGGCACCATCAACATCCCGTCCGACAGCGGACCGGTGCACATCCTCGGCCAGAGCTCCTTCTTCATGGACCAGGCCATCATCGGCGCCTACCTGCTGGCCGGCCTCGGCGTGGTCCTGTCGGCCATCGGCCAGTTCAACGAGCAGCGCCGGCGCCGTGCCGCGGGCGTCCCGTTCCGTCCCACCAGCGAGATCCTGGTCCGCGTCGCGCTCCTGGCCATCGCCTCCTTCGTGGCGGCGGCCGTGCTCAACAACGCCTCCGGTGTCTCCAACGCCCTGGTGATCTTCCTGGCCTCCCTGGTGGTCGTCGACTTCGTGCTGCGCCGCACGACGTACGGCCGCAAGGTCTTCGCGGTCGGCGGCGGCATCGAGGCCGCCCGTCGTGCCGGTATCAGCGTGCCGATGGTCCGGATCACCGTGTTCGCGATCTCCGGCGGCTTCGCGGCGGTCGGCGGTATGTTCTTCGCCGGCCAGACCGCCAGCGCCACGCTGAACGCCGGTGGCGGCAACACCCTGATGCTCGCCATCGCGGCGGCCGTCATCGGCGGCACGTCGCTCTTCGGCGGCCGCGGTTCGGTGTGGTCGGCCCTCCTGGGCATGCTGGTCATCCAGTCCATCCAGACCGGTCTCGACCTGCTCAACATGAACACCTCGATCCAGTACATGATCACCGGTGGTGTTCTGCTCGGCGCGGTCGTCATCGACTCGGTCTCCCGCCGCAGCCAGAAGGCGGCCGGGCGCGGCTGACGCCCCGCGGTTCCCGACTGTGCCCGGCACCGCACGGTGCCGGGCACAGTCGTGTCATAGGTGGGGGCCATCATGGGTACAGCCGACGCGTGACCTATGACCCTGGGGCCGGAGTCGTTCCGTCCGGGCGGAACATTAGACTCGACAGGCCCGGCAACAGCTCGATCAGCTCTACTGCAAGGAGGCACGGGTGCCGCTGCTGACCCGTATCAGGGGACCGCGCGATCTGGACCGGCTCAGCCCCGAGGAGCTGCTCCAGCTGGCAGAGGAGATCCGGAGCTTCCTGGTGGAAGCGGTCTCCAAGACCGGCGGACACCTCGGTCCCAACCTGGGCGTGGTCGAGCTCACCATCGCCCTGCACCGCGTCTTCGACTCCCCGAAGGACAAGGTGCTGTGGGACACCGGCCACCAGTCCTACGTGCACAAACTGCTCACCGGCCGGCACGACTTCTCGAAGCTGAAACAGAAGGGCGGCCTGTCCGGCTACCCCTCGCAGGCCGAGTCCGAGCACGACGTCATCGAGAACAGCCACGCCTCCACGGTCCTCGGCTGGGCCGACGGCATCGCCAAGGGCAACCAACTGCTCGACAACGACCACCACGTCGTCGCCGTCATCGGTGACGGCGCCCTCACCGGCGGCATGGCCTGGGAGGCGCTCAACAACATCGCCGCCGCCAAGGACCGCCCGCTGGTCATCGTCGTCAACGACAACGAGCGCTCCTACGCCCCGACCATCGGCGGCCTCGCCAACCACCTCGCGACCCTGCGCACCACGGACGGGTACGAGCGGTTCCTGGCCCGTGGCAAGGACCTCCTGGAGCGCACCCCGGTCGTCGGCAAGCCGCTCTTCGACACCCTGCACGGCGCCAAGAAGGGCCTGAAGGACTTCATCGCCCCGCAGGGCATGTTCGAGGACCTGGGCCTGAAGTACGTCGGCCCGATCGACGGCCACGACATCGAGGCCCTGGAGTCGGCGCTCGCCCGCGCCAAGCGGTTCGGCGGCCCGGTCATCGTGCACTGCCTCACCGAGAAGGGCCGCGGCTACCAGCCCGCCCTCCAGGACGAGGCCGACCGCTTCCACGGCATCGGCCCCATCCACCCCGACACCGGCCTGCCCATCAAGGCGTCCGGCGCCGACTGGACCTCCGTCTTCGGCGACGAGATGGTCGAGCTGGGCAAGGAGCGCGAGGACATCGTCGCCATCACGGCGGCCATGCTCCAGCCGGTCGGCCTGAAGAAGTTCGCCGACACCTTCCCCGAGCGGATCTACGACGTCGGCATCGCCGAGCAGCACGGCGCCACCTCCGCCGCGGGCCTGGCCACCGCCGGACTCCACCCGGTCTTCGCCCTGTACGCCACCTTCCTCAACCGCGCCTTCGACCAGGTGCTCATGGACGTGGCCCTGCACAAGTGCGGCGTGACCTTCGTCCTGGACCGGGCCGGCGTCACCGGCACCGACGGCGCCTCCCACAACGGCATGTGGGACATGTCGATCCTCCAGGTCGTCCCCGGCCTGCGGCTCGCCGCCCCGCGCGACGCCGACCAGGTCCGCGCCCAGCTCCGCGAGGCCGTCGAGGTCGACGACGCGCCCACCGTCGTCCGCTTC
This sequence comes from Streptomyces sp. NPDC101237, assembly GCF_044767465.1. Classification (NCBI taxonomy): domain Bacteria; kingdom Bacillati; phylum Actinomycetota; class Actinomycetes; order Kitasatosporales; family Streptomycetaceae; genus Streptomyces; species Streptomyces sp. NPDC101237. Next base: position 82,301 of record NZ_JBIWNY010000015.1, on the reverse strand, counting down.
TCCAAGGGCGCGGTCGGCCCCGCGGTCGCCGCGGTCGGCAAGGTCGGCGGCATGGACGTACTGCGCGAGCCCGGCACCGACACCCCGGACGTGCTGCTGGTCTCCGTCGGCGCGCTCGCCCCGATGTGCCTGGAGATCGCCGCGCTCCTCGACAAGCAGGGCATCTCCACCACCGTCGTCGACCCGCGCTGGGTCAAGCCGGTGGACGAGGCGATGGCTCCGCTGGCCGAGCGGCACCGGGTGGTCGTCACGGTCGAGGACAACCTCCGTGTCGGCGGCGTGGGCGCGACGATCGCCCAGGCGCTGCGCGACGCGGGCGTGGACGTCCCGCTCCGCGACTTCGGCATCCCGCCGCGCTTCCTGGACCACGCGTCCCGGGCGGAGGTCATGGCGGAGATCGGCCTGACGGCCCCCGACATCGCCCGTCAGGTCACCGGCCTGGTGGCCAGGCTGGACGGCCAGCCGGCCGACGTCGGCTCCGTCGAGCCCGCCAGGGACTGAACCGCGACGCGCCCCGCGAGGGGCGCGGGGAACCGCGCGACGGGCCGTCCGCGGCCCCCGACGGCACACGAACCACCCCGATGGGCCGGTTCCGCTCACCTCCGGTGGCGGGACCGGCCCTCGTGCGTGAACCTGCCTTTGCCGGGCATACGCATCCCCGGCCCTCTCGATCATGTCGAGGACGACAAGCGTGGGAGGTAGGCAGTGGCCAGTACGTTCTTCAGGACCAAGAACGTCGAACAGTCCATCAAGGACACCGAGGAACCCGAGCACGCTCTCAAGAAGTCGCTGTCGGCCCTGGACCTCACGGTCTTCGGCGTGGGTGTCATCATCGGCACCGGCATCTTCGTCCTGACCGGTACGGCCGCCAAGAACACCGCAGGCCCCGCCGTCGCGCTCTCCTTCGCCGTCGCCGGCGTCGTCTGCGGCCTCGCCGCGCTGTGCTACGCCGAGTTCGCCTCCACCGTCCCGGTGGCCGGTTCGGCGTACACCTTCTCGTACGCCTCCCTCGGGGAGTTCCCGGCCTGGATCATCGGCTGGGACCTGGTGCTGGAGCTGGCGCTGGGCACGGCGGTGGTGGCGGTCGGCTGGTCGGGGTACATCCATTCGCTGCTCGACAACGCCGGCTGGCAGCTGCCCGCGTACCTCAGCGGCCGCGACGGCGCGCACGGCTTCGGCTTCGACATCCTCGCCGCCCTGCTCGTCCTCGCCCTCACCGCGATCCTGGTCGTCGGCATGAAGCTCTCCGCCCGGGTCACCTCGGTCGTCGTCGCCATCAAGGTGGCCGTCGTCCTGGTCGTCATCATCGCGGGCGCCTTCTTCATCCACAGCGGCAACTACAGCCCCTTCATCCCGCCCAAGGAGGCCGTGCCGGCGGGCGGCAGCCTCAAGGCACCGCTGATCCAGCTGATGATCGGCTGGGCGCCCTCCAACTTCGGCGTGATGGGCATCTTCACCGCCGCCTCCGTCGTCTTCTTCGCCTTCATCGGCTTCGACGTCGTCGCCACCGCCGCCGAGGAGACCCGCAACCCCCAGCGGGACGTGCCGCGCGGCATCATGGGCTCCCTGATCATCTGCACCGCCCTGTACGTCGCCGTGGCCATCGTGGTGACCGGCATGCAGAAGTACAGCGCGCTGTCCGTGGACGCCCCGCTCGCCGACGCCTTCAAGGCCACCGGGCACCCCTGGTTCGCGGGCCTGATCAGCTTCGGGGCCGCCGTCGGCCTGACCACCGTCTGCATGATCCTGCTGCTCGGCCAGTCCCGGGTGTTCTTCGCGATGAGCCGGGACGGCCTGCTGCCCAGGTTCTTCTCGCACACCCACCCGAAGTTCCGCACCCCCTACCGGCCCACGATCCTGCTGGGCGTCGTCATCGCGATCGTCGCCGGCTTCACCAGTCTCAGCGAACTCGCCGAACTCGTGAACATCGGCACGCTCTTCGCCTTCATCGTCGTCGCGATCAGCGTGGTCATCCTGCGCAACACCCGGCCGGACCTGGAGCGGTCCTTCCGTACCCCGTGGGTGCCGGCGCTGCCGGTCGTGTCCGTGCTGGCCTCGCTGTGGCTGATGCTCAACCTGCCTGCCGAGACGTGGCTGCGGTTCGCCATCTGGATGGTCATCGGCTTCGGCGTCTACTTCCTCTACGGCCGTAAGCACAGCCGTCTCGCCGAGGCAGAGCGGAGCCCCGCCGACGCTCCGTGACCGGCACTCTCGCCACTTCGGCCCCGTATGTCCCGTCCGAGGGGGACTGCGGGGCCGGATAGCGTGCTCCCCATGCTTCTCGCGCCCCTCGCCCCGCCACGGTCCGTAGTCGCAGGGAAGGGGTACTGGACGCGGCTGCTGCCCCTGCTCGCGGTCCTGGCCTGCGTCACCCGGACGCCGTCCTTCCTGCGGCCGCTGTGGAACCCCGACGAGGGCTATCTCGCCGTACAGGCACGCATACTGGCGCGCGGCGGGCAGCTCTACGAGACGGTGGTGGACCGCAAGCCGCCGCTGCTGCCCTGGCTGTACGAGGGGACGTTCGCGGTCTTCGGTTCCGGGTCGCTCACCCCGGTCCGGGTGCTCGCCGTCCTCGCCCAGCTGGCCACCGCCGTCCTGCTCGCCTCGATCGCCCGGCGCCGCTGGGGCGACCGCGCGGGGCGCACCGCGGGCACGCTGTACCTGCTCGTCTCCGTAGGGCTCAACCCCGAGGACGCGCAGGCCGCCACCTTCGAGGTGTTCATACTGCCCGCCACGGCCGCCGCGATGTGGTGCGCCGACCGCCGCCGCTGGGGCGCCGCCGGTGCGGCCGTCGCCTGCGCCCTGCTCACCAAGCAGACCGGCGGGGCCGTCCTGCTGCCGGTCCTCTGGCTGTTCCACCGCGCCGGCGGCCCGCGCGCGGGCCTGCTCCGGCTGGCCGCCGGTGTCACCCTGCCCGTCCTGGGCGCCGCCCTGCTCACCGACCCGGCCGGCTTCGCCTTCTGGACGGTCACCGGCTCCGGCACCTACGCCTCCTTCACCGGCTCCGAACTCCACGTCACGGCACGCGCGTTGACCAACACCGCGATCCTCGCCACGGCCTGCGCGGGCCTGCTCCCACCCGTCGCGCGCGCCCTGCGCGTCACCCGTTCCGGAGCCGGGGACCTCTGGCTGTGGCTGGCCGCGTCCGCGGCCGCCGTCACCGTCGGCCTCCACTTCTTCGGCCACTACTTCCTTCAGCTCACCCCGCCGCTCGCGCTGCTGGCCACGGCCGCGCTCCAGGTCCTGCCCAGGGAGCGGACCGCGGCGGCCGTCCGGGCCTCGGCCTGCGTCTGCGCCCTGTTCCTGGCCTGGGGTCTGCTGGCGCCGCGGCCCGAACTCGCGCACGCCCAGCGGCTCGCGGCCGCGCTCGCCCACCGCACCCAGCCGGGCGACCGGGTGCTGGTCTGGGGGATACACCCCGAGACCTACTGGCTCGCCGACCGCACGCCCGCCACCCGGTACCTCACCGCCGGCCTCCTCACCAACTTCAGCGGCGGCCGGGACGGTCCGCAGGTCGGCGAGAAGTACGCCGTCGCGGGCACCTGGCCGGTCTTCCGCGCCGAACTGGCCGACCGGCCCCCGGACCTGGTCATCGACGACTCCCGGGGCAAGCCGTACGGCCCCGACCGGGTGCCCACCCTGCGCCGCCTGCTCAGGGCCGGCTACACCCAGGTCGGCGAGGTGGACGGAGCGGTGCTGTACGCCCGGGTGCCGGGCGGGTAGGGCGGGACGCGGCGGTCGGCGCCGGGCGCTCCGACCCGGATCCGCGGCTCAGCGCAGGAGGGTGCTCGGGCCGATCACCTCGGCGCCCAACTCGGTCACCCGGCGGCGCAGTTCGCGGTCGGCGGTGACGACCAGGCGGGGGCGGCCGGGGTGTTCGGCGGCCAGCTCGACGATGCGGTCGTCGCCGCTGCCGGACGCCGCCTCCACCCGCACCCCGGGCACCGACTCGACCCCGCGGGCCGCGCCCTCGACGACGAGCACCAGCTCGACGGGGGTCGGCCGGCCGGGCAGGCCCCGCTCGGCGAGCCGGTCGCGCAACCGCTCGGCGGCCCCTTTGCGGTCCCGCCACCATCCGTCGGGCCGCGACCCGACGACGTTCGCGCCGTCGACGATCACCAGCAGGGGCGCTTCTCCGTCCATGTCCCCAGCGTCGCACGCCCGGGGCCTGCCCATCGCCCCGAACGGCCGCCCGCTTAGAGTGAAGCGGTGAACGGCGACTGGCTCCTCCGCGGCCGCGACGGCCGGCTCAGTGTCTATCTGCCGTCGGGTGACGCCGTGCTGTGCCGGGCCGAGCGCGGCCCCGCCCGTCCCTGGAGCGCGCCCCGCGGGATCGGCGGTGACCAGCGGCTGCACCCCGGCTTCGCGGTGGGCCACGGCGCCGACGGATATGCCCACCTGGTGGCCTGGCGGCCCACGGTGAACGGCGAGTCGGGGCTGGTCCACTCCACCCACTACCGTCCGCACCTGGCGGCCCTGGACTGGCGGCCGATCGGCCATCCCGGCAAGAAGGGCGAGGTCACCGGCGCCCCGGCCGTCGCGGTGGACGCGCAGGGCCGGGCCCATGTCTTCGTCCGCAACCGGGGACGCGGGGTGAGCATGGTCGCCCAGAAGGAGAAGGGCGGCTGGGACCCGTGGCGCGACCTGAAGGGCCGGCGGGTCGAGGACGGGCTCGCGGCGGTGACCGGCGAGTCGGGGCGGGTGGAGGTCTACGCGGCGGTACCGGGCGGGATCGTGCACTGGCGCCAGGAGGAGGCGGGCAAGCCGCCCGTCCTGCTGGAGACGGTCGAGACCCCGGTCCGTCCCGGCACCCTCACCGCCCTCGCCACCTCGCCCGCGAGCACGACCCTCTTCTACACCGACGAGGCCGGTGACCTCTGCGCCTGGCGTCCGGGCGACGGGCCGTACACCCTGCTGCCGTCCGCCGGGCCCGGCCCGGTCGCCGCGGTCCGCTGCGAACTCGACGGGCACGACTGCACCCTGCTCGCCCAGCGCTCGGCGAGCGGCCGGGTGGCCTTCGCCGCCTATCCCACGCAGGACGAGCGGGCGGGTGCCTGGTGGACCGAGTCGGGCCCGCAGCTTCCCGCCGACGCGACGGTCGCCCTGGCCACGGACGAGGAGGACCGGGTCACCGCCGTCTCCGTGTCCCCGTCCACCGGGCAGTTGCTGCTCACCCGGCGCAAGGACGAGGAGGGGCTGGCGCTGGAGGCCTGGCGGGAGGTCTGATCCGCCGTCAGTTTCCGCCGGTGGCCGGTGACTTCTTCGCGGACGCGGGGATCTCGGTGTCGGTGCGGACCGCCTTCCACAGGGCCGAGGCCTGCGGCTGGGCGGCCACCACGCGGTTCGGGTCGGCCTTGTCGTACGCCACCGGGAGCATGATCGTCTCCATGGTGTCCGGGTTGACGCCCTTCAGGCTGCGGCCGAACTCCGCGAGCTTGGTGAGCGAGGCGAGTTCGGAGTCGGTGGTGAGCGCCGCGGTCAGCTTGTCGGCGATCTTGTAGGCCTTCACCGGGCTGCCCAGCAGGTCCTGCCGCTGGATCTCGCCGAGCAGGGCGATCATGAACTGCTGCTGGAGACCGATGCGGCCGAGGTCGCTGCCGTCGCCGATGCCGTGCCGGGTGCGGACGAACTCCAGGGACCGCGTGCCGTCGAGGCGGTGGGTGCCCTTGGTCAGGTCGAGGCCGCTGGAGGTGTCGTGGATGTCCTGGTCCACGGTGACGGTCACCCCGCCTATCGCGTCCACCAGGTCCTTGAAGCCGGCGAAGTCCACCTCGACGTAGTGGTCCATGCGGACCCCGGACATCTGCTCCACCGTCTTGACCACGCAGGCCGGACCGACCTGCGAGTAGATGGAGTTGAACATCACGCGCCGCGCGGAGGCGACCGTGGAACCGGTCGCGCTGGTGCACTCCGGGCGGGTCACCAGGGTGTCGCGCGGAATGCTGACCGCGACGGCCTGCCGGCGGCCCTCGGGTATGTGCATCACCAGCGCGGTGTCCGAACGGGCCCCGGAGACCTTGCCGGTGTGCAGCGCCGCGTTGGCGCCGGCCCGGGAGTCGGAGCCGAGGATGAGTATGTTCTGTCCCGAGGTGGGCAGTTTCTCCGGCCGGTCGTCACCGATCGCCCGGTCGATGTCCAAGCCGTGGATGTTGCCGTCGATGCCGCTGTAGAGCCAGTAACCGGTGCCGGCCACGGCCACGATCAGGACGGCCAGCGAGAGCAGGATCCAGCGGCCGGTGCGGCGCCTGCCGGTGCGCGCGCGCTTGCCGCCTCGCCCGCCTCCGGGCGATGACGTGGCGCCGTCGGCGGAGGGCGGCGTCGATACGTGGCTCATCCTGGTTCGAGTCCTCAGGTGTCGTGCCCCGGAGGGCGCATGCGGTGGCGTGGGGACTCGGGTGGGGGGAGAGCCGGTCCGTGATCTGCCGGATGACGTTGCACTATAGACACCCCGTCCGGACAGTTGTGCGGTCGGAGTGACGAAAACGTGAACGCGGACCATCGGGAGGGTGTCCCCCGGGAGGCCGGGGGAGACGGCCGGCGCCGACGGCGGACCGGTGGAGGGACGAGGAAGAGGGGGACCCGATGGGGGTCGGAACCAGGCGGGCCGCACGCGGCCGCGGGAGCGCGTCGCGGGAGGAGGCCGGCCGTGCGGCCGGTGACGGCCCCCGGAGCGACGGTGTCGTGGACGGCCGTTGGCTCGTCGGCGGCCGTGACGGCAGGCTCAGCGCCTACGCGCGCACCGACGGCGGGGTGTTGCGCTGGACGCAGGCCCGGCCGGGTGGTCCCCGGTGGACGGGGCCGGACTTCTTCGCCGCCCCCGGCGTCACGGACGTCTCGGCCGCCCAGGGCGCCGACGGATATGTGCACCTGGTGGGCAGGCGGGAGCGGGGCGGCCCGGCCCCGGTGGAGATCGTGCACGCGGTGCAGTACCAGACCGGCCGGCCCCTCGGGGAGTGGCGCTCGATGGGCAATCCCGGCCGGACCCCGGAGCGGGCGGCTCTCGTCGGGGCGCCGGTCGCGGCGGTGAGCGCGTCGGGCCGGGTGCACGTCTTCGTCCGCAACGCGGGCGGCGGGGTCAGCCTGCGCAGGGAGGCACCGGACGGGCGGTGGGAGCCCTGGCGGGACCTGCGCGGCGGGGGCGTCCTCGCCGGGACGGCGGCCACGGCCACCGGGACCGGCCGGATCGAGGTGTTCGTGCCGGGCCGGCGGGCCGCGATGCACTGGTCCCAGTCCGAGCCGGACGGCGGGACGGAGCGCCGGCCCGACCTGGGCGTCGCCGTCGCCGAGGGCAGCCCCGCCGTGCTGGAGACCGCCCACGACCGGGTGACCTTCCACTGGACGGACGCGGCGACCGGCGGGGTCGTCGCCCACCGTCCCGGCGGCCGGGTCGTTCCGCTGGGCGGGGCGCCGGCCGTCGGCAGGATCGCGGCGCTGCGCACCGTGCTCGACGGGTACGACTGCACGGTCCTCGCCGTCCGCGACCGGACCGGCGGGATCGCGCTCGCCGCCTTCGGGACCGAGAACGAGGGCGGCGGCGTGTGGTGGTCGCCGACGGGGGAGCGGTGCGCGCACGGTCCCGCGCTGGCCCGGGACGCGCGCGGGCGCGTGGTCCTGGCCTTCGTGGACGAGGCGGGCGCGCTGCGCGTGGCGCGCCAGGCGGACGAGGCGGGCCTGGCGATGGAGCGATCGGTCCCCGTATGACCCGGTAGCGCCCCCCGCCGGATTGAAATGTAGGTGACACCTATCTCACAGCTGTGCAAACGTGTGGACAATAAGTTGGTGAGAATGTGAAGATCCGGTGGCTCGATCTGGTCGTCCCCAACGGAACGGCGGGCGTACGGGCGCAGTCGTTCACGGGGCGTGAGGGGGGTCTCAGCCCTTGCTCAAGGTGCTGAGGAGTTTGGGTGAGCCCGGGTAATCCGGAGGCCAGTGCGCTCGTTTCCACGTACAGATCACTCGTCCCGGTACGGGCCCGCCGGCGGATCGTCCGGCGGATTCCGCGTCCGCTGCGCCAGCAGGTCATGCGCGGTCTGGCGGCGGCCGACGCGATGCGCGGCACCCTGGCCGGAATCGCCCTGGGGCGGGGCCTCGGTGCCGCCCGACGCGACGCGGCCGCCCTGCGGGTGGTCCGTCTCGACGGACGGCACGTGCGGGCCATGGTCGTGCCCGGCGCCACCGAGTGGGCCGCGAGGGCGCGCAACCTCCATCTCCTCGTGGCGATCCTCGAAGAGGCCGAGATCGAGTACTTCGCCGTGCGCGGCACGGGAGGAAACGTTCCTGTACTGGCGATTCCCGCGGCGCTCCGCGAGGACGTCGAAGAGGTCCTCCAGATGGTCTGCGGCAGCGACCCCGGATACGTCCGCGCGGCGTCGGGGGGCCAGTCCCGCGACGGGTCCTCCGCCCAGGCCTGGCGGAAACTGCGCGCGCAGCGGGTGCTGAACGTGGCCTGGGTCGTCTGCGACCCCACCGGAAACCTCGTCTTCGGCCACGACTCCGGCTGCGAACTGGAGTTCTGGACGGAGCAGGACGGCGAACTCGTCGCCCCCCGACCCAACTCCGTGATCACCAGCACCCCGGCCGACGGCGAACGCCGGCTCGCCGAACAGCGCCTGTTCAGCCCCGTCCCGTTCCTGTACGGCACCGGACAGACCCGCACGCTGCCCGAGTTCACGGCCGCGCTGATCGGCGACCACCGCTACCCGATCGACATCGTCTACACCTGGGTCGACGACTCCGACCCGGTCTGGAGGGCGAGCAAGGACACCACGCGCCGCTGGGTCGACGGCTCCGTGCCGATGCACGACCAGGCCGACAACGACGCCCGGTACACCAGCCGCGACGAACTGCGGTACTCCCTGCGCTCCATCCACCAGTTCGTGCCCTGGGTGCGCAACATCTACCTGGTGACGGCGGGACAGGTGCCCGCCTGGCTCGACACCGAGTACCCCGGCCTGCGCGTGGTGGACCACCGGGAGATCTTCTCCGACGCGCACGCGCTGCCGACCTTCAACTCCCACGCCATCGAGAGCCAGCTGCACCACATACCGGACCTCGCCGAACACTTCCTCTACCTGAACGACGACGTGTTCTTCGGGCGCCCGGTCCACCCCGAACAGTTCTTCCATCCCAATGGCCTGACCAAGTTCTTCATGTCCAAGGCGCTGATCCCGTCCGGGCAGATCTCCCCCGACGACCTTCCGGTGAACGCCGCGGGCAAGAACAGCCGGGGACTGATCGCCCAGCAGTTCGGCACGGTCGTCTCGCAGAAGATGAAGCACACCCCGCACGCCCTCCGGCGCTCCGTCCTCGCCGAGATCGAGCAGGTCTACGCCCGCGCGCACTGGGTCACCCAGCACTCGCGGTTCCGTTCCCCGCACGACACCCCGGTCGTCTCGTCGCTGCACCACTACTACGCCTACCACTCGGCCAGGGCCACCGTCGGCGACCTGCGGTACGTGTACATCGACATCGGCGACCAGCGCGCCGAGCAGCGGCTCAACCGCCTGGTCGCCCGGCGTGACTTCGACACCTTCTGCATCAACGACACGGTCGTTCCCGAGGACCGGGACGCCCAGGCGCGCATGGTCGCCCGCTTCCTGGACGCCTACTTCCCCGTGGCCAGCCCGTACGAGCGCCCCGATCCCGCGCCGTCCACGGCGAGGCAGCAGGTCGAGGAAGGGGCGGTGGCCCGATGAGCGCACGCGGCAGGATCCTCGCCGCCGTCCGCCGCCGGGCCGCGGTCCGGCTCGCCCGGCCCCGCGCCTGGCTGATGAACCGCCTCTTCGTGCCCAGGCGGGCCGCCCGCACCGCCCGGCTGCGCTACGCCGCCGTCCTGGACGGCCAGACCGTCAACCTCCACGCCGAGCTGCCCCGCTCGGTCACCGGCGCGGACCGGGCCGAGATCGTCGTACAGCGCCGCCGCCGCCGGCACCGGGTGCCCGCCCGGATCTACGCCGGGCGCGACGGCCGCCTCCTCGTCGACGCGGCGGTCCTGCTGGGCACCGGGACCAGGGGAGTGCCCGTGACCCCGGGGCGGTGGAGGCTGCGGCTGACCGTGACCGCCGGGCGCCAAGTCCTCCGGTTCCCGCTGCTGCTCGCCGAACCGACGAAGCCCGCGACCGGGACGACAGGACCGATGACGTCGTCGCCGGTCACCGCCGACCGCTACCGGCTCGGCCGGACCGTCCGGGGCGACGCGCGCGTGGTCTGCGCCAGGCCGCGGCCCGCAGCCGAGGTGGTCACCGTGCACATCGAGCACGCGCGCGTCGAGGTCGACCTGCGCCTGTTCGGAGTCGACGCGGACGCCCGGCAGGCCGAGTTCGTCGCCGCCGGGCGCCGGGTGACGCGGCCGCTCCGCGCCGTGGAATCCGGGGTGTGGCGGGTGGAGGTACCACTGGCCGAGATGGTCCCGTCCGGGACCCGGCACGTGCACTGGGACGTCCTGGTCCACGCGGACGGCCGCGCCCCGCTCCGCCTCGGCCGACGGCTGCACGACGTCCAGGCACCGGGGCGGGTGTTCGCGATGCGGAAGATCCTCGTGTCACCGCGGCGCGGCACCCTGATGTCGATCCAACCCCGCTACACGCCTGCCGGGAACCTGCGGTTCACCTGCGGCGACGGTACCGCGGCCGAGTAGAGGAACCCATGAGAATCGCCTTCCTGCTGACCCAGGCCGATGTCCTGGGCGGCGAGGAGCGGGCCGTGCTCGGTCACGCCGGCGCGCTCGCCGACCGCCACGAGGTCAGCGTCGTCAGCGTCTTCAAGGCACGTCGCCGGCGCTTCACCGCCCCCGACCCCCGGGTGCCGGTCGCGTTCCTCGTCGAGGCGCTCCAGCACCGGCCCGTACGCCGCTCGGCCCTCGACGAGGCGGCCGGACCCGCGCTGAGCGCGATGCCCAGCGAAGTCGTCGAGCGCCGCTGGGACGACCGCTTCGACCGGCTCACCGACATCGAGGTGGAGTACGCGCTCCAGAACACCGACGTCGACGTCCTGGTCACCACCTCACCGGCGCTGCTCGCCTACGCGGCGCGGTTCGCCCCGCCGCACGTCCTGACCGTCCACTACGAACTCGGCGCTCCGGAGGGGGCCGGCGCCGCCGCCGAACCCCTCCTGCGGCACATCACACGCTGCGACGCCGTGGCTCTCGCGTGCGCCCGGTCCCGCGAGTGGTACACCGAGACGTTCGGTGCCGGTGCCCCGCCGCTCGCGGTGATCCCGCCCGCCCTCACCGAGGGGTTCCGGCCGCGCTCGACGCTGGAGACCCGGATGGTGACCCTGGCCGCCCGGCTGGAGGAGCGCTCCGCGATCGCCGACGCCCTGACCGCGTGGGCCCGTGTCAGCCCGCTCCACCCCACCTGGGTCCTGCGGATCCTCGGTGACGGCCCGCTCGGCGGCAGGCTCACCGGCCGCCGGGACCAACTCGGCCTGCACGGAACCGTCCAGTTCGTGGGGGAGGCGCCGGCCGGCCTCGCCGAGGAGTGGGCGAAGGCCAGCATCGCCCTGAGCACCGCCACCGAGGACGCCGTCGGACTGGCGCTGCGCGAGGCCCAGGCCGCCGGGGTGCCCGTACTGGCCTACGACAGCCCGCACGCTCCCCGGGAGATCGTGCACGAGGGACGGACCGGCCTGCTCACCACCCCCGGGGACACGGACGCCCTGGCCACCGCGCTGCTCGGCCTGATCGAGGACGCCGACACGCGCCACGGCATGGGCCGTCTCGCCGCCGAAGCGGCCCGGCGGTTCTTCGCCGGCGACCAGTGGGACACCCTGCTCGCCACCCTGGAGGCGGACCGGGCCGGCGGCCGGCGCGCCGTGCTGAGGGCCGAGCGGTCCGCGGCGCACGCCCTCCTCGCCGGCGCGGGCGGCCGGGCGCGGGCCGCGGCCGGCGCTCCGCGCAGCACCCAGCACTCCAACCGGCTCCAGCAGGCAGAGGAACGGCTGCTCAAGGAGCACCGCGGTCTGGTGCGCGACGGCGGCCAGGTGTGCCGCCTGATCGACGCGGAGACCCCCTTCGACATCGTCCAGGCCAACCTCGCGATGACGGCCGACGCGCTGGAGGCGGCCCGCGTCCCGTACTTCGTCTCCCGGACCACGAAGGTGCGGCACACCGTCGCCGTCCACGCCGACCACCGGGAGGCCGTGCTCAAGGCGCTCGCCCAGCACTTCGGGAAGCAGGCCGTCTACACGGCCCTGCTCAACGACGCGGACACCTCGGTCGCCACCACCCTCGCCGGGCTCGCCACCGAGTACCTGCGCACCGAGTGCTCCGGAGTACGGGTCTACCAGAGCGTCGTGACAGCGTCCGGGACCCTGCGGCTCGGGGCGGCCTACGGCTGCACCGTCGCGTTCTGGCAGGACGACCCCGAGGACCCCGGCACCATCGTCTCCCCGTTCCGCACCCTGCTCGGCCCGCGGGTGCCCAAGTCCGCGCTGCGCCGGGTGCCGATGACTCTGGGCGGCCGCCGGTACCCGACGCTGGAGGCCTTCGCGGCAACCCTGCACCACGACGTCGACTTCCCGGTGGATGCCGTGTACACCTGGGTCGACGGCGCCGACGTCGCGTGGCTGGAGCGCAAGAACGCCGTGCTGGCCGCCATGGGGATCGAGACGGAGGACGCGGCCACGAGCGCCGCCCGCTTCCGCAACCGCGACGAACTGCGGTACTCGCTGCGGTCCCTGGACATGTACGCCCCGTGGATCAGGAACATCTACATCGTGACGGACCGTCAGGTCCCGTCGTGGCTGGACCCGCACCACCCCAGGGTCCGCGTGGTCGACCACACCGAGATCTTCGGCGACGAGGGGGCGCTGCCCACGTACAACTCGCACGCCATCGAGAGCCGGCTGCACCACATCGACGGGCTGGCCGAGCACTTCCTGTACTTCAACGACGACGTCTTCGCCGCCCGCCCCGTCCAGCCCGGCCTGTTCTTCCTCGGCAACGGGCAGTCGAAGCACTTCATGTCGTCGAACGCCGTTCCGGTCAACCCCATCGCCGAGGGCGACGAGTTCAGCCGCATGGCGGCGAAGAACAACCGGGCGCTGGTGGCCCGGAAGTTCGGCAGGACCCTCGTCAACTCCTTCATCCACGCCCCGCACCCGTTGCGCCGCAGCGTCATGTACGACCTGGAGCGGGAGTTCCCGGACGCGCTGAGCGCCACCGCCCGCCACCAGGTGCGCGACCCGTCGGACGTGTCCGTCGCCTCCTCGTTGCACCACTACTACGGCTACTACACGGGCCGCAGCGTGCCGGGCGGCATCTCCAGCGGGTTCGTCAACGTCGGACTCAGCGAGCAGGTGAAGAAGCTCAACCACCTCCTCGCGGAGCGCGCCAACGACGTCTTCTGCCTCAACGACTTCCACGACGGGGACGTCTCCGAGGACGAGCAGGACGCCACGCTCGCCGCCTTCCTGCCCAGCTACTTCCCCATCGCCGGCCAGTTCGAGGCGGGTTCGCCCCGCAACCGGCTCTTCCACGCGGGGCACCTGCCCGGCTGGCCGCTCTGAGAGGCACCGCGACCACGGTCCGCGTCCTCTGCTCAGCGCGCCCGCACCCCGCCGCCCGGACACACCGAAGGGGGCCTCCGCGGATCGCGGAGGCCCCCTTCGCCCTCGGCCGTTACGCCGGGACCGACGCCACGCCGGGCGCCAGGAACTTCTTGCCGTTCACGCGCTCGGAGACACCCTCGCGGTCCAGGTACGGCGTGAGGCCGCCCAGGTGGAAGGGCCAGCCGGCACCCGTGATCAGGCAGAGGTCGATGTCCTGCGCCTCGGCGACGACACCCTCGTCGAGCATCAGCCCGATCTCCTGGGCGACGGCGTCCAGGACGCGGTCACGGACCTGCTCCTCGGTCAGGACCACGTCGCCCTGCCGGAGCAGCGCGGCGACCTCGGGGTCCAGCTCCGGCTTCCCGCTGTCGTACACGTAGAAGCCGCGCTTGCCCGCCTTGACGACGGCGGCGAGGTTCGGGGAGACCGTGAAGCGGTCCGGGAAGGCCCGGTTGAGGGTCTCCGAGACGTGCAGGCCGATCGCGGGGCCGACCAGCTCCAGGAGCACCAGCGGGGACATCGGCAGGCCGAGCGGCTCGACGGCCTTCTCCGCGACCTCGACCGGGGTGCCCTCGTCGATCACGTTCTGGATCTCGCCCATGAAGCGGGTGAGGATGCGGTTGACGACGAACGCCGGGGCGTCCTTCACCAGCACCGCGGTCTTCTTCAGCTTCTTGGCGACGCCGAACGCGGTCGCCAGGGAGGCGTCGTCGGTCTGCTCGCCGCGCACGATCTCCAGAAGGGGGAGGATCGCGACCGGGTTGAAGAAGTGGAAGCCCACGACCCGCTCGGGGTTCTTGAGCTTGGACGCCATCTCGGTCACCGACAGCGAGGAGGTGTTGGTGGCGAGGATCGCGTGCGCCGGGGCGACCGCCTCGACCTCCGCGAACACCTGCTGCTTGACGCCGATCTCCTCGAAGACCGCTTCGATGATGAAGTCGGCGTCGGAGAAGCCCTCGGCCTTGTCCAGCACGCCGGTGACCAGGGCCTTGAGACGGTTGGCCTTGTCCTGGTTGATCCGGCCCTTGCCGAGCAGCTTGTCGATCTCGGCGTGGACGTAGCCCACACCCTTGTCGACGCGCTCCTGGTCGATGTCGGTCAGCACGACCGGCACCTCCAGACGGCGCAGGAAGAGCAGCGCGAGCTGGGAGGCCATCAGACCGGCGCCGACGACACCGACCTTGGTGACCGGACGTGCCAGGTTCTTGTCCGGCGCGCCCGCCGGACGCTTGCCGCGCTTCTGCACCAGGTTGAACGCGTAGATGCCGGCGCGCAGTTCACCGCCCATGATCAGGTCGGCGAGCGCCTTGTCCTCGGCGTCGTAGCCCTGCTGGAGGTCGCCGTTCTTGGCGGCCGCGATGATGTCCAGGGCGCGGTAGGCGGCCGGGGCGGCGCCGTGCACCTTGGAGTCCGCGATGAAACGGCCCTTGGCGACGGCCTGGTCCCAGGCCTCGCCGCGGTCGATCACCGGACGCTCGACCTCGATGTCGCCCTTGAGTACCTGGGCGGTCCAGATCAGCGACTGCTCCAGGAAGTCGGCGCCCTCGAACAGGGCGTCGGCGATGCCGAGGTCGAAGACCTGCTGGCCCTTGAGCTGCTTGTTCTGGTTCAGGCTGTTCTCGATGATGACCGAGACGGCCTTGTCGGCGCCGATCAGGTTCGGCAGCAGCGCGCAGCCGCCCCAGCCCGGGACCAGGCCGAGGAAGACCTCGGGCAGCGAGAACGCCGGGATGGCCTTCGAGACGGTCCGGTACGTGCAGTGCAGACCGACCTCGACGCCACCGCCCATGGCGGCACCGTTGTAGTAGGCGAAGGTCGGCACGGCCAGGCCCGCGAGGCGCTTGAAGACCTCGTGACCGCCCTTGCCGATGGCGAGCGCGTCCTTGTGGTCCTTCAGCAGCTCGACGCCCTTGAGGTCGGCGCCGACCGCGAAGATGAACGGCTTGCCGGTGATGCCGACACCGACGATCGCGCCGTCGGCGGCCTCCTTCTCCACCTGGTCGACGGCGGCGTCGAGGTTCGCCAGCGACGCCGGGCCGAAGGTGGTCGGCTTGGTGTGGTCCAGGCCGTTGTCCAGGGTGATCAGCGCGAAGCGGCCGGCCCCGGACGGCAGGTCGAAGTGGCGTACGTGCGCCGACGTGACGACCTCGTCGGGGAACAGGGCGGAGGCCTGCTTCAGAAGCTCGGCGGTGGTGCTCACTTGTCCCCCTCGAAGTGCGGGTTCTCCCAGATGACCGTCGCGCCCATGCCGAAGCCGACGCACATGGTGGTCAGGCCGTAGCGGACGTGCGGCTGCTCCTCGAACTGGCGGGCCAGCTGCGTCATCAGACGCACGCCGGAGGAGGCCAGCGGGTGACCGAAGGCGATGGCGCCGCCGTACTGGTTGACGCGCTCGTCGTCGTCGGCGATGCCGTAGTGCTCCAGGAAGGCCAGCACCTGCACGGCGAAGGCCTCGTTGATCTCGAACAGACCGATGTCGGAGATGCTCAGCCCGGCCTGGGCGAGCGCCTTCTCGGTGGCCGGGATCGGGCCGTAGCCCATGACCTCGGGCTCCACACCGGCGAACGAGTAGGCCACGAGCCGCATCTTGACCGGCAGGCCGTTCTCGCGGGCGAAGTCCTCGCTCGCGATCAGCGAGGCGGTGGCGCCGTCGTTGAGACCGGCCGCGTTGCCCGCGGTGACCCGGCCGTGCACGCGGAACGGCGTCTTGAGACCGGCCAGGTTCTCCAGCGTGGTCCCCGGCCGCATCGGCTCGTCGGCGGTGACCAGCCCCCAGCCGGTCTCGCCGCCCTCGGGGCTGGTCCGGCGCACCGAGATCGGCACCAGGTCGGCCTGGATCTTGCCGTCGGCGTACGCCTTGGCGGCCTTCTCCTGGGAGCGGACCGCGTACTCGTCGGTGCGCTCCTTGGTGATCTGCGGGTAGCGGTCGTGCAGGTTCTCGGCGGTCATGCCCATGAACAGCGCCGACTCGTCGACCAGCTTCTCGCTGACGAAGCGCGGGTTCGGGTCGACGCCCTCGCCCATCGGGTGGCGGCCCATGTGCTCGACGCCGCCGGCGATGGCGACGTCGTACGCGCCGAAGGCGACGGAACCGGCGACCGTGGTGACGGCGGTCAGGGCGCCCGCGCACATGCGGTCGATCGAGTAGCCGGGCACGGAGGTCGGCAGGCCGGCGAGGATGCCCGCGGTACGGCCGATGGTCAGGCCCTGGTCACCGATCTGGGTGGTCGCGGCGATGGCGACCTCGTCGATCTTCTTGGTGTCCAGCCCGGGGTTGCGGCGCAGCAGCTCCCGGATCGCCTTCACGACGAGGTCGTCGGCGCGGGTCTCGTGGTAGATGCCCTTCGGGCCCGCCTTGCCGAACGGGGTACGGACGCCGTCGACGAAGACGACATCCCTGACGGTACGAGGCACGATTGGCTCTCCTCCAGGGTGCGGGATGGCACTGCTGCATGCGCTGAGCGCGCGCTCAGGCCCCATGCTACTTATGAGTAACGTGGCTGCCCACCCCTGACGGGCGGAGCGGCGAAGGTCACACGCCGACCGTGCTCCGCGCGGACCGGAGACCGGCCCCGCCGCCCGCGGGGCGGCGGCGCCGACCGGGCCGGGGACGGCCCGCGCCGGCGGCCGCCCGGCTTCCCGTTCCTCCGTGCGCCGTCCCGCAACCTTGGCGGGATCTCGACGCCCCGCCGCCCGCGGACCTGCTACGCGGTCAGCGCCGTGACCAGCGCCGGCGTGACCTGCTCCACCTGCCAGGGCCGGGCGCCGTATCCCGCCAGGGCCGCCCCCACCGTCTCGGCGTCGACGGCCTTGGGCGGCTCCCAGCAGAGCCGGCGCACGGTGTCCGGGGTGATGAGGTTCTCCTGCGGCATGGTGAGCCGTTCGGCGAGTGCCGACACCGCGGCCCGCGCGGCGGACAGCCGGGCGGCCGCCGCCGGGTCCTTGTCGGCCCACGCGCGCGGCGGCGGCGGCCCCGTCACCGGCTGCCCCGGCAGCGGCAGCGCGGAGTCCGGCAGGGCCTTGGCCCGGTCCACCGCGGCCTGCCACTGCTCCAGCTGCCGCCGTCCCATCCGGTGCCCGAACCCGGTCAGTGCCGCGAGGGCGTGCGCGTTGGCCGGCAGCGCCAGCGCGGCCTCCACGATCGCCGTGTCGCTGAGCACCTTGCCGGGCGACACGTCCCGCTTCTGCGCGATGCGGTCCCGCGTCTGCCACAGCTCCCGCACCACGCCCAGCTGCCGGCGCCGCCGCACCTTGTGCATGCCGGACGTCCGGCGCCAGGGGTCCTTCCTCGGCTCGGCGGGCGGCGCGGACGCGATCGCGTCGAACTCCTGCCGGGCCCACTCCAGCTTCCCCTGCCGGTCCAGCTCCTTCTCCAGGGCGTCCCGGAGGTCGACGAGCAGTTCGACGTCGAGCGCCGCGTACCGCAGCCAGGGCTCGGGCAGCGGGCGGGTGGACCAGTCGACGGCGGAGTGGCCCTTCTCCAGGACGAAGCCGAGAACGCTCTCCACCATCGCGCCGAGCCCGACCCGCGGGAACCCGGCGAGCCGTCCCGCCAGTTCGGTGTCGAAGAGGCTGCCGGGCACCATGCCTATCTCCCGCAGGCAGGGCAGGTCCTGGGTGGCGGCGTGCAGCACCCACTCGACGCCGGACAGCGCCTCGCCGAGTCCGGAGAGGTCGGGGCAGGCGACGGGGTCGATGAGCGCGGTCCCGGCGCCGGCGCGGCGCAGCTGGACCAGGTAGGCGCGCTGGCCGTAGCGGTAGCCGGACGCGCGTTCGGCGTCGACGGCCACCGGCCCGGAGCCGGCCGCGAACGCGGCGATCACGCGGGCGAGCGTGTCCTCGTCCGTGACCACGGGCGGAATGCCCTCACGCGGCTCCAGCAAGGGAGTCGGCGCCTCCGTCGCAGAAGACCCGGCGTCGTCCGGGGGAGTACCCCCGGTGGTGCGCAGTGAACTGTCTGCTGCGGTGTCTTGGGCGTCGGTCACATGTCAAGGGTATCCGTGTGTGGACGGCGCCCGTCGACGGAACGTTCCGTCGACGGGCGCCTGGGGGTCGTAAACCAGTCAGCTCGGTGAATTATCAGGTCCACGAACGGGGGACGCCGTCCGGGGCGCGGCTGCGGACCAGCGGCCGATCCGGTTCACGTCGCTGAACGATGGAGGGCGGGGTGGACGGCGGGTCAGTGGATGATGCCGGTGCGCAGGGCGACGGCGACCATCCCGGCGCGGTCGCCCGTGCCCAGCTTGCGGGCGATGCGGGCCAGGTGGCTCTTGACGGTGAGGGCGGACAGTCCCATCGAGACGCCGATGGCCTTGTTCGACTGGCCCTCCGCGACCAGCCGGAGCACCTCGACCTCACGGCCGGAGAGCTCGCGGTAGCCGCCCGGGTGGCTCGGGGCACCCGGGGGGCGGCGGTGCATACGGGCGGCGGCGGAACCGATGGGGGCGGCACCGGGCCGGGTGGGGAGCCCGATGTTGGTGCGGGTGCCGGTGACGACGTAGCCCTTGACTCCGCCGGCCAGGGCGTTGCGGACGGCGCCGATGTCGTCGGCCGCGGACAGGGCCAGGCCGTTGGGCCAGCCCGCGGCGCGGGTCTCGGACAGGAGGGTCAGGCCGGAGCCGTCCGGGAGGTGGACGTCGGCGACGCAGATGTCACGGGGGTTGCCGATGCGGGGACGAGCCTCCGCGATGGACGAGGCCTCGATCACGTCGCGCACCCCCAGCGCCCACAGGTGGCGGGTGACGGTGGAACGGACGCGCGGGTCGGCCACGACCACCATGGCGGTGGGCTTGTTCGGGCGGTAGGCGACCAGGCTTGCGGGCTGCTCTAGGAGAACGGACACCAGGCCTCCTGGGTGGGGGGACGGGGCCGGCTTGGGGGGAAGAAGCCGGGACGAACCGTGCTTTCAAGGTCACAGTCGTCTTCGGCATCAAACCCGTCCGCCTTTAGAGAATGATCACGATTTAGTGAGCATCAATACGTGCAATTCGGACACGCGATCGATCATCCGAAGATCGAATCGGTTCGGCCTGTTGCCGTACAGGACAGAAAGTGGCCGTATCGACAAAGAGATGGTCAATGAAGGGTGAGTCGCCGATGGCCCGAACGGACGACACCGGGGCGGACGGTCCCTGAAAGGGGCCTAGCGCGCCTGCGGGTCGCGGCGCTGCGGCAGCGTGACCACCGAGGCGTCGCCGGGTCCGGCCGGCGGCAGCCCCGCCACCTGCGCCAGCAGGTCGCACCAGGAGGCGAGGTGCGCCGCGGTGTCCGGCACCCCGGCCCGCCCCTCCCGCGGCGTCCAGGAGGCCCGGATCTCGATCTGCGAGGCGGCGGGCCGCTCCGACAGCCCGCCGAAGTAGTGCGAACTGGCCCGCGTGACGGTCCCGCTCGGCTCCCCGTACGACAGACCGCGCGCCTGCAGGGCCCCGGTGAGCCAGGACCAGCAGACGTCCGGGAGCAGCGGATCGGCCGCCATCTCCGGTTCCAGCTCCGCGCGCACCAGCGTCACCAGCCGGAACGTACCGCGCCAGGCGTCGTGCCCGGCCGGGTCGTGCAGCAGCACCAGCCGGCCGTCGGCGAGATCCTGCTCGCCGTCGACGACCGCCGCCTCCACGGCGTACGCGAACGGGGCCAGACGCTGCGGCGCGGGCGTCGGCTCCACCTCGACCTGCGGCCGCAGCCGGGCGCCGCGCAGCGCGTCGACCGCGGCCCGGAAGGCCGGCGGCGCCGCCGTCCCCGTATGTCCTTCGCCCCCCTCGGTGCCTTTCCCCTCGCCCATTTCGCCAGCGCCGTCCGACAGTCGTCCCTGAGCCGCAGCCATGCGGGGAAGAGTAAGGGGAACGACGCCTTCGCGCAGGGAGAGACACCACCTAAGGCCCCGCCCGGGCCGTGTCCGCACCGGGTCCGGGGGCGTGCGAGACTTGCCGTCGTGAGTGCGAACGGGAGCCCCGCGGGCCAGCAGCCGACAGCGACGTACGACAGTGCCTTCCTCAAGGCGTGCAGGCGTGAACCCGTTCCGCACACCCCCGTGTGGTTCATGCGGCAGGCCGGCCGCTCCCTGCCGGAGTACCGCAAGGTGCGCGAGGGCATCCCCATGCTGGAGTCCTGCATGCGCCCCGAGCTGGTCACCGAGATCACGCTCCAGCCCGTGCGCCGGCACAACGTGGACGCGGCCATCTACTTCAGCGACATCGTCGTCCCGCTCAAGGCGATCGGTGTCGACCTCGACATCAAGCCCGGCGTCGGCCCGGTCGTCGCCCACCCGATCCGCACCCGCGCCGACCTCGCCCAGCTCCGCGACCTGACCCCGGAGGACGTCTCCTACGTCACCGAGGCCATCGGCATGCTCACCCGGGAGCTCGGACCGACCCCGCTGATCGGCTTCGCCGGCGCCCCGTTCACCCTCGCGAGCTATCTCGTCGAGGGCGGCCCCTCGCGCACCTACGAGAACGCCAAGGCGATGATGTTCGGCGACCCCGAGCTCTGGGCCGACCTGCTCGACCGCCTCGCCGGCATCACGGCCGTGTTCCTGAAGGTGCAGATCGAGGCCGGCGCCTCGGCCGTCCAGCTCTTCGACTCCTGGGCCGGCGCGCTGTCCCCCGCCGACTACCGCCGCTCGGTGCTCCCCGCCTCCGCCAAGGTCTTCGACGCCGTCGCCGGATACGGCGTTCCACGCATCCACTTCGGCGTCGGCACCGGCGAACTGCTGAACCTGATGGGCGAGGCCGGCGCGGACGTCGTCGGCGTCGACTGGCGCGTCCCGCTCGACGAGGCCGCCCGCCGCGTCGGCCCCGGCAAGGCCCTCCAGGGCAACATCGACCCGACCGTCCTGTTCGCCGGCAAGGACGCGGTGGAGACCAAGGCGCGTGAGGTGCTCGACGCGGCCGCCGGTCTGGAAGGCCACGTCTTCAACCTCGGCCACGGCGTCATGCCGTCCACCGACCCGGACGCACTGACCCGCCTGGTCGACTACGTCCACAACCGCACGGCCCACTAGGACAGCCGTTCCGGCCGCCCCGTCGCGGCCGTTGCGGTGACGTGCCCCCGGGCCCGGCCGCACCATCTTCGCGGACGGGGCAGGGGGCACGGTGGCGGTCCTTGCTCACCAGCCGTGCCGGGGCCGGGCCCGCCTGCCGAACAGCAGGCCGCGCGGCTCCGGCGGCGGAGGCGTGCCCGGTTTGAGCGGCCAGGCGAGCAGCATGCCCACGAGGAAGCCGACGATGTGCGCCGCGTACGCCACCGTGCCCGCGTCGGAGACGCCCTCCCCGGACGAGTACACGGCCTGGAGCACGAACCAGAAGCCCAGCACCAGCCAGGCCGGCAGCCGCAGCGGCAGGAAGACCAGGAACGGGACGAGCACCCAGACCCTGGCCCTCGGATAGAGGACCAGATAGGCGCCGAGGACGCCGGCGATCGCGCCGGACGCGCCGATCAGCGGGTCACCCGAGGCGTCGTTGAGGAGGGCGAAGCCGTAGGAGGCCGCGTAGCCGCAGACGACGTAGAAGAGGAAGTACCGGACGTGGCCCATCCGGTCCTCGACGTTGTTGCCGAAGATCAGCAGGAAGAGCATGTTGCCGAGCAGGTGCAGCCAGCTTCCGTGCAGGAACATCGCCGTGAAGACCGACAGCGCCGGTGACTTGTCGTAGGAGGGCGGCGCGACGACGCAGCCGGGACCGTGGCCGCCGACGCCCACGGCACCGGTCGGCACCAGGCCCGGCATCTGATGATGGATCAGTTCCCGCGGGACCGCCGCGTAGTGGTCCGTGAACGCCTGCAGGTGGCACAGCTGTGCCAGGTCGCTGCTGCCGGCCACGGAACCGGCTATGCCGGGCATGAACAGGAAGACGAGGACGTTCGCGGCGATGAGCGCGTACGTCACGTACGGCGTGCGCCGCACCGGGTTGACGTCATGGACGGGGATGACCACAGCTCACTAGTGCCCAGGGCGGGGGCGCCCGAAGCGCGCGGTGCCCCGGTGAACGTCGGCGCGCGCGGGTGCGTATGTCCTTGCGACCGATGAGCTTCGGGTGATGTTTCCGGCGACGTGAGGACCAGGCGATGAACGAGCGGGTTGCTTCCCAGGGATTCCCTCCCATGCAGGCCATGCCGGACGGCGAGGCGGAGATCTCCCTCGTCGTACGGCTGCCGTGGGAGGACGTGGCACGGCTCGGTCAGGAGGCGGGCCGGCTGGCGGCGCAGATGCAGCGGCCGGTGACGCTGGACGAGGCGGTGAGCAACCGGCTGCGGTCGACCCGGCCGGCCGCGGCGCACGCGCGGTCCGGCGCCGAGCAGCCCGCCGCCGCGCCCGCGCCGGGAGGCGCCGGGGTCACGTCGCTGCCGAGGATCAGCGGGACGGCCTGACGTGCGCCGCCGGGTGCGGGCGCGCCGCGGCCGGCCGCGCCCGCACGGCGGCCGCACACCGGCCGCGACCTCGCACCCCTACCGGGCGGCGTTCACCTTGGCCACCGCCTTCCGCGCCGCCACCAGCACCGGGTCCCACACCGGCGAGAACGGCGGCGCGTAGCCCAGGTCCAGGGCCGTCATCTGTTCCACCGTCATGTTCGCCGTCAGCGCCACCGCCGCGATGTCGACCCGCTTGCCCGCGCCCTCCCGCCCCACGATCTGGACGCCCAGCAGGCGCCCCGTGCGGCGTTCCGCGAGCATCTTGACCGTCATCGGGCTCGCGCCGGGGTAGTACCCGGCGCGGCTCGTGGACTCGATGGTGACCGTCTCGAACCGCAGGCCCACCCGCAGGGCGTCCTTCTCGCGCAGCCCGGTGCGGGCGATCTCCAGGTCGCACACCTTGCTCACCGCCGTGCCGACGACTCCCGGGAACGTGGCGTAGCCGCCGCCCACGTTGGTGCCGACGACCTGGCCGTGCTTGTTGGCGTGGGTGCCCAGCGGGACGTGCTGCTCCTGTCCCGAGACCAGGTTCAGGACCTCCACGCAGTCGCCGGCCGCCCAGATGTCCCGGTGGCCGCGGACCCGCATCGCCAGGTCGGTGAGCAGGCCGCCGTGCGCGCCGACGGGCAGGCCCGCGTCCCGCGCGAGGCTCGTCTCCGGGCGGACGCCGACGCCCAGGATCACCACGTCCGCCGGGTACTCGCCGTCCTCGGTGGCCACCGCCCGGACATGGCCGTCCGGTCCGGTGAGCACCTCGGTGACCTCGGCGTCGTTGACCATGGTGATGCCGAGGCCCTCCATCGCCGTGTGCACCAGGCGGCCCATGTCCGGGTCGAGCGTGGACATGGGCTCGCTGCCGCGGTTGACGACCGTCACCTCGTAACCGCGGTTGATCATCGCCTCGGCCATCTCGACGCCGATGTAGCCGGCGCCGACCACCACCGCTCGGCGGCCACGCGTGCGGGCCAGCGTGTCCAGCAGCGCCTGTCCGTCGTCCAGCGTCTGCACGCCGTGCACCCCGGGCGCGTCCGCGCCGGGCATGTCGGGCCGGATCGGGCGGGCGCCGGTCCCGATGACGAGTTTGTCGTACGGCGTCCAGGACTCGGCGCCGGAGGCCAGGTCACGCGCGCGCACCCGCTTCCCGGCCACGTCGATCCGGGTGACCTCGGTGCCCGTGCGCAGGTCGATGCCGCGGGCCCGGTGCTCCTCGGGCGTCCGGGCGATCAGCTCGTCGCGTTCCGGGACGTCACCGCCGACCCAGTACGGGATCCCGCACGCCGAGTAGGAGCTGAAGCGGCCGCGTTCGAACGCCGTGATCTCCAGTTCGTCCGGTCCCCGCAGCCGGCGTGCCTGGGACGCCGCGGACATGCCCGCGGCGTCCCCGCCGATCACCACCAGCCGTTCCCGTCCACCGCTCATGTCCATGCGGACACGCTACGGGGCGGGGGAACGCCGGCCCCGCTCAGGTCTGCCCGCCGGGCGCGCGGCGCCGGCGGGCGATCCGCCACCACGGGACGGCGACCAGGGCCGCGAGGGCCGCGAACGGCAGGGCGGCGCCCAGCGCCAGCGCGATCCAGCGCAGCACGGTGACGAAGACGTGCCAGCCGCCCGCCAGCGCGTCCGTGAATCCGGGCGTGTGGTCCCGCGCCGCGCGCACCGCCGGCGTCCTGGTCAGCGACAGGGTGATGGTGGCCATGGCGGTGCGGTCCTTGAGGGAGGCCTGCTGGGCGAGCAGCGCCTCCAGGTCGGCCTCCCGGCTGCTCAACTCCCCTTCCAGGGTCACCACGTCGCTCAGCTTGGCGGCCCGGTCCATCAGCTCGCGGACCCGGGCCACGCTGGCCCGCTGCGAGGCGACGCGGCTGTCGACGTCCACCATCTGGTCGGTGACGTCCTGGGCCTTGGCGGTGCGGTCGAGGAGCCTGCCCGCGCCCTGGAGGCGCGCGAGCACCTCGTCGTACCGCTCGGTGGGCACCCGCAGGACCACCCTGGTGCGCTCGTGGCCCCCGGTGTCCCGGCTGGTCGTCTCGTCGCCGACGTAGCCGCCGGCGCTCTCGGCCGTTGCGCGGGCCTCGTCGAGCGCCCGGGGCACGTCCTTGACCTGCACGGTCAGGGAGGCGGTGCGGATGATGCGGTTCGCCGTGAGCGTGGGCGCCCGCCCGGCGCCCCGGCCGCCGCCGTCCGCGGCCCCGGCCGGGCCCGCCGCCGCCTCGGCGGCGCCGCCCACGGCGGACTTGGCGTCGCCGGAGTCGCTCGCGGAGCCTCCGGAGCCGCCACCCGCGCCGCATCCGGTGAGGACCAGGGCGGCGGCCATCAGCAGGCCGGCCAGGACGGGTCGTACGGGTCGGACGGGTCGTACGGGATGCCGCATGGTTCCCCCCGGGGAGTGGTGACCGATGACGCTCCTTCGACGCCGGGGCGGTGCGGGACGTTGGGGTGCGCGGGTCCCGATGCGGTCACGGTCAGGACGCGCGCCGGTCACCGGGCCGGGCCGGGAGCGCGGGTGCGGGTTTGAGAGAGTGGGGCCATGAGCGCAACGCACACGGGGCAGGTCGTCGTCGTCGGGGCCGGGATCGCGGGGCTCGCCGCGGCCCACCGGCTGCTGGAGCGCGGTGTGCGCGTCACGGTGCTGGAGGCCGCCGACCGGGTCGGCGGCAAGCTGCTGCCCGGCGAGATCGCGGGCGTGCGGGTCGACCTGGGCGCCGAGTCGATGCTGGCCCGCCGCCCCGAGGCCGTCGCCCTGGCGCGCGAGGCGGGGCTCGGCGACCGGCTGCGGCCACCGTCCACCGCCACGGCGTCGATCTGGACCCGGGGCGCCCTGCGTCCCATGCCCAAGGGCCACGTCATGGGCGTGCCCGGCACCGCCGCCGCGCTGTCCGGCGTGCTGTCCGAGGAAGGGCTCGCGCGGATCGGGCGCGACGCCGACCTGCCCCGCACCGAGGTCGGCGACGACGTCGCGGTGGGCGAGTACGTCGCCGGGCGGCTGGGCCGGGAGGTCGTCGACCGGCTGGTCGAGCCGCTGCTCGGCGGGGTCTACGCGGGGGACGCCTACCGCATCTCGATGCGCTCGGCGGTCCCGCAGCTCTACCAGGCGGCCCGGACGCACGACTCGCTGACCGAGGCCGTCCGCGACATCCAGGCCAAGGCGGCGGCGGTCCGGCAGACGGGCCCGGTGTTCACCGGCATCGAGGGCGGCGTCGGCACCCTGCCGCTCGCGGTGGCGTCGTCGGTGCGGGCGCGCGGCGGCGAGATCGTCACCGGCACCCCGGTGACCGAACTGCGCCGGGTGGCACCGGACCCGGACCGCGACCCCGGCCGCGACGGCTCGCCGGCGGCCGGACCGCGCACCGGCTGGCGGATC
Organism: Streptomyces sp. NPDC101237; assembly: GCF_044767465.1. Classification (NCBI taxonomy): domain Bacteria; kingdom Bacillati; phylum Actinomycetota; class Actinomycetes; order Kitasatosporales; family Streptomycetaceae; genus Streptomyces; species Streptomyces sp. NPDC101237. The sequence continues at coordinate 55,993 of NZ_JBIWNY010000015.1, read as the reverse complement.
GTCGCCGGTGACCGGGTGCGGTACGCGGACGCCGTGATCGTCGCCGTCCCGGCTCCCGTCGCCGCCCGTCTGCTGCGCGCCGAGGCACCCGCGGCCGCCGCCGAACTGGCCGCCGTCGAGTACGCCTCGATGGCCCTGATCACCCTCGCCTACCGCCGGTCCGGCCTCGCCCTCCCCGAGGGCAGCGGCTTCCTGGTGCCGCCGGTGGACGGCCGGACCATCAAGGCCGCGACCTTCGCCTCCCAGAAGTGGGGCTGGATCGCCGAGGAGGACCCGGACGTCGTCGTCCTGCGCACCTCGGTCGGGCGGTACGGCGAGACGGAGGTGCTGGGGCGCGCCGACGGCGACCTCGTCGGCGTCTCCCGGCACGATCTGCGCGAGGCCACCGGCCTGGACGCCGAACCCCTCGCCGCCCGGGTCACCCGCTGGACCGACGGCCTGCCCCAGTACCCCGTCGGCCACCACGCGCGCGTGGCCCGGGTCCGCGCGCACGTCGCCGCCGTCCCCGGCCTCGCGGTCTGCGGCGCCCCGTACGACGGCGTGGGCATCCCCGCCTGCGTCGCGAGCGCGTACGCGGCCGTCGACCAGCTGGGCGGCGACCTGACGGCGGTCCGGGAACTGACCGCCCACCCGGTGCAGAGCCTGCACGGCGGAGCGGGAGAATGAGGACCATGAGTGACGACGCCCCCACCACCGCCGCCGAGCGGATCCCGAACAAGGGCAAGCTGGCCAAGGACCTCAACGAGGTCATCCGCTACACCCTGTGGTCGGTCTTCAAGCTGAAGGACGTGCTGCCCGAGGACCGCACGGGCTACGCGGACGAGGTCCAGGAGCTGTTCGACCAGCTCGCGGCCAAGGACGTGACCGTGCGCGGCACCTACGACGTCTCCGGTCTGCGCGCCGACGCCGACCTGATGATCTGGTGGCACGCCGAGGACAGCGACCAGCTCCAGGAGGCGTACAACCTCTTCCGTCGCACGAAGCTGGGCCGCGCCCTGGAGCCGGTCTGGTCGAACATGGCGCTGCACCGCCCCGCCGAGTTCAACCGCTCGCACATCCCGGCCTTCCTCGCCGACGAGACGCCGCGCAACTACGTCAGCGTGTACCCGTTCGTGCGCTCGTACGACTGGTACCTGCTGCCCGACGAGGACCGCCGCCGGATGCTCGCCGACCACGGCAAGATGGCCCGCGGCTACCCGGACGTGCGCGCCAACACGGTCGCCTCGTTCTCGCTCGGCGACTACGAGTGGATCCTGGCCTTCGAGGCCGACGAGCTGTACCGCATCGTCGACCTCATGCGCCACCTGCGCGCCTCCGAGGCCCGCAGGCACGTCCGCGAGGAGGTCCCGTTCTACACGGGCCGCCGCAAGGACGTCGCGGAGCTGGTCGCGGGCCTCGCCTGACGACGCTCAGCGCCGGCCGGCCTTCCCCTTCGGGGACTCCCGCAGCTTCCTGGGCTGCTGGGCGCGGCCGGCCGGCTTCGGCTCCGGGTGCGCCGCGCAGGACGCCCGCCGCTCCGGGAGCCGGCCCTCCAGCAGGTAGGCCTCCAGGTAGCCGTTGACGCACTTGTTGGGGCCGCCGCCGATGCCGTGGGTGCCCGCGTCCCGCTCGGTCACCAGCACCGAGTCGGCCAGCCGCCGGTTCAGCTCCAGCGCGCCCGCGTACGGCGTGGCCGCGTCCCGCTCCGCCTGGAGGATCAGCGTCGGCGGCAGTTCACCGGGACCGGTGCGCACGTCCAGGGCCTTCTGCCGGGGCACCGGCCAGTAGGCGCACGGCAGGTTCATGAAGGCGTTGTCCCAGGTCTCGAACGGCGCCACCCGCGCCAGCCGGGTGTTGTCCCGGTCCCAGGTCGCGAAGTCCGTCGGCCAGGGCGCGTCGTTGCACTCGACGGCCGTGTAGACCGCGTTGCCGTTCTCCGCGGCGGCGGCGGTCGCCTGCGTCGGCGCCGCCAGGCGGACCAGCGGCTTCGCGTCGCCCTTCAGGAACTTCGACAGCGCCTCCGCGCGGCTCGGCCAGAAGTCGTCGTAGTACCCGGCCGTCAGGAACGCGCCCTGCAGCTGCGCCGGACCGACCTTGCCGCCGGCCGCCTTCTTGGCCAGCCGCTTGCTCGCCCGGTCGTAACTCGCCTGCACCTTCGCCGCCGTGTCGCCGAGCCCGTAGGCGTCGTCGTGCCGGGCGATCCACTCCCGGTAGTCCGCCCAGCGGCCCTCGAACGCCGCCGACTGGTCGAGGTTGGCGCGGTACCAGATCTGCGCCGGGTCCGGGTCGACCGCCGAGTCCAGCACCATCCGCCGCACGTGCGAGGGGAACAGGGTGGCGTACAGCGCGCCGAAGTAGGTGCCGTAGGAGGCGCCCATGAAGGTCAGCCGGTTCTCGCCGAGCGCGGCGCGCAGCACGTCCAGGTCCCGGGCGTTGTTGAGCGAGGTGTAGTACCGCAGCTTCGACCCGGACCGCTTGAGGCAGCCGCGCGCGTACGCCTTCGCGTCCGCGACCCGGGCCTTCTTGTACGCGGCCGAGGGGTGCGCCGGGGACGGGGAGGGCGCCTTGTAGAAGCGCTTGGGGTCCACGCAGGACAGCGGCGCCGAACGGTCCACGCCCCGCGGCGCGTAGCCGACCAGGTCGTACGCGGCGGCCAGGCGCTTCCACTCGGGGAGGGTGCCGACCATCGGGAAGTCCATGCCGGAGGCGCCGGGGCCGCCGGGGTTGTAGACCAGCGCGCCCTGCCTCGGCACCTTGCGCTTGCTGTTGTGCGGGTCCTTGTGGGTGGCCCGCACCCGGCTGACGGTCAGCCGGATCCGCTTGCCCTCCGGGTGCGCGTAGTCCAGCGGGACGCTCAGCGTGCCGCACTGGAAGGAACTCGGGTACTCCAGCGCGGCGGCGCACTTGCCGAAGTCGATGCCCTCCGCGCGCGCTCGCGCGGCGGCCACGGCGGTGCCGCGCAGTTCGGCCGCCGCCGTGTCCGGGACACGCGGGGCGCTGCCGGCCGGGGCGGCGGCCAGGGTGGTCAGGAGCAGGGAGCCGGCTGCCGAATACAGGACGGGGGCTCTCATGTGGGGGTATCCCTTCGGTGCGGTCGCTGCGTGGCGCGGCAGCAACGGCACCGCAGCGACTGCACGGCAGCAATAAAGGGATATTTCGATCGGTCGGCGGCGAAGGCAAGCACCATGGGCCGGTGTCGGCGCCAATGCCCCTGTACGCCCCCGCTCACTCCCGCGGGAGCTGGTCCCGGTGTGCGAACGCCGCACGCAGCTCCGGTTCGCCGATCGCGCGGACGCCGCGCACGGCGACGGAGGCGAGGAACGAGTGGTCGTCGGCCGCCCGCCCGGCCCGCCGGCGCACCCCGCCCAGCAGCCGCTGCCCGGCCGGGGAGGCCCAGCGCGCGTACGGGTGCGCCTCGACCCGGGCCATGCCCAGGCAGCTCAGGGTCAGGACGAGCGGCAGCGCGAACCACACGGCGATCAGGTCGCGCGGCATCCCGGCCGGGGCGGGCAGTGTCAGGGCGGCCACCGCCAGGCCGGTCACGGCGAGCGCCGCGGCCCGCACCTGGCGCACGCCCGAGGCGACCGTGGTGCGCGCCGCCGCGTCCGGCACCGCGAGGCCCGCCCGCACCAGCCCCTCGCCGAGGCTGCGCACCGCGTCCGTGTCGGCCGCGGCGGTCCGCACCGGCGCTATCCGGGACTGTCCTTCGGGCCCGATGGCGCCTATCACGGAGCGCTCGATCTCGTCCCGCGCCCGGGGGTCCACCACGGTCGCCCAGCCGGTGTGGGCGAGCAGCAGCCGCCGCTGGCGGGCCATGGACACCAGGGTCAGGTCGGCGACCCGCGCGGGTCCGCCGGACAGGAACGCGGCCTCGTACAGCGTCAGATCGCGGCCTCGGACCGGGGCGGTGTCCGCGGCCGCCGCGCGGACGGCGGCCAGGCACAGCCGCGTGCAGGCGGTGCCGGCGACGGCCCAGGCCAGGAGCAGGAGAAGCACCCAGAACATGACGTGTTTCTATGCCAGGGCCTTCGGAAACACCATGCCCTGTTCACATCCCGGACCGAGTGTTGTCGGTACGTGACGTTCCGTTTGCCGCCCAGGTCAGGGGGTGCCGGTCGGCGGGGGACTGGAGGCGGCGGGCGGCAACGGGTAGGCGGAGGCGGTCTGCGGGGACGGCGGCGGGGACGGCACGACCGGGATCGCGTCGCCCGGCGCGAAGACGGGCGGCGAGGAGACCGGAGCGGGGGTGGCCGTCAACTGCCGGGCCAGCGCGTCGAAGTCGACGTACCCCGTGGCCTCCAGCATCTTGATGTGGTCCAGGACGGTGGTGTTGGCGTCGTCGGCGAGACCGCGGACCAGGATGTTCTGGGTGCCCGCCCGGACCTGGGCGACGACCGGGAAGACCCGGCCGTGCGCCAGCCGCAGGATGTTCGCGAACTGCCGGTCGAAGTCCTGCCCCTGCGCCTCGGCCAGCGTGGCGAGCCACTGGCGCTGCTGGTCGTTGGGCTGGTTGGGGATCGGCAGGCCGAGGATGCCGGCCACACTGCGCACGTGCGCGTCCAGGGTGGTGTGCCCGTCGACGAGGTGCTGTCCGGCGGCCCGGACGGCCTGGGTGGTGCCCTTCTCCTGCGCCATCTCGCCGGCCGGCAGCTCCCAGAGCCCGGCGAGCCGCACCTTGACGACAAAGTCCCGGTCCAGGGCGGACAGCGGGCCGTAGCGGGTCGGCACCGTCTGGGCACTGAGCACGTTCACCGAGCCGGTCGGGTCCGAGCGGTCGGCGTACGACCAGATCGGGAAGACCAGGGCGGCGAGGGTCGCCGCGAGACAGGTGAGGAGCAGCCCGGTGCCGGTGAACAGGCCTCGGCCTCGGACGGGGGGTCGGTAACGTGCGTGCATGATGCCTCCTGCGCCGCACGGCTCAGGCGTCGCGGTGCGGGCTTGGCATAGTACCGAGGCGGTGGGGCGCGGCCCGGGGCCGAGGGGGGGCGCGGTCCGGGCCCGGACGCCGGGTGCGGACCCCGCGGCGCACGCCCCGACGGACGGCGCCCTCATCCTCGTCGCAGCGGAGCCCCGCGCCGGGGCGCCGCGCCCGCGCGGTCCAGCCACCACTTCTCCAGGCGCCGCCGGGAGACCCTGCCGCCCGCCCGGCCGTCGCGCAGCAGCCGTCCCGCGAAGTCCAGGGCGTCGCGCCGGTAGCCGCCGGTCATCGGCTGCTCCTGCGCGTACGCCAGGAACCGCGGCCGGTAGGAGTCCCCGAGGATCTCGGGCAGCTCCGGGGCCACCTTGGCCACCACGTCCGCCCGCTTCGAGGCCAGCGCCCGTGCCTGCACGCCCATCCGCACCCGGTCGAACCCCTCCGGCACCGGTGTCCCCGCGACCAGCGCGGACAGCACCGCGGCCTGACCGAGACCGACGCGCTGCCGGGTGGCGTCGGACACCTCGGGTACGGCGGGCGGCACCGGAGGAGCGGAGCGGCCGCCGCGGTCCCCGCCCCCGGCCGCCACGGCCCCGCGGATCGCCGCCAGCTCCCGCTCCAGTTCGGCCGGTTCGGGGAAGTTCTCGTCCCGCTCCAGCAGCACCCCCGGCGGCGTGACCCGGGACGCGAGGCCGCTCAGCACCTCCAGGACCTCCGGGGGCACCGGGTGGGCGTGGCTGTCGTGCCAGACGCCGTCCCGCTCGAAGCCGCCCGCGACATGGACGTAGGCGATGGCCTCGACGGGGAGTTCGGCGAGGGCCTCGGCCGGGTCCTCGCCCCGGTTGACGTGGTTGGTGTGCAGGTTCGCCACGTCGATCAGCAGCCGGACCCCGGTGCGGTCCACGAGGTCGTACAGGAACTGCCCCTCGGTCATCTCCTCGCCCGGCCAGCCGATCAGCGCGGCGATGTTCTCGACGGCGAGCGGTACGGGCAGCGCGTCCTGGGCGATCCGCACGTTCGCGCAGAGGACGTCGAGGGCGTCCCGGGTGCGGGGCACCGGGAGGAGGTGTCCGGCCTCCAGCAGCGGTGTGGCCGTCAGCGGGCCGCCCGCGCGGACGAACGCGATGTGCTCGGTGACGAGGGGGGAGCCCAGCGCCTCGGCGCGCTCGGCGAGCGCCGCGAGCCGGTGCGCGTCCGGCCGGTCCGCGCCGCCGAGGCCCAGGGAGACACCGTGCGGTACGACGGTCACCCCGCGCTCGCGCAGCCGCCGCAGCGACTCGGGCAGGTGGCCGGGGCAGGTGTTCTCGGACACGACCTCGACCCAGTCGACGGGCATGCGCTCCACGGCGTCCGCGATCTCCGGCCGCCAGCCGATGCCCGTTCCCAGCCGCTCCAGGACCATGGTCCTCCCCCTCCTCCGACTGACCGGGGTATGGCCCCGGAGCGCGTCCGCGAACCGCGTTGCCTGCCGCTTCAGAGCAACATTTGAGGTTCGGGTCCGCGCTCCGGGGAGCTGTGCGGGCTATCCGCCGAGCACACCCAGCGAGTCCACCGGGTCCGGGCGGGCGGTGTTCACCGTGCCCGGCGCGCCGGGCGAGGGCCGGGACGAGACCCGCACGTCGCCACTGGCCCGCGCGGCCGGGGCGGAGGGCACCACCACCCCGGGTGCCGGCACCGGAGGGCCGGTCGGGCTCGCCGTCGCGGAGCCGGCGATCTCGTCGGCGATGGCCTCGAAGTCGACCTTCCCGGTCTTCTCCAGGACGGTGATGTGGTCCAGCACGGTCTGGTTGGCGTCCGAGGCCAGCTGCCGGACCAGGCTGTTGCGGGTGCTGTTCCGCACCGCGCCGATGGCAGGGAAGATCTTGCCGTGCGCGGCACGCAGCAGGTTCACGAACGTGTACTCGTACTCCGCGCCGGTCGCCGCCGACATCTCCCGCAGCCAGCCCTGCTGCTGCTCGTTGGGCACGTTGGGCAGCTCGACACCGAGCTGCCCGGCGACGATCCGCACCCGCCGGTCCAGGTCGGTGTGACCGACGATCAGATGGTCCCCGGCCTCCTTGATCTCCGCGCTGGGCGCCCGCTCGACGGCCTGCTGCCCGGCCGGCAGCTCCCAGAGGCCGGCCAGCCGGACCCGCACGATCAGATCGCGGTCCGAGGCGGACAGCGGCCCCCACTGGGTGGCCACGGTGCCGGCGGCCAGGTTGGCCTGCCCGGTGCCTGAGCGGTCGGCGTAGGACCACACGGGATAGGCGAGCACGCCGGCCGTGGTGGCGAGGGCCGCCAGGATCATGGCCGTGCCGTTGAAACGCCGCAAGGAGTGCCTCCCCGTGTCGCAGGTCCAGTGACCGGACGTACGGGCGCGGCGGCCGCGGTGTTCAAACAAACGGCAAAGTTCGTCAGGGAATTCAAAAAGTCGCTGGTCAGCGAAGGGCGGGATGGTCCGCGACGACGGTGCAGCTGCCCGGCGCGATCTCGGTGAAGCCGGCGTCCCGCACCAGCGGCAGCCCGCCGTCGGTCAGGCCGCGCCACTCGGCCGGAGCGGCGGTCCGCACGGCGAGCGGGAACCCGGCCTCGCGCCAGGCCTCGCGCTCCTCCGGCGGCAGCGCCCACCAGGCGAGCTGGGCCCCGTGCCCGGCCTGCGCCATCGCCTTGCCCGCGGACATCTCCAGCCGAGGGTTCAGCCACAGCACGGGCCGCGTCCGGTCGGCGCCGGCGGGCGGCTCCGGGTCGTCCAGCTCGGTCCCGGACACCTGCAGCTTCGCCAGTTCCTTGGGCCAGCCGTCCAGCGGCACCGGCGGGAACACCCGCACCTCGGCGGACTTCCCGGTGAGCGTGATCCCGGGCAGCTCCCCGGCCCGCCGCCACTCGGACCCGCGGGCCCGCCGCACGACCTTGCGGATCCGGGCGTCCTCCCAGTCCCGGACCGCCGTCGCCCATTCGCCGTCGCCGAGCGCCCGCGGATCGCTGAGCAGCGTCAGCACGGCCCGGGCCGCGGTCTCCAGGGCGTCGGTGCGGGCGGGCGGGGCGGCCTTCTCGATCCGCACGACGAGGGGCAGGACGAACTGGGGTGCTTCGTCCCGGCTGTTCGCCGAGACCTGGAAAGGAGCGCTCACCCGGACACCCTAAGGGGCCGTGCGGCCGACCCGGTGACCGGCCGGGTCCCGTCCCGGCCGCTCACCCCGAGCAGGCGCCGCGCTGCGCCTCCTGCCATGCGCACCGTGGGCACATGGTGACGCCCCGGTACGACTCCGGGTACTCGGTCGGCTCCCGGCACAGCACGCACTCGGCGTACGGCGCACCGCCCGTCTCCGGCGGTGCCGGCGCCCCGGCGGGCGTGGGGTACACCTCGTCGCTCATGCCTCCAGCGTAGAACGGTCAGCGATGGCCTGGCGTCTGCCCGATCAGCTCGGAGACCTTCACGAACCGGAAGCCCCGGTGCCGCAGCTCGGGAACGACGTGGCGGACCACCTCCTCGGTGGTCGGGGCGGCGCTGCGCGTGCAGTGCATGACGACCACGGAGCCGGGCTTCACCCCGTCCAGCACCTGCTGGGTCACGGCGTCGGCGTCGGTCGCGAACGCGTCGCCGCTCACCACGTCCCACTGCACCGCGGTGACCCCGAGCGAGCCGACCGCGCGCCGTGCCTGGTCGTCGTAACAGCCGCCGGGAAAGCGGAAGTACGGCATCGGATGCGGGACGCCGGCCCGCAGCAGGGCCGCGTAGGCACGCTGCACGTCCGACTTCATGTTCGCGGCGGAGACGGTCGGCAGGCCGTAGCAGTCGCCGGTGAACGCGTAGTGGCTGTAGGAGTGGTTGGCGACGTCGAACTGCGGGTCGTGGCCGAGGGAGCGGGCCTGGTCCGGGTACTCGTCGGCCCAGCGGCCGGTCATGAAGACCGTGGCCGGCACCTTCAGCCGGCGCAGGGTCGCGATCAGCGCGGGGTTGTCGAAGTGCTCGCCCGCGGCCGCGCGCGGCCCCTCGTCGGCGGTCATGTCGGCATCGAAGGTCAGCGCGACCGTCTTGCCGGCCGTGCGCGGACCGTTGGAGAAGACGGCGGCCAGGCCGCCCGGCCCCGCGGGCAGCGTGGGCGGCTTCGCGGCGGGTGCGGGGCGGGCCGGTGCGGGGCGGGTGTGGGCGGTGGTGTGCGGGCTCGGGGCGGTGCCGCAGGCGGCGAGCGCGGCGCCGAGGGCGACGCCGGCGACGGTCCGGGCGGTAAGACGGCGTACTGGTCGGATCATCCTAGGAAAGTAGGTCGGATTGTCCGTTCTTTCGGGACGGCGCGAGTCCGGGTCACCCGGGCGGCTGCCGCACCGCCGCGGTGTCCTCCCGCACCGCTCCGTCCGAGTGAACGACTTCCGGACGGCCGGCGGGGCCGGGTGCGGCGCCGCCGGCCGGCGCGGGCTGCTGGGCCCGCTCCAGGAACCGCAGCAGCTCCACCGGGAAGGGCAGCACCAGGGTGGAGTTCTTCTCGGCGGCCACCGCCACGATCGTCTGCAGCAACCGCAGTTGCAGGGCCGACGGCGTGCTCGCCATCTGCTGGGCCGCCTCGGCGAGCTTCTTCGAGGCCTGGAACTCGGCGTCGGCGTTGATGATCCGGGCCCGGCGCTCCCGGTCGGCCTCGGCCTGCCGCGCCATCGAGCGCTTCATCGTGTCCGGCAGCGACACGTCCTTGATCTCCACGCGGTCCACCTGCACGCCCCAGCCCACGGCCGGACTGTCGATCATCAGCTCCAGCCCCTGGTTGAGCTGCTCGCGGCTGGAGAGCAGGTCGTCCAGGTCGCTCTTGCCGATGATGGACCGCAGCGAGGTCTGCGCCATCTGCGAGACGGCGAACTTGTAGTCCTCCACCTTGACCAGCGCGCTCACCGCGTCGACCACCCGGAAGTAGACGACCGCGTCCACACGCACCGTGACGTTGTCGCGGGTGATGCCCTCCTGGGCGGGGACCGGCAGCGTGACGATCTGCATGTTGACCTTGTGCAGCCGGTCCGCGAACGGGATCACCAGATTGAACCCGGGCTGCCGTACGGAACCGGTGACCCGGCCGAGCCTGAACAGGACTCCCTGTTCGTACTGCTTGACGACCCGCGCCCCCGCGGCCACGTACAGCGCGCCGGCGCACAGCGCCGCCACCACCGCGACCAGCAGCTCCTGAACCATGACGACCTCCAGCCAGAGAGGTCCGGTATGTCTGATGCTGCAACGATATGCCCGGCGGGTGCCCGGAGGCCACGGCCACCGGGAAGCAGGTCCGGGCCGGGATGCCGAGGGGCGTCGGCGTCCCGGCCCGGGAGCGGCCGCCGGTTCAGACGGCCGGGTTCCTGGTGGTCCCGGCCGATCCGGCCGTGACCCGCACCGGCTCGGTGCCGGCGTCGCTGTGCCGCTCGGCCCAGCTCTCCAGCGCGGTGCGGCAGGCGTGGTCGAGGTGGTGCAGCCCGGACAGGTCCAGCCGGACCGGGCGGTCCTGGGGCAGCGCCTCCAGACTGTCGAGGATCCTGGGCAGCCGCAGGAACGTCGCGTTGCCCGAGAGGTGGGCGTCGACCGGGCCCGCGCCCTTGTCGACCACCTCCAGCCTGATGTGCGAGGCCTCCCACGCGGTCTTGACGATCGACAGGGCGATCCCGATCAGCACGCCCTCGAACATGCTGACCGCCACGATCGACACCGCGGTGACGACCAGGACCAGCGCCTCGCCGCGGTGCTCGCGCCAGAGCACGACCAGGGCCCGTACGGGTATCAGCTTGGCGCCCGAGTACACCAGGACACCGGCGAGCGCCGGGATCGGCAGGAGGGCGAGGGCGCCGGGCAGCAGCGCCGCGAACAGCAGCAGCCAGAGGCCGTGCAGCACCCGCGACGCCTTCGTCCGGGCGCCCGCCTGCACGTTGGCCGCGCTGCGCACGATCACCGCGGTCATCGGCAGCGCGCCGAGCACTCCGCACAGGGCGTTGCCCGCGCCCTGGGCGATCAGCTCCTGGTTGTACCGGGTGCGCGGACCGTGGTGCAGCCGGTCCACGGCCGCCGCGCTGAACAGCGACTCGGCGGACGCGATCAGCGTGAACGCCACGATCGTGCCGATCACCCCGAGGTCCGCCAGCTCGCCGAAGGCGCCCGCCGTCGGCGGCTGGACGGAGCCGAGCAGCCCGTGCACCTCGACGGTGGCGACCGGGAGACCCAGCAGGAGCGCGGCCAGGGTGGCGAGGCCGACGGCGGCCAGCGGGCCGGGAACCGTCCGTACCTTCGCCGGGAGGTGCTTCCACAGGACCAGGACGGCGACGGTGCCCGCGCCGAGCGCGAGCGAGGCCAGCGCCTCCCCGTCCCCGAGCGCGTCCGTGAACGCCCGCGGCAGCCCCGCTATCTTGCCCGGCCCCGAATCGGGGGCCTTCGCGGCGAGCGCCGGATAGAGCTGGCCGGCGATCAGCACCAGCCCGATCCCGGCCAGCATGCCCTCGACCACCGAGACCGAGATGGCCCGGAACCAGCGGCCCAGCCGCAGCACGCCCATGACGATCTGGAGCACGCCGGTGATCAGCACGATCACGCCGAGCACCGGCAGCCCGAACTCCTGGACCGCCTCGAAGACGAGCACGGTCAGACCGGCGGCGGGCCCCGACACCTGGAGGCTGCTGCCGCGCAGCGCCCCGGTGACCAGACCGCCCACGATGCCGGTGACCAGGCCGAGTTCGGCCGGGACACCGGAGGCGACGGCCACGCCCACGCACAGCGGGAGCGCGACCAGGAAGACGACGAGGGAGGCGGTGAAGTCCTGCCTCAGATAAGGAAACTTGGACATCGCGACGCTCACAGGGTCTCGAACGCGTCGGTCTCGGCGCGGTGTTCGCGCACGGCACCGGTGTGGACCTCGTAGTACCAGCCGCGCAGGGTCAGTTCGCCCCGCGACAGCTTCCTGTCGATGCACGGGTAGGAGCGCAGCCGCAGCAACTGGGCGAGCACGTGGTTCTGCACGCCCTCGGCGACGGCCGGGTCCTTGGGGGTGCCGGCCGGGCGTGGCTCGGCGCGGGCCAGCCAGTCCCGTACGGCGGGTACGGCGGTCAGGTCGTCGCCGCGCACCAGCGCGCCGACGGCGCCGCAGTGCGAGTGCCCGCAGACGACGATGTCGCGGACGCCGAGCACCTCCACGGCGTACTCGATGGTGGCCGCCTCGCCGGTGGGGTGGGCCGAGGCGTACGGGGGGACGATGTTGCCCGCGGTGCGCAGCTCGAAGAGCTCGCCCGGGCGGGCGCCGGTGATCAGGGCCGGGACGACACGGGAGTCGGAGCAGGCGATGAAGAGGACCTGCGGGGACTGGCCCGCGGCGAGTTCGGCGAACTCCTCAGGGCGTTGTCCGAAGGCACGGGCGTTGTCGATGAGGGGCTGCATGACGGATCGACTCCTCCTGGCGCGCCGTGGGGGCGCGTCGGGCTTGCACGACGTTTGTGGGGGGTGAGCGGGCGAACCCGCCGCTCAGCAGCAAAAGATCTGGAGCGCGGCCGGCGAGGGGGTTCTGGACGTTCTCGGCGTGCGGTCCCGCCGGACCGCCGGGGCGGCCTGGGTCGGTATCGCCTCGGTGTGCCGCGCGGCGGGCGGACGGTCGTCGGCCCGGCCCGCGGTGGAGGTGTGCCGGCGGTCGGCCGTGCGGGGCGGGCCGGGCAGCTCGCCGCGGCGGCCGGGGCCGCGCGGGACGCGCGGGTCGTCGCGCACGAGGGCCGCGAAAGTCCGGGGACCGGGCGCGGCTTTGGCCTCTGCATGACGGATTGTGTGCGCGGATGCGAATGGTGCCACAGGTGCGAAGAACTGGACGGCGAGCAGGGCGGCGGCCAGGAGCGAGAACACGGTCCTGGCCGTCGTACCACGGAACATGAGCCCCCCTCGCGACAGTTCACGCCTCTTGTGCGCACCAAGCACGGGTCAATGGTTGGTCAAGAAACACGTTAACCCTGCAAAGTCCTTTGCAGGGTTAACTGGGTGTTGCGAACCGAAGAGAGCGTAAAAAATGCCGGTGGGGTGGCTCGATCGAGTTCCTCGGCGCGCCGTCGTGGCCGGCGGCGGCGCCTACTCGGCGGCGACGAGCCCCTTGCCGTCCCGGGCCAGGGCGGTGAGCCGGGAGATCGCGCGGAAGTACTTCTTCCGGTAGCCGCCGTTCAGCATCTCCTCGCTGAACAGCCGGTCGAACGGCAGCCCGGAGGCCAGGACCGGGACCTCGCGGTCGTAGAGCCGGTCCGCGAGCACCACCAGGCGCAGCGCGGTCGACTGGTCCGGCACCGGCCGCACGTCGGTCAGGCAGACCGCCGTCAGGCCGTCGGTCAGCGCGCCGTACCGGCTCGGGTGCACCTTGGCCAGGTGGTCCAGGAGGTGCGGGAAGTCGTCGAGGGAGGCGCCCGCGGTGGCGTACGCCGCCTTGGTCACCAGTTCCTCGGAGAACGGCGCCGGCGCCTCGGGCAGGCCCCGGTGGCGGTAGTCCTCGCCGTCGATGCGCAGGGCGCGGAAGTGGGCGGACAGGCCCTGGATCTCGCGCAGGAAGTCCGCCGCCGCGAACCGGCCCTCGCCGAGCTTGCCCGGCAGCGTGTTGGAGGTGGCGGCGAGGGCGACCCCCGCGTCCACCAGGCGGCCCAGCAGTGTCGACACCAGGACCGTGTCGCCGGGGTCGTCCAGCTCGAACTCGTCGATGCACAGCAGGCGGTGACCGGAGAGGGTCTGCACGGTCTGCTGGAAGCCGAGCGCTCCGACCAGGTTGGTCAGCTCGACGAAGGTGCCGAACGCCTTCAGCGCGGGCTCGGCCGGTGTGGCGTGCCAGAGCGAGGCGAGCAGGTGGGTCTTGCCGACGCCGTAGCCGCCGTCGAGGTAGACCCCGCGGGGTCCGGCCGGCGTCCTCGGCGCCTTCGCCTTCGCCTTCGCCTTCGCCTTCCCGAAGCCGAAGAGGCCGCGCCTGCCGCCGCCCGCCGCGTGCGCGCCGCCGAGGCCGGCCGCGAAGCCTTCGAGGACGCGCACGGCCTCGGTCTGGCTCGGCTGGTTCGGGTCCGGTATGTACGTGGCGAAGCGCACCGAGTCGAAGCGCGGCGGCGGCACCATCTCGGCGACCATCCGGTCCGCGGGGACGTGCGGCGAGCGGGCGCACAGCGACAGCGGGGCCGCGTCGGCTATGGGGCTGACCTCGGATGCGGCGGGAGAAGACGACACGGTCATCCATGGTAGTTGCCGTGCCACACTGCACGACATGCGACGCCTGTTCCCTGTGACCGAAGAGACAGCGGCCCCGGCATCCGGCGGCCCGGCCGAGGGGGAGTGGAGCCTGGCGGAGCTGGCACGGGCGTACGGCTATCCCGAGGGGCGGGAGGTCTGGCTGCGGGCCAACATGGTCTCCACGCTCGACGGCGCCGCCCAGCACGACGGCCGGTCGCAGCCCATCTCCAGCGCTGCCGACATGCGGATCTTCGGCACCCTGCGAGCCCTGGCGGACGTCGTGGTCGTCGGTGCGGAAACGGTACGCCAGGAGGGGTACAGGCCGGCCCGCGCGCGGGCCGATTTCGCCGCGGCCCGGGCGGCGGCGGGCCAGGGCGCGGCGCCCGCGGTCGCCGTCGTCACCGCGAGCCTGGACCTCGACTTCTCGCTGCCGCTGTTCACCTCGCCCCTCGTCCCGACCCTGGTCCTCACCGGCGCGGCCGCCGCGCCGGACCGGGTCGCCGCGGCCGAGCGGGCGGGCGCCCGGGTGCTGGTCGCGGGCGACGGCGCCGGTGTCGACCCGGCCCGCGCGGTCCGCCTCCTCGCCGGTCTCGGCCACACCCGGCTGCTCACCGAGGGCGGGCCCCGGCTGCTCGGGCAGTTCGTCGCCGACGGTGTCCTCGACGAGCTGTGCCTGACCGTGTCCCCGATGCTGACGGCGGGAGGGGCGCAGCGGATTTCCGGCGGCCCCGGTGTCACCGTGCCCCGGCGTTTCGAACTAGTGTCCCTGCTGGAGGAGGCCGGATTCCTGTTCGGTCGCTACCAGCGGTCCTGAATTCGGCGGAATCAACCGTTCCGCTTAGCTTCCGGCGGGCACACTGAATCCGGTAGTACCCGTGCGATCACGGGGCAGGATGGTTTCCGCAGGGTCGGCTAGGCCCAGGGAGGACAGAGGGTCCGAGTGGCCCTCTCATGGAGAAGAGGCGCCTGGTGTTCACAAGCGTTCTGATGATCGAGAAGGCCCTGACGTCCGCCGACGTGGAGTTCGTCACCACCTTGCACGGGGACGAGCAGGTCTCCTTCCACGTGCTGCTCCAGCCGCGCGGCGACCAGGCGGACCGCCTGCTGCGGGCCATCGACGACATCGCGCTCGGCGAACTGGACGAAGCAGCGCGCGAGGGCGAGACACCGCAGGGCGAGGCGGCCACGGTGCTCGCCGAACAGGCGCTGGAGGTGTCCTTGACCGCGCTGCGGGCGGCGGGCAGCCCGGCGGAGGGACGGATGGTCGAGGACCATCCGCTGGACGCGCTGAAGACGATCGTCGACGAGGTGGGCGCGGACGAGGTCATCGTCCTGACCGATCCGCACTACGTCGAGGAGTTCTTCCACCGGGACTGGGCGTCCCGGGCCCGCCACAAGGTGGGGGTGCCGGTGCTGAAGCTGTTCTCGCACAGCAAGGCGTAGCCGCGGGCGCGCACGCCGCCGGGGTGCGGTGCGCCGGCCGGTGGCGGTGCGCCGGGCCCCGGCCGCGCCGCTCCCGGCGGCCCCTCGGGGAGCCGCCGGCGCCGGTGCCCGCTGCGCGGCACCCGGTGCCCGAGCGCATAGGCTAAGGCTGCTTCCGCACGCACCGTCTCTGGGGAGAAACACATGGCACCCGGCCTTCCTACCGCCATGGAGCGACCGCACTTCATCGGGATCGGCGGCGCCGGGATGTCCGGGATCGCCAAGATCCTCGCCCAGCGCGGTGGCCGGGTCGCCGGGAGCGACGCCAAGGAGTCGGCCACCGCCGAGGCGCTGCGCGCGCTGGGCGCCACCGTGCACGTCGGGCACGCGGCCGGACACCTGGCCGACGACGCCAGCTGCGTCGTGGTCTCGTCGGCGATCCGCGAGGACAACCCCGAGCTGGCGCGCGCCGCCGAGCTGGGCATCCCCGTGGTGCACCGCTCGGACGCCCTCGCCGCCCTGATGGACGGACTGCGCCCGATCGCCGTCGCGGGCACCCACGGCAAGACCACGACCACGTCGATGCTGGCCGTCTCCCTGACCGAGCTGGGCCGCGAGCCGTCGTACGCCATCGGCGGCGACCTGGACGCCCCCGGCTCCAACGCCGTGCACGGCACCGGCGAGATCTTCGTCGCCGAGGCGGACGAGTCGGACCGCAGCTTCCACAAGTACGCGCCCGAGGTCGCCGTCGTCCTCAACGTGGAGCTCGACCACCACGCCAACTACGCCTCGATGGACGAGATCTACGAGTCCTTCGAGACCTTCGCGGGCCGGATCGTGCCCGGCGGCACGCTGGTGATCAACGCCGACCAGGAGGGCGCGCGGGAGCTGACCCGGCGGCTCGCGGGGAAGGTCCGCACGGTGACCTACGGCGACGCCGCCGACGCGGACGTACGCGTGCTGTCCGTCGTGCCGCAGGGCCTGAAGAGCGAGGTCACCGTCGAGCTGGACGGGACCGCGCTGACCTTCGCGGTCTCCGTGCCCGGCCGCCACTACGCGCACAACGCCGTCGCCGCGCTCGCCGCGGGCGCGGCCCTCGGGATCCCGGCCGCCGAGCTGGCGCCCGCGCTCGCCGCGTACACGGGCGTCAAGCGCCGCCTCCAGCTCAAGGGCGAGGCCGCCGGCGTCCAGGTGATCGACTCCTACGCCCACCACCCCACCGAGATGACCGCCGACCTGGAGGCCATGCGCGCCGCCGCCGGCGACGCCCGGATCCTGGTCGTCTTCCAGCCGCACCTGTTCTCCCGCACCCAGGAGCTGGGCAAGGAGATGGGCGACGCGCTGGCCCTGGCGGACGCGTCCCTGGTCCTGGACATCTACCCGGCCCGCGAGGACCCGCTCCCCGGCGTCACCAGCGAGCTGATCATCGAGGCCGCGCGGGCCGCGGGCGCCGACGTCACCGCCGTCCACGACAAGGACCAGGTCCCCACCGTGCTGGCGGGAATGACGAAGCCCGGTGATCTGGTTCTCACCATGGGCGCGGGCGATGTCACCGACCTGGGCCCGAAGATCCTGGAACGCCTGGCGAAGTAAGGGGCTGAGAGTCATGTCGTACGACGTCGACAAGCCGGACGAGCAGTGGCGGGCGGAGCTGACCCCGGCCGAGTACGCCGTGCTGCGTCAGGCGGCGACCGAGCCGGCCTTCGTCGGTGAGTACACCGACACCAAGACCAAGGGCGTCTACTCCTGTCGCGCCTGCGGTGCCGAGCTCTTCACCTCCGGCACGAAGTTCGAGTCGCACTGCGGATGGCCGTCCTTCTACGACCCGAAGGACACCGACGCGGTCGAACTGATCGAGGACCGCACGCACGGGATGGTGCGCACCGAGGTCCGGTGCGCGCGCTGCGGCTCCCACCTCGGGCACGTCTTCGAGGGCGAGGGGTACGCGACCCCGACCGACCAGCGGTACTGCATCAACTCGATCTCGCTGCGGCTGGCGCCCGACGAGAGCTGAGCGAGCACCGGTCCGGGCCGCGACGCCCGGACCGGCCCCGCTTGGCGGCGCAGCCGCCCCCCGGCGCCTTCCCCGCCCTCCATTCGGGCGTACCCGGTGCGTGCGGCGCCGGGACGGCTCACCGGCGGTGCCGGACCGCGTGCGGGAAGCCCCGGTGGCCGCCGCGCACGGCCGCCGGCCGCGACGGCGGCCGTGTCCGGGGCCGCGGCGGCGCGGCCGTCTGGTGCCTGCCGCGGGGCTGTTTGAGATTCTGTGAAGGTGTCGGGTGTCGCGCGATGGTTCCAGTCCCACCGGGGACCCGCGTCCGCCGACGGCCCGGGAGCACTGGACGGGCCCGCCGCGGGCGCCGCACCCGCCGCGCCCCTCAGGCTGCTGCGGACCGCCGCGGCCGGCATCGGCACCACGCTCGACGAACCCACGACCTGCCGGGAACTGACCCGCGCCGCGGTACGGCTGACCGGCGGCGGGGCCGCCGTGATGCGCCGGACGGGCGAGACCGTCTCCGGCTACGAGTCGATCACCGGCGACGCCGACCTGCTGCCCGACGCCCGCTGGGCCACCGCGGTGGCCCACGACGCCTGCTCCCCGGCGGCCGACCACTGGACGGACCCCTGGCTGGCCCGCCCGGCCGGTAGCCACACCCGCCCGGCCGTGTGCCTGCCCCTCAAGAGCGGCTCCGACCAGTACGGCGTCCTGGTCTGCGCCCGCGAGGGCAGGGTCTTCGAGCGGGCGGAGGCCGAACTGCTCGCCCTCCTCGCCGAACGCGCCGCCTCCCACATCCGGCACGCCCGCGAGTACGAGCACGTCAACCGCACCGCCGGTGACCTGCAACGCGCCCTGCTGTCCGAGCCCGGCCGGCCGCACCCCAACCTGGACGTCGCGATCCGCTACCTCCCGGCCGGCGGCCGCGTGCTGGTCGGCGGCGACTGGTGCGAGACGGTACGGCTGCACTTCGGCCGCAGCCTGCTCGTCGTCGGCGACGTGATGGGCCACGGCCTGGAGGCCGCCGTCGACATGAACGCCTACCGGTCCTCGCTGCGCTACATCGCCTCGTCCGAACTGCCCCCGCACCGGGTGCTGCGCCAGATGGACGCCCTCGCCGCCGACGAGGCGGACCGGCGCCCCGCCACCTGCCTGCTGGCCCGCGTCGACCCGAGCCGCGGTCAGGTCACCCTGTCCAGCGCGGGCCACCTCCCGCCCGCCCTGATCACCGGGGAGGGCCGCACCTCGCTGCTGCCGGTCCCGGTCGGGCCGCCGCTCGGCACCGGCTTCGGCGGCTACGAGTCGGCCACCCACCGGTTCGAACCCGACCACTCCCTCGTGCTGTTCACGGACGGCCTGGTCGAACACCGCGACGAGGACATCGACCGCTCCCTGAGCCGCCTCGCCGACCTGCGCTTCGCGCCCGCCGTCGGCGTGGACGACCTCCTGGACTCCATCGTCACCCGGCTCGACGCCCGCAACGCCGAGGACGACGTCGCGGTCCTCGCGGCCCGCCCGCATCCCCGGCAGGGCGGCTTCACCTACGAGGCGGAGGAGGAGCGGGCACCGGGGCGGTGAGATCCGGGCCGCGGCCGGCTCAGGCGGGCAGCGTCAGGGTGAACGTGGTCGTGCCCTCGGGGCCGTCCGACAGTTCGATCGTGCCGCCGTGCGCCTGCACCAGGGCACGGGCCACCGACAGGCCGAGCCCGCTGCCGCCGTGGTCGCGGCTGCGGGCCTTGTCGACGCGGTAGAAGCGGTCGAAGACCCGGGCCCGGTCGGCGGCCGGAACGCCGGGACCGTGGTCGGCGACGCGCACCGTCGCCGTACCGGGAGCGGTGGAGACCGTCACCGACACGGGCGTGCCGGCGGGCGTGTGGACCGCCGCGTTGGTGAGGAGGTTGTCCACCACCTGGCGGACGCGGACCGGGTCGAGCCGCAGCGGAACCGCGCCGGGCCCGGCGGTCACCGTCAGCGGACGCCCCGCGTGCGCCGCGCGGAACGCGTCCGCGGCCTCCCGCACCAGCTCCGTCAGGTCGGTCTCCTCCAGCCGCAGCGGCGCCTCCACCTCGGCCGCGTCGAGACGCGCGAGGAGCAGCAGATCGTCCAGGAGGACGCCCATCCGGGCGGCCTCCGCGCGCAGCCGGGCCAGGTGCTTGTCGCGTTCCGCGGGCGCGTTGGCGGCCGCGTACTGGAAGAGGTCGGCGTAGCCGCGCACCGACATCAGCGGGGTGCGCAGCTCGTGCGAGGCGTCCGCCACGAACCGGCGCAGCCGCTGCTCCGCCTCCGCGCGGACGGCGAGGGAGCGGTCGATGTGTTCGAGCATCGTGTTGAACGCGGTCCGCAGCTCCTCGACCTCGGGGCCGCCGCCCCTTCTGGCCGCGCGCAGCGGCAGCCGGGCCGCCGACTCCGTCAGGTTGTGCGAGGCGATGCCGTGCGCGGTGTGCGCCATGTCGCTCAGCGGTGCGAGACCGTGCCGCAGCACCCGGCGGCCGAACACCACCAGCGCCAGCAGCGCCAGCCCGAAGCCCACCACCTGGACCGCGACCAGCCGCCGTACGGTGTCGTCGATGCTGTCCGTGGGCGCGCCGCTGACCAGCACCACGCCCGGCTCCACCTCGCAGCCGCGCAGCCGGTACTCGCCCTTCCCGGTCAGGTCCGCGGTCCGCAGCACCTCGGTGCCGGCGGCGAGCTGCGCGCGGGCCACCGAGGTCAGCGGGGCGATGTCCTTGGGCAGGTCGCCGCTCTCCTCCGGTGTGCGCAGCACCGGCGTGCCGTGCGAGACGTCGTACACGGCGTAGTACCAGTGGTAGTACTTCTTGCCCTGCAGCGTGCCGTGCTGCGCGATGCTCTTGGACTGGGCGACCTGCGCGAGGCCCAGCTGGTCGTCGAGCTGCGCCGACAGGTAGTCCCGCATGTACGTCGTCAGGGCGGTGCCGACGACCGCGAACACCACCAGCGCCAGCGCCCCGATCCCCAGCGCCAGCCTGGTGCCCAGGCGCATGGTCCGCCAGGAGCGCCGCAGCCGGCCCCTCACTCCGCGGCCTGCCGCCGTATGACGTACCCGAAACCGCGCACGGTGTGGATCAGCGGCTCCCCGCCGGCCTCGTCCAGCTTGCGGCGCAGGCGGCTGACGACCAGCTCCACCACGTTCGAGCGGCCGCCGAAGCCGTACTCCCAGACGTGGTCCAGGATCTGCGCCTTGGTGAGCACGGTCGGCGACTTGCGCATCAGGTACCGCAGCACCTCGAACTCCGTCGGGGTCAGCGAGAACAGCCGCTCGCCGCGCCGGACCTCCCGGGTGTCCTCGTCCATCGTCAGGTCGGCGATCCGCAGCACCGAGCGCTGGAAACCGGGCCCCGCGCTGCGCCGCAGCACCGTGCGAAGCCGGGCCATCAGCTCCTCCACCGCGAACGGCTTGACCAGGTAGTCGTCCCCGCCCCTGGTCAGCCCTGCGACCCGGTCGGCGACCCCGTCGCGCGCCGTGAGGAACACCACCGGCACCATCGCCCCGGAGCGCCGCAGCCGGTCCAGGACGCCGAAGCCGTCCACGTCCGGCAGCATCAGGTCGAGCACGACGATGTCCGGCCGGAACTCGGCGGCCCGGGCCAGCGCGTCCTCGCCGGAGTACGCGGTGACGGCCTCCCAGCCCTCGTACCGTGCCACCGTCGCGACCAGATCGGCGATCGGCGGGTCGTCGTCCACGACGAGGAGTCGTACTTTTTCCACCCGCTCATACTGCGGCACACGGCGGCGGAGGCCAGACCCGCGCCCGCCCCGGGACCACATCGACAACCAGTTGAAAGCCGTTCGACAGGAAAACGACAGCGACCGCGGGTGAAGCTCGACTCAAAGGACCCGATCAAGGAGCTGCCGACCCGTGACGACCGTCCCATCACCCCCCGCGCCCCGCACGGCGACACGCCCGGGGGTGGTGGCCCGCACGGGCCTGTACGCCGTGCTCGCCGTGAACGCGGCCGTGGTCGCCTGGTTCTTCACCCGGGCGGGCTTCGCCTCCAACGCCCTGATCGTGATCGGGCGCCTGCTCGGCCTCTACGGCGCCCTCGTCATGGCCTTCCAGCTGGTGCTGGTCGCCCGGCTGCCCTGGCTGGACCGCCGGATCGGCATGGACCGGCTCACCTCCTGGCACCGGTGGACCGGCTTCGCCCTGCTGTGGACCCTGCTCGGACACGTCGTCTTCATCGCCTTCGGGTACGCCGACGGCACGGACGTCGGCCCCGTCGGCGAGATCGTCGACCTCGCCGGGACGACGGAGGGGATCCTGCGCGCGGTCGTCGCGTTCGGCGTCCTCCTCGTGGTCGGCGCCGTCTCGGCCCGCTCCGCCCGCCGCCGGCTCGCCTACGAGACCTGGCACTTCGTCCACCTGTACACCTACGTGGCCGTGGTCCTCGCCTTCACCCACCAGGTCGCGGTCGGCACGACGTTCACCGCGTCGCCCGCCGCGACGGCCTACTGGTACGCGCTGTGGGGCGCCGCGCTCGGCTCGGTGGCCGTCGGCCGGCTGCTCCTGCCG
The DNA here is from genome assembly GCF_044767465.1 of Streptomyces sp. NPDC101237. Taxonomy (NCBI): domain Bacteria; kingdom Bacillati; phylum Actinomycetota; class Actinomycetes; order Kitasatosporales; family Streptomycetaceae; genus Streptomyces; species Streptomyces sp. NPDC101237. The sequence continues at coordinate 33,975 of NZ_JBIWNY010000015.1, read as the reverse complement.
CTGTGGCGCAACCACCGGCACCGCTTCCGGGTGTCGGCCGTCGTCCCCGAGTCGGACCAGGTGGTCTCGGTCTACGTCACCGGCCGCGACCTCGACGAACTCGGCGCCCGGGCGGGCCAGTTCTTCCTGTGGCGGTTCCTGACGAAGGACCGCTGGTGGCAGGCGAACCCGTTCTCCCTGTCCGCCGCCCCCGACGGCCGCACCCTGCGCCTGACCGCCAAGGCCGTCGGCGACGGCAGCGCCGCCCTGCGCCACCTCAAGGCCGGCACCCGGGTCTTCGCCGAGGGCCCCTACGGCGCCTTCACCGCCCTGCACCGCCGCAGGACCGAGTCCCTGCTCATCGCGGGCGGCGTCGGCGTCACCCCCGTCCGTGCCCTCCTGGAGGACCTGGACGGCCACACGGTCGTCATCTACCGCGTCGCGGCGGAACGGGACGCCGTCCTCCTCGGCGAACTGCGCGACCTCGCCGTCGCCAAGGGCGCCGAACTGCACCTGGTCACCGGGCCGGCGGTCCCCGACAGGCTGGCGCCGGGCGAACTGGCCCGGCTGGTGCCGGACATCGCCGACCGGGACGTCTTCCTGTGCGGGCCGCCGCCGATGATGAACGCGGTCCTGCGCACCCTGGACGACCTGGGCGTGCCCACACCGCAGATCCACTTCGAGCGTTTCAGCATGGCGGGATGAGAGGGACACCTGTGAAGCGAGCCGTATCCGTCGTCGCCCTCAGCATCGCGGGCCTGGTGCCCGTCTGGCGCTACGAGCCGTCCGCCGGCGGCACCGCGGTCTCCGCGGCCCGGCCCGCGCCGGACTCCGCGGCCGCCACCGCCACGGGCACCGCCGTCAAGGGCACGACGGTCGAGACCGAGAAGGGACCCGTCCAGGTCCGGGCGACCTTCGACGGCGACCGGATCACCGCGGTGACGATGCTCCGGCAGCCCGACCACCCGCAGACCACGGCGGCCGTGCCGGTCCTGATCGCGGAGACGCTGAAGGCGCAGAGCGCGCACGTCGACACCGTGTCGGGCGCGACGGTCACCAGCGACGGCTACCGGGAGTCCCTGCAGGCGGCCATCGACGCGAGGGGCTGACCGTGCGCCGGGTCGAACACGCCATGGGCTTCCCGGCCGCCGCCTGAGCCCCGCGCACCCGCGCGGTCCGGAGCCCGACGGCAGGTCACAGAGTGAGGACGACGGGTCGGCCGCCGAAGTGCTGAAACACTTGCGGTCTAGACTCTCCCCGCAACGGCCTGCGCCACGGCGACCGTGGTCGAAACCGGGCAGCCTCAGCCAAACCCGAAGGGCATTCGGCGTTTTGATACGGATAGATTCAGTCACCAAGCGGTACCCGGACGGTACGGTCGCCGTCGACCGACTCTCCCTGGAGATACCGGATCGCTCGATCACCGTCTTCGTCGGCCCCTCCGGCTGCGGCAAGACGACGACCCTGCGCATGATCAACCGGATGATCGAGCCCAGCGAGGGCCGGATCCTCCTCGACGGCGCCGACGTCCAGGCCCAGCCGGTCAACACCCTGCGCCGGTCGATGGGTTACGTCATCCAGAACGCCGGTCTCTTCCAGCACCGCACGATCGCCGACAACATCGCCACCGTGCCCCGGCTGCTGGGCTGGAGCAAGCAGAAGGCGCGCGCCCGCGCCGCCGAGCTGATGGAACGGGTGGGTCTGGACCCGGCCCTCGCCAAGCGCTACCCGTACCAGCTCTCCGGCGGCCAGCAGCAGCGCGTCGGCGTGGCCCGGGCGCTCGCCGCCGACCCGCCGGTGCTGCTGATGGACGAGCCGTTCTCCGCCGTGGACCCGGTGGTCCGCAAGGGCCTCCAGGACGAACTGCTGCGCATCCAGGGCGAGCTGGGCAAGACCATCGTCTTCGTCACCCATGACATCGACGAGGCGATCAAGCTGGGCACGACCGTCGCCGTGATGCGCACCGGCGGCCACCTCGCCCAGTTCGCGCCGCCCGCCGAACTGCTCACCGACCCCGCCGACGCGTTCGTCGAGGACTTCCTCGGCGCCGACCGGGGCATCCGCAGGCTCTCCTTCTTCCCGTCCGCGGAGCTGGAGTTGCAGCGGGCCCCGATCGTCCCGGTCGACGCCGACGCCACCAAGCTCGACGCCCGCACCTCGCCGGACGCGCCCTACCTCCTCGTCACGGACCTGGACGGCAGGCCGCTCGGCTGGGGCGAGCCCCGTACCCTCACCGCCGGCTCGATCGACCCGGCGCGACTGCTCTCCTACGGGCGGCCGTTCCAGCCCGGACGGGACTCGCTGCGCGCCGCCCTCGACGGCTCGGTGCTCTCGCCGACCGGCTGGGCGGTGGCCGTCGACGGCGAGGGACGCGCGGTCGGCGTCGTCTCCCAGCAGGTCATCGGTGCCGCGATCCGGGCCGCCCACGCCGAGGGCCGCGACGACGCGAAGGCCACCGGATGAGCGGCTTCTTCGACATCCCGAGCGACCTCCAGAACACCTACTTCGGGCTGATCGGCCTGCACCTGCGCGAGGCGCTCGTCCCGGTGCTGGCCGGGCTGGTGGTGTCCCTGCCGATCGCCCAGCTCTGCGTGCGCTTCCGCTGGCTGTACCCGCCGGTCCTCGGCGTGACCACTATCCTGTACGCCATCCCGTCCCTGGCCTTCTTCGTCGTCCTCATCGACTACACCGGCCAGACCGAGACCACGGTGATGATCCCGCTCGCGGTGTACAGCCTGGTGGTGCTCGTCCCGGCGATCGTGGACGGCGTCCGCTCGGTCCCGGCCGAGACCCTCGCCGCCGCCACCGCGATGGGCCTGGGCCCGGTACGCCGGTACTTCCAGGTCCAGTTGCCGATCGCCGTCCCCGCCATCATCGCGGGCCTGCGGGTGGCCACCGTCTCCAGCATCTCCCTGGTCAGCGTCGGCATGCTGATCGGCAACCAGGGCGGCCTCGGCAACCTCCTCAACGACGCGAACCTCTACCACCGTCCCGAGCTGGCGGTGAACTCCGTGGTCACGACGGCCGTGCTGGCGATCCTGGCGGACGCCCTGCTGGTCCTCGTGCGCCGTGTGCTGACTCCCTGGATGCCGAAGGAGAGCACCCGGTGAACGTCCTCAACTTCATCCACGCCTTCTTCAGCGACAGCACCCACTGGCACGGCTACGACGGCATCCCCACCCGCCTGTGGGAGCACGTCCAGTACTCGCTGGAGGCGCTCGCCTACGCGGCCGTCATCGGCCTGCCCGTCGGCCTGATCACCGGTCACTTCGGGCGCGGCGGCAACGCCCTCGCCCTGATCGCCACGGCCGGCCGGGCGCTGCCCAGCTTCGGTCTGCTGGTCCTGATGTTCATCTGGCTCGGCTTCGGCATGCTGCCGGTGATGGTCCCGCTGGTCATCCTCGCCGTACCGCCGATCCTGGTCACGACGTACGAGGCGATGCGCTCGGTCGACCCGTCCCCGGTGGACGCCGCGCGCGGCATGGGCATGCCGGAGGCGCGCGTGCTCTTCCAGGTCGAACTCCCGGTCGCGCTGCCGCTGATCCTCAGCGGCCTGCGCTCGGCGACCATCCAGATCGTCTCGACGGCGACCATCGCGGCCTACGTCAGCCTGGGCGGCCTCGGCCGCTACATCATCGACGGCCTCTACCAGAAGAACTACGAGAAGGTCGTGGGCGGAGCGACCCTGGTCGCGGCGATGGCCCTGGCCACGCTCGGCATCTTCTGGGCGGTCCAGCGACTGACGGTCTCGCCGGGCGTACGCAGGAGCTAGCTGTAGTGACCCGAATGGGGCGCGGGGAACTGCGCGGCCGGCCACGTACGGCCCGCAGTTCCCCACGGCCCGCGCGCCGCACTACCCCTCGCGGCGGGCCAGCGCCAGTTCCAGCACCACGAGCAGCGCGTCCCGCACCGAACCGCGTTCCCGCGCGTCGAAGACGACCACCGGCGTCCCGTCGGCGACGTCCAGCGCCCACCGGACCTCGTCCAGCGTGTGCTCGACCCGCCCGTCGAAGGCGTTGAGGGCGATGGCGAACGGGATCCCGCGGTGCTCGAAGTAGTCGACGGCCGCGTAGCAGTCGTCGAGCCGTCGCGTGTCCACGATCACCAGCCCGCCGAGCGCGCCCTCGACGATGTCGTCCCACATGAAGCCGAACCGTTCCTGCCCGGGCGTGCCGAACAGGTACAGCTTCAGCGTCGGGTCGATGGTGATGCAGCCGAAGTCCATCGCCACGGTGGTCGTCGTCTTGCGCGGGGTGAGCGACAGATCGTCCACGCCCGCCGCGACCTCGGTGATCGACGCCTCGGTGGTCAGCGGCTCGATCTCCGAGATCGAGCCCACGGCGGTGGTCTTGCCCACGCCGAAACCGCCCGCGATGACCATCTTCACCGGCAGCGGCGGCCGGACGGCCGTACGCCCGGTGCCCCGGGTCAGCGAGTCAGTCGGTGTCACGGAGTACCCCTCGGGAGTCTGGAATGGCCCGCAGGCCGTCGATAACCCTGCGCAGGACGGACGAGTCGTGGGTGGCTTCGAAGTCGGGCACGTGCACGGTCAGCTGCCCGGCCTCACGCAGGTCTTCGGCGAGCACCCGGACCACGTTCAGGTGCAGCCGCAGCCGTGCCGCCAGTTCCGCGAGCGACTGCGGAAGCCGGCACGCCGCGATGATGTCGTGCTGCTCGAAGGAGAGCCGGGCGAGCGCGTCGAGGCCCGCGGTGGTCGCCACCACCTGGGTCTCGACGGGCATCGCCGGTCCGGAGGCGCTGTCCGCCACCCGGCCGGCGGTGACCAGGAACGGCCGTACGGCGGGGGCCGGGCCTACCGGGTCCGGGCCCGGGGGCGGGAAGCCGTCCGCCATGGCTGTGTCTTCCTCTCTCGACCGGCTCCGCCGGTCAGCGCGTCTGTGGGACGCCGACGCTGTTCTTCAGCTCCAGGACCAGCTGCGGACTGAGCGCGGCACCGGCGCGGTTGGCGAACAGCGTCATCTCGTAGGCGATGTTGCCGAGCTTGGCCTCGTTGTCCGCGACGACGCCGAGCACGGCACCGTTGCCGATCGCGGAGACGATGACGTGGCCGCCCTCCAGGTCGATGATGACCTTGTTGAGGCCGCCCAGCCCGTAGTTGCCGGAGGCTCCGGCGGCCAGGCTGGTGATGCCGGAGACGATCGCGGCGAGGCGTTCGGAGTGCGCGCGCTCGCGCAGCTCCGACACCGCGATCAGCAGGCCGTCGGAGGACACGGCGATCGCGTCCACCACTCCGGCTGTCTCGGTCGCGAAGCGGTTCAGCAGCCAGGTGAAGTCGGCTGCGGCCGCCTGCAGGTCGGTCGGCGTGGCGGCGCCGCCCGTCGGGGTGTCACCTGTCGACGTGCTCACTGCTCGGCTCCTTCCGGAAGGTGGATCTGGTGGTGCGGCTGGTTGGTCTCGGGGGGCGGCGCGGGCCGCTCGTGGCTTCCGGTGTCGCTCTCGCGCCGGGCGCGCTCCACCGCCGCCTCGAACTCCTCCAGCGCGTCCCGCTCGGCGTCGGCGTCGCGGTTGCGCGGCTGCTGGGCGAGGGCCTGGGCGGCCCCCGCGGTGGTCCGCAGGGTCGCCCCGCGCACCCGGCGGCGCAGCGGACGCGCACCGTCGGCGGAGCCGGCCGGGGGTTCACCGGAGCGGGCGGCCGGGATCGGGGCGTCCCGCGCCTCCGGCTCGCGGCGCGGCACCCGGCGCGGCAGGAGGCTCTCGGGCTCGGCGGCGGCCGGCACCGAGGCGGCCACGGTGGGCCCGGTCGGCTCGGCCGGTGCAGCCGCCCCGACGGCGAGCGGGGCGCCGGAGGTGTCGGCCACCGCGCTCATCGTCAGCAGCAGCCGGGACGGCAGGGTCACTTCGGCGGTGACGCCGCCGCCCGGGGTCCGGGTCAGCTCGACGCCGATCTCCCAGCGCCGGGCCAGCGCACCCACCACGAACAGGCCGAGCACCTTGGTCGGCATCAGGTCGAGGCGCTCGCGGCGGATCAGCCGGGCGTTCTCCTCGGCCAGCCGCTCGGCGCTCATGCCGAGGCCGTGGTCGGTGACGACGACGTGGGCGCCGCTCTCACCGGTGCGGACGGTCACCTCGACGGGGCTGCCCTCCGGGGAGAACGAGACGGCGTTCTCCAGGAGTTCGGCCACCATCAGGGTGAGGTCACCGATGATGTCCGGCTCGATCATCGCCTCGGTGCCGGCGTACAGCCGTACCCGCTGATAGCCCTCGATCTGGCCGAGCGCGGCCCGCACCACGTTGGACAGCGGGGTGGGCCCGGAGGACAGCACCGTCTCGCGGATGCCGGCCAGCAGCATCAGGCTGTCGGCGTTGCGGCGCAGGCGGACGGCGATGTGGTCGATGGAGTAGAGGCGTTCCAGCAGCGCCGGATCGGTCTCGGCACGCTCCACCGCGTCGATGAAGGCCAGCTGGCGCGTGGTCAGATTGCTGACGCGGCGGCCGACGTTGCCGAACATCTCGGCGGTGTTGCGGCGGCTGAGCACCTGGCGTTCCAGGAGCGCCGCGGCCGTGGTCTGCACCTGGTTGAAGGCGTCGGCCAGGTCGCCGATCTCGTCCCGCGCGGTGACCGGCATGTCCCGCAGCCGGGGCGGGCCGGCGTCCTCGGCGTCGTCGTCGGCGACCCGGGCGAGTTCGCGTCCCGCCACCTCGGCGACCTCGTGCGCGACCCCGGTCAGGGCCTGCACCGGGCGGATCACCGAGCGCCGCACCAGCGCGGCCAGCGCGATCCACAGGACGAAGCCGAACAGGGTGGCGGTCAGCAGGTAGATGGCGCGCGTCTTGGCCGAGTCGGCGGAGGCGTCGGCCCGGTCGGCGATCTGGCCGATGAGCGAGGTGGTGATGTTCAGCCGGGCGGGGGCCTGCTCCAGGTAGTACGGGTAGGCGGTGAGCGCCTGCGAGACCGCCCTGCGGATGTCTTCCTGGCTGCCGGCCTCCAGCCGGCTCGGGTCGATCTGCAGTTCGGCGAAGGCCTGGGCGATGTGGCCCTGGGCCTTGGTGTGTTCCACCGAGGCCAGCTGGGCCGCCTGCCCCTCGGTGGCGAACCGGGCGAAGCGCTCGGCCTGGTGCTGGTAGAGGTCGTAGGCGCCGACGGCGCTGGTGAACTCGATCAGCGCGTTGGTGTCCCCGGTGGTGGCGGCGAGGACGTTGGTCTCGAAGGCTCCGTGGGCGGCGTCCGCGCGCAGCAGGGAGTCGAGCAGGTTGCCGGTGAAGGTGGCGGCGAGGTCGGTGTTGCGGTCCAGACCGAGGCCGTCGATCAGGTCGTTGGCCGCGTTGGAGTACGCCGGGTCGATGTTGTCCGCCGGCAGGTAGGACTGCTCGACGGTCTCGCGCAGGCTGGTCAGGCCCTCGACCTGCCGCAGCGCGTCCGCCTCGGTCCCCGGCAGCCGGTCGCCGAAGGCGTCGCGGACCGCGCGCAGCTGGGCGGTCACCGCCTTCTGGGCGGACCGGTACTCCGCCGAGGAGGGCCTGCTGTCGCCGGACTCGTAGCGCGCGGAGAGCAGGATCGCCTGCTGGTGCTCCGCCTCCACCTTGTCGACCAGCCGCGCCACCTGGGTGGAGTCCCGCACCAGCTGCGCCGCGTCGTCCGCGCTGGCGGACTGCCGCACCAGGTCGGTGAAGACGTAGGCGAGCAGTACCGTGATGACGGCGAGCGGCACTCCGACCAGCAGGTTGAGCTTGCGCCGGAAGGGCCAACGGTCGGCGAAACTCCGTATCCCGCCGCGCCCCTGGGCGGGCCGGACGGTCGCGTCCACCTGGTTCGTGGACACCGGGCCTCCTTCAAGATGGTGTCTCGACTGTGGGGGCGTCTTCACCCCGAGCTGCTGCGGAACGACACCGAGTAGCGGGCCCCGTGCACCGCTGTGACCGATATCAACTGCCGTGAGAATACAGCGTTCTTGAAGCTCGATTCCGCTTGCTCTTTATCAAGAATCCATCACAAAGAGACCGCTCTACCTCCACAAGTGAGCACGGATTGAAGCCAATCGGTGACCCGGAGGCACTTGACTGACCGAGAACCGGCTGGATTGGATCGTGTGGATTGGTTCGCAAGAGCGCCACGTGGTGCGCGGCAACCCCGTGGGGTGCGCGGCGGTCCCGCGTGGCGCGCAGCAACACCCCCACCCTTCTGTCCATAGCTCCCGGAAACGGCAATCGTGACTTCCAACACCCTTCCCAGCAGGTCAATCCGGACATACCGAGGTGCGGCGGCCGTCGCGCTCGCCGCGGCGACGGCCCTGCTGGCGGGCTGTTCCTCCTCCGACGACAGCAAGTCCGACCCGCTGTCCGACAGCAAGGCCGGCGGCGACACCGTGGTCGTCGGTTCGAACAACTTCGCCGAGAGCACCCTGATCGCCGACATCTACGGCGAGGCCCTGAAGGCCAAGGGCGTCAAGGTCACCTACAAGCCGAACATCGGCAGCCGTGAGACGACCTACGGTCTGCTCAAGAACGGCTCGATCTCGGTCCTGCCCGAGTACAACGGCGCCCTGCTCGCCTACCTCGACCCCAAGGCCACCCCGAAGACCATCGAGGAGACCACCAAGGCGATCGAGGCCAAGCTGGACTCCAAGCTGACGCTGCTCGACCCGGCGGCGGCGCAGGACAAGGACACGGTGACGCTGAACGCGACGACCGCCGCGAAGTACAACCTCACCGAGAAGTCCTCCATCGGCGACCTCAAGGACATCGCCAAGGACCTGGTCATCGGCGCCTCGCCGGAGTTCCAGACCCGCCAGCAGGGTCTGGTCGGCCTGAAGTCCGTGTACGGCCTGGAGTTCAAGTCCTTCAAGGCCCTGGACGCGGGCGGCGCGCTCACCCAGGCCGCCCTGAAGAAGAACGCGGTCCAGGCCGGCGACATCTTCAGCACGGACCCGACCATCACCAAGGAGAAGTTCGTCGTCCTCCAGGACCCGGAGAACCTCTTCGGGTTCGAGAACGTCCAGCCCCTGGTCTACAAGAGCGCCCTGAACCAGACGGCCACCGACGCCCTCAACGCGGTCTCCGCCAAGCTCGACACCGCGGCCCTGCTGGAACTCGACAGCCAGGTGAGCTCGGGCAACAAGGACCCGCTGGAGGTCGCCCAGGCCTGGCTGAAGAAGGTCGGCCTCACCAGCTGACCCGCTGCCCGGTGACCACCGGGCGGCGCCACCGGCACAGGGGCTCTCGGGCCCCTGTGCCGAAAGGCCGGACGGGCGACGGTCAGAGGTCGAACTCGTGCGGCGGCAGGTCCAGCGTGAAGCAGGCCTCGCGGACCACGGCCTGCTCGGTCTTGTCGAAGTCGCCGTCCGCACCGCCGATCACGATGCCGATCTGGATGACCGCACGCGCCTCGGCCGGCTTCTTCTTCGCCTTGGCGACCTCCTGCAGCACGCTGACCTTGCCGAAGGCGAAGTCCGCGGTCAGCTTGTCCAGGTTCTCCTCGAAACGCCGGCGCAGGTCGTCCGCCGGGAAGTTCTGCAACACCTCGTTGGTCGCGATGAGCTGGGCGACCCGCTGGCGCTCCGACGGATCGACGGTGCCGTCGGCGGCCGCCACGAGCGCGCACATCGCCATGCTCGCGTCGCGGAAGGCACCGCTCTTCAAGTCGTTCTTCTTCGCCACGAGCTGGGTCTGCATCTGCGTCGCGGAGTCCTTGATGCGGTCCCACAGAGCCATGCGCACTCACTCCTCGGTCGGTACGTGCCTGCCAAGAGTCCTGCTTGTCAGGAATTTGCTTCTACAACAACGTAGAAACTGACGCGGCCACCCGGAAGTTCCCGCGTCCTAGACTGTTCCCTCCGATCCGGTACGGATCCCCTCGACGCGGTGGACAGGAGGAGTACGACAGTGGCGCCAGCGCCCGCCAGCGGCCGTGACGACCCCTCCGCGGACGTGCTCACCGAGGCCGCCGCGGCCTTCGGACTGCTCGCCTCGCCGGCCCGGCTGCACATCGTCTGGGCGCTGGCCCAGGGCGAGAGCGACGTCACCGGCCTCGCCGAACGGGTCGGTGGCGCGCTGCCCGCCGTCAGCCAGCACCTCACCAAGCTGAAGCTGGCCGGACTGGTCCGCTCCCGGCGCGAGGGCCGCCGCCAGGTGTACCTGGTCGACGACCCGGACGTGGTCGACGTCGTACGTCTCCTCGTCGGCCGCCTCACCGCCCGCACCGCCACCGCCGAACTCCCCGCACCCCGCCTCCATGGCCTCTGAGGGTGCGGCCGCCACCGCACTGCAGGTGCTGCGCGCGCTGGAGACGGGACCGCGCGGGCTGACCGAGGCCGAGGCCGCGGCCCGGCTCGCCGGCGCCGGTGAGAACGTCCCGCCCGCCCCGCACACCGCCTCCTGGCCGCTGCGCTGCGCCCGCGCCCTGCGCGACCCCTTCACCGCCGTCCTGCTCACCCTCGGCCTGGTCTCCGCGCTCGTCGCCTCCTGGGGCACCGCCGTGGTCATCCTCGCCCTGGTCGCCGTCAGCTGCGGGCTGCGGGCCGCCGGCGAACACCGCGCCGACCGCTCCCTGGCAGCCCTGCGCGAACTGGTCGCCGGCACCGCCACCGTGCTGCGCCGCGCCGGCGAGGACGCCGCACCGCGGGCCCGCGAGGTCCCGGTGGCCGACCTGGTGCCGGGCGACGTCGTACGGCTCGGCCCCGGCGATCTGGTCCCCGCCGACGTACGGCTGCTGCGCGCCCGCGGGCTGACCGTGCACCAGGCCGTGCTCACCGGCGAGTCGGCGCCCGTGGCCAAGGCCGCCGCCGAGATCCCCGGCGCGGACGGCCCGCCCGGCGCGGGCCCCTTCGAGGAGCCGCACCTCTGCTTCCAGGGCAGCGGGGTCGCCTCGGGCAGTGCCACGGCGGTGGTCGTGGCGACGGGGGAGCGGACCCGGTTCGCCGCCGCGCAGCGCACGGCCGACGGGCGGCGGGAGGCGAGCGCCTTCGACCGGTCGGTGCACGGCATCTCCTGGGTGCTGATCCGTTTCATGCTGCTCACCCCGCCGCTGGTCCTCATGGCCAACGCCGCGCTGCGCGGCCGGGGCCTGGAGACCCTGCCGTTCGCGGTGGCGGTCGCCGTCGGGCTCACCCCCGAGATGCTCCCGGTGATCGTCACCACCTGCCTGGCCCGGGCCGCCGCCCTGCTCGCCCGCGCCCACCGGGTCGTCGTACGGCGGCTGCCCGCGCTGCACGACCTCGGCGCGGTCGACGTCCTCTGCCTGGACAAGACCGGCACCCTCACCCAGGACCGGCCCGAGGTCGAAGGCGCGCTCGGCCACGACGGGCACGCCGACCCGGACGTGCTGCGCTGGGCGGCCGTCGGCGCCTGGTGGACCCTCCAGCTCGCCGAACTGCCCGCCCCGGACGCCCTGGACGAGGCCCTGCTCGCTGCGGCCGGAGCGGTGGGCGAGGAGTACGACGGCGTCGGCGCGGTCCCCTTCGATCCCGGGCGGCGCACCGCCACCGCCGTCGTCGCCGGCGGCCCGGGCATCCACCTCCTGGTCACCAAGGGCGCCGCCGAGGACGTACTGGCCCGCTGCGACCTCGATGCCGCCGCCCGCGAACGCCTGCTCGCGCTCGCCGCCCGCGAGGCCGGCGCCGGGCTGCGCGTCCTCGCCGTCGCGACCGCCGAGCGGCCCGCCCGCACCCGCCCCTACACGGCCGCCGACGAGCGGGGCCTCGTCTTCCGCGGCCTGGTCACCTTCCGGGACGCCCTCGCCCCCGGCGCCGCCGAGGCCCTGCGCGGCCTCACCGGCCTCGGCGTCGGCGTCCGCGTCCTCACCGGGGACCATCCCGCGACCGCCGCACGCGCCTGCCGGGACCTCGGCCTGGACGCGGTACGGGTGGCCGTGGCCGGCGACCCCACCGACCTCACCGCGGACGTCGTCGCCCGCTGCACCCCTAAGGACAAGGCCCGGATCGTCGGCGCGCTGCGCGCCGCCGGGCACACCGTGGGCTTCCTCGGCGACGGCGTCAACGACATCCCCGCCCTGCGCGCCGCCGACGTCGGGATCGCGCCCCGCACCGCCGTGGACCTCGCCCGCGAGACCGCCGACGTGGTGCTGGCCGAGAAGGACCTCGGCGCGATCGGGCACGCCGTCACCGCGGGCCGGCACAGCAGCGCCAACATCGCCTCCTACCTGCGGGTCACCCTCTCCTCCAACCTCGGCAACGTCATCGCGATGCTCCTGGCCGGCCTGCTGCTGCCCTTCCTGCCGATGCTCCCGGTCCAGGTGCTCGCCCAGAACCTGTGTTTCGACGCGGCCCAGCTCGCCTTCGCCCACGACCGCCCCGGCCCGGCCGCCCTGCGGCGCCCGACCGTGCTGCGGCCGCGCGCCTTCCTGCGGTTCATCACCGGCTTCGGCCTGCTCAACGCCGTCGCCGACCTGGCCACCTTCGGCGTCCTGGCGATCGCCCTGCGCGGTCCCGACGCCCTCGACGACCGGGCCGTCTTCCACTCCGCCTGGTTCACCGAGAACCTGCTCACCCAGGCCCTGGTGATGTATGTGCTGCGCGCCGGCAGCCGGCCGGGGCCCCTCGGGTGGGCCGCCGCCGCGCTGGCCGCCGTGGGCCTGCTGCTCCCGGCGAGCCCCCTGGGCGCCGCCCTGGGCATGACCGGGCTGCCGCCGGCCTGCCCGCTGCTGCTCGCCGTGGTCCTCGCGCTGTACGCGCCGGCGCTCCGTGCGGTGCGGGCACGCCACGACCGGCGCCTGCCGTAGCGAACGCGCGGCCGGGTCGGGGGACCGCCCGCGGAGCAGGGTTGTACAGTTGCGCAATGTGGCAATCGTCGCCGCTCGGCCGGACGTGGGAGGCATCCCCTCGCCGGCACCGAACAACGTGAGAAAGGGAGGGGGCGGTCATGCTCCGTAACGGACTCGAACCCTGGCACCTGCTGGTCGTCGCGATCGTCTTCATCGTGCTCTTCGGTTCCCGGAAGCTGCCGGACACCGCCCGGGCCCTGGGCAGGTCGATGCGCATCCTCAAGAGCGAGGCGAAGGCGATGCAGAAGGACGACGACGCCGCACCCGCCGAGCCCGTGTCGGTGCAGCGGTCGGCGGAGCCGGCCCCGGCGCCCGTGCAGCCGGAGCCGGGCAAGACCGCCGAGCCGACCGCCACCGCGATCTGACCGGCCGCTACTCCTCGTCCCCCTCGAAGAAGTCCCCGATCTCGTCCACCACCTCGGCCGCCACCATTCCGCCGACCACGCCCACCGCGAGCCCCGCCGCACCGGCGGCGACCGCCGTGCCGAGGCCGGGTCCGGAGCGGTGGTGGCCGTGGTGGTCGGCGCCGTGGCCGTGGTGCTCGGCGCCGTGACCGTGGTCGTGGCCGTACGCCGCGTGGGTGCCGTAGGCCTCGCGGTGCGCGATCAACTGGCGGATCCAGCCGTCCACCTCGCTGTTCCAGTCCAGCACGTGGGCGTCCTCGTGCCTGACCGTGAACCGGGTCACCGCGTCGTGCCCCGAGGAGAACGGCCCGCCCCGCTTGTCCGCCTCCAGGACGATCTCAAGTCCGGCCGGTGAGGCGAGGAAGGTCAGCTCGATCTCGCCGACCGCGTGCGCGTACCGCGGAGCCGGGGTCAGCTCGATCTCCTGGTAGAAGGGCAGTTGCTGGCCGGTGCCGCCGATACGGCCGTACTCCAGGTCCGCCGAACGGAAGCCCGACCCCAGCTGTCCGAGGGCCTCCAGGACCGCCTCCTGGACGGGCAGCGGCCGCACGGTCAGCGGGTCCAGGTCGCCCTTGTCCCGGGCGCCGGCCACTGCGATCTCCGTGCGCACTCCGAGCACGATCCCGAGCGGCTGCCCGTACAGCTCGGTCACCGGCGTCTCCCACGGCAGCGCAACGCTGAAGGGCACCTCCCGCTCCTCCTCCGGGCCGAGCAGGAAGCCGCCGCCGACCGTGAACCGCTCGAAGACGACCGTGCCCTCGCTCTCCCCGTCCTCGTGCTCCGCCTCGACACGCGCGACCAGGTCGAGCCCGATGTGCTCGACCTCCGCCGCCGCCGAGCCGCCCCTCAGCCGCACCCGCCCCGACAGCACTCCGCCGGGGGGCACCGCGGCGCCGTCCAGCACCGTGTCCACCGAGGGGCCGCCGACCCCGATCGCCCCCAGCAGCCGTTTGAACACCATGAACCCCGCCGCTCCTTCACCGCACTCGTCACGCACACCCGGGTCGGCCGTACGCCGCCCGGCTGCCCGCTGAACTCGCGGCCATGGCAAAGAAGTTCCCAAGTCACCTGTTCGGAGGACACGGGCGGGCCGTGGCGGGCGAGGGGGCGCGGCGTTCCCGCACACGGAGAAGGAGGCGGGCCGAGGGTCACCGGCCCGCCTCCCTCCTCCGCGTCAGACCGCCTTCGCTCCTTCGCCGAACCCCTGCGCGGCGGCCCGAGCGGCCTTGCGCCGCTTGCGCCTGCCGACCCGCGGTTCCTGGTCCGGCAGCCAGCCGAAGATCATGCAGCTGCCGACCGCCCCGAGGGCCAGGCCGATGAAGAAGCCGCCCAGGTTGGAGGTGACCCAGCTGCCCAGGGAGCACAGGATGCCGATGATGGAGTAGAAGAGCCGCTGCGACGGGTTGAAGAGCGCCAGCAGGCCGCAGATCACCATCACCACCGGCAGCAGATAGCCGGCCAGGCCCTGCATGCCGACGTGGACGACCACCTTCAGCGAGGCCTTCTCGGTGAGCAGGATCCATACGCCGCCGAGGGTCAGCAGCAGCCCGCCCCAGAACGGCCGGCGGGACCGCCAGCCGCGGAAGGCGGGCCGCCACCCCTGACGTGGAGTGCCGGTGCCGGACATCAGCAGCCCGAGTCGCTGAAGCTGAGTTTCAGGCCGGGGAGCTTGAACACGGCGGCGGTGGTCGCGTAGTTGGTCTGCCGCAGGTTGTCGATGTGCACGGTGTCGGCCTGCTGGCTGAAGACGCCCTCGGGGCCCTTGACGCCGGCCTTGTCGAGCGTGCTGGCGTCGTTGCCGATCTCGATGTTGTTGAAGGACGCGTTGCCCGTCAGCTCCGTCGAGTCGGTGGTCAGGTCGGTCGCCTCCACCTTCGAGGAGCCGCTGCCGGCCTTGATCAGCAGGTTGACGCCGCCGAGGTCGACGCTCTGGCACAGGCTGTCCAGGGTCGCCTTCTTGATCGCGGAGGTGACGATCAGCACCTGGCCGCCGGTGTCACCCTCGTTGGGGCTGTCCTTGATCATGTTGTCGAGCCCGCCGAACTGCTCGAAGCCGGTGCCGTCCAGCGACTTGGCGGTGACCGTGAAGGGCATGCCGGAGATGGAGAACGACACCCCCAGGATGCCTTGTGCGGTGAACACCGCGAGGCCGGCCAGGGCCACCGTGGCCGGGACCGCCATCACGGCGGCCCGGCGGGCACGGACCCGTCCCCGTCTCGGTTCGCCCTCGGTGGTTCCGGTGCTCTGCGGTGTGTCGGAAGGAGAACCGCTTCCCGGGTTCTCCGGCGTGTTGTCGGCGGACGGTATGTCCGGGGACGAGGCCATGTCTGCTCCCATGCATCAGTCACGCGGGTTGGGCTTCAGTGGCACGTTGTCCTGGCGCGGACAGCGGCTGCCGCGTACGCCTCCCCGCAACTCCCGGCGGACGCAAGGGCTTTCTCGTTACGCAGCAGTAGCCACGCCGAAAGTTACCGGCGGTTACATTAATGGGTCAAGGCAGATGTGAAAAAAGGGTGTTGAGTATGAGTCAATTGTGTTGCGGCCTTGCATTCCCTTGATCGAAATCTCAACTCTCTTGTCTGTACTTGACGTTGACGGTTGCTCAGGTCTACAAATCTCCCTGGTTTCCTTCGGATCCGTGGCGCCGGATCCGCCGAGCGGCATCGGCCGTTTCCCGGCCTTTTCGATCACCGCTCCGCGTACGGCGTCGGCACGGTCGCTTCCCCCCGGGGGCCGTGCCCGAACGCCCCCGACCGGCCCGGCCGAAGACCTGACCCCCCCAGGCTTTCGGCCGGTGCCCGGCTCGGCTGCCGTTGCCGGTCCGTCACGTACGGAGAAGGCGTCACGGGCCGGCAGCGGCCGGCGGCGCAACCGCGTCCGCCTTGACCTCCCCACCTCTCTTCACCTCACGGAAGTCCCCCTAGAGAAGAGGCAACCCGCATGCGTACGCGATCCCTCATAGCCTTGGCCGGTGCCGTCGTCGCCCTGTCGGCGGCCGCCACCGTGCCCGCCTCCGCCGACGGCGCGGTGCTCACCACCGGCAGCGCCGGCGGCACCGCCGTCGCCGTCGGCGACGTCCTCAGCGCGCCGCTGGCCTCCGGCACCAGCGCCACGCTCTACTCCAGCGCCACCGGCACCAGTGGCGTGAAGTGCACGTCCTCGGTCTTCACCGCCACGGTCACCGACAACCCGGCCGCCCCCGGCACGGCCACCGAGTCGGTCAGCGGGCACACCTTCGACGCCAGCAGCTGTTCCAGCAACGTCCTCGGCGTCACCGGTGTCACCGGCATCACCGTCGACAACCTGCCCTACTCCACCACGGTCGCCTCCGACGGCACCCTCACCGTCACGCCGGCGAGCGGCTCCACGATCCAGACCACGGTCAAGCTGAAGACGCTGCTGGGCAGCATCACCTGCGTCTACCAGGCGCCGAGCCTGTCCGGCAAGGCCAGCAACACCGGCAACAGCATCGCCTTCACCAACCAGGCGTTCACGAAGGTCTCCGGCTCCTCGCTCTGCTTCGCCGCCGGATACTTCACCGCCAAGTACGCACCGGTCACCGACAACGGCGCCACCGTCTTCGTCAACTGACCTCCGCCGCGCCGGCGGTCAGCGCCGGCGCAGACGCAACGCCAGGGCGGCGCCCGCGGTGAGCACCAGCACCGCCGCGGCGCCGCCCGCCAGCAGTGGCGCCGACGGACCCGAGCCCGTGTTCGTGTCGGAGGCCACGGGAGCGCTGTCGGCGGCGGCGGTCGTGGTCTCCGGCGAGGGGGCCACCGCTGCCGCCGTCGTCGTCGGCCGTGCCGAGGGGGTGGTAGGGCGCGAAGCGGTGGGCGCCGGGCTCTTCGAGGCACTCGGGGCCGGTGTCGCACCCGACCGCGCCCGCGTGCCCCCCGTCGCCGCCCCGCCGCTCGTCCCGGCCGGGAACACCACGTCGGAACACGAGTAGTAGGTGTCCGCCGTGCTGCTGTTCTGCCAGATCGTGTACAGCATCTGACGGCCCGTCCGGCCGGTGGGCAGGGTCGCCGTGAAGTGGTACCCGCCGTTCGTCAGCGGCGGGTCCTTGAACTCGGCGAACGGGCGGTCTGGCAGCTCGGACCACGTCAGCGGCTTCGCGGGGTCGTACCCCTGCTCCGTCAGATACAGCTTGAACGTGCCGGCGTGCGCGATCGTCGAGGCGTACGTCATGGTCATCCGGGCGCCCGGGGCCAGCCGGGTCGCCGGCCAGTCCGCGCGCGCCAGGTCGAGCCCCCGGTACGCCGGCAGGTTGCCGCTGCACAACCTGCCGTCCGGAATCACCTGCCGGTCACGGCCGGCGACCCCCGCCACCCGCAGGTTGTCCCACGCCGTGAAGTCCTGCCCGCTCGCCGCGATCGCCGCCCTGCAGGCCGCCGTCGCCGCGCTGCCGCCGCCGGGGGAGCAGGCGTAGACCCGGCTGACGGGATCGGTGGGCGCGCCGTGCGCCTGAGCGGAACCCGCCGCGCAGGACAGCAGCAGCAGCGGAGCCGCGACGGCGGCTCCCGTCACACGGGCGGTCGTCCGGGTCATCGGGACGTCTCCTCGGCGGGCGCGGGTACGAAGTCTGCCGCAGTGAGTACGGGATGCGGACCCGTGCCGTTCAGCACGGCCGATCACGTGCCGGGCCGGTGCGCGGGGCCCGGACCGCGCAGGCGTCATTGAGAACCGACCGTGCGGCTCGTATCGTGGTGATCGCCGGTGCACACCAGGACGTCCGCACCACCTCCGGGAGCCGGCACGGACGCGAAGGGGTGACGTGTCCCGATCGCGTGCGTCGGTGCAGGAAGGCAGCCGATCGCGAGGCCGGGCACGCCACTTGGGGATGTCCGTCACCAAGGTCCGCGCAGGTGACTCCCGTTGCCGCACGGTGAGCTATCGTGTGCACGGGGTGAGAAACAAACCGCATGCCCCGTCGGTTTGGAGCCGTGAGGAGTTTGAGTGATGGCGAGGCAGTTACGCGCGGAGCAGACCCGCGCCACGATCATCACGGCCGCCGCCGACCTCTTCGACCGACGCGGCTACGAATCCACCAGTCTGAGTGAGATCGTCGAACACGCGAAGGTCACCAAGGGGGCGCTCTACTTCCACTTCGCCGCCAAGGAGGACCTGGCGCACGCCATCATGGAACTCCAGGCCCGCACGTCGAGCCAGTTGGTGAAGGAGCTGGACAACCGCGGGTACTCCTCGCTGGAGGCCCTGATGCGCCTGACGTTCGCGATCGCCCGGCTCTCCGTCGACGGCCCGATCCCGCGTGCCGGACTGCGGCTGTCCACGGCGGACGTCAGCGTACGGCCGCCGCTGCGGCACCCGTTCACCGAAGCCCTGGAGTTCGCGACCCGCAAACTCCACGGAGCGGTCAAGGAGTCCGACGTCCACCCGGACATCGACATCGGCGCGGTCGCGCACTCCCTGGTCTGTTTCTTCGTCGGGACCCGGGTGGCCGGCCGCAACCTGGAGCCGGTGGGACGACTGCCGCGCCGGGTCGCGGAGATGTGGTACCTGATGATCCGCGGCCTGGTCCCGGTGCACCGGCGCGCCCGCTACCTGACCCTCGCCACCCAGCTGGAGCGCGAGATCAGAACCGGGTGACGGCCCGTCGGTCCGGCGGAGCCGGGCGGCCCGCGCGATAGCGTGACGCCCATGCCCGACTCCGCCGCCGCACCCGTGATCCTCGGCACCACCGGCCCCTTCCCGCACGGCGTGCTGGCCGACCGGCACCCCGCGATCATCCGCCGGGTGCGGGACGCCTTCCCGTACGGCCCGGCACAGCACCGCGCCCTCGACGCCCTGCTGCACGACTGCACCGAAGGCACGATCGGGCCGCTGGCCGGCGACGACCGGTGGCGCGACTGGGGGCTGGACGGCCACCTCGGACAGTCCTGGTTCGACGTGCCGTGGCTGTGGTCGGAGAGCTACTTCTACCGCCGGCTCCTGGACGCCGTCGGCTATTTCGCCGCCGGCCCCTGGCAGGGCATCGACCCCTTCCGCCCCTTCAAGCTCGCCGAACTCGACGCGAAGGAGACCGACGAGGAACTGGCCGCGCTCGACGCCCTCGGCGACGACCCGGACCGCGCCCTGCTGCACGGCTCCCTCTGGGGCAACCGCGCCGACCTCGGATTCCGTCTCTCCGCCGAGTCCGGCGAGGCCGTCTCCGCGCTGGTCGCCGACGACAGCGCCGCCCTGTGGCCGCTGCTGCGGGGCGGCACCCTGTGCCTGGTCGCCGACAACGCGGGCCGTGAACTCGTCCCCGATCTGCTGCTGATCGCCCATCTCCTGGACACCGGGCGGGTCTCGGACGCCGTCCTGCACCTGAAGCCGTACCCCTACTACGTCTCCGACGCCACGACCGCCGACCTCCTCGACGCCCTGCGCAGGCTCACCGCCGCGCCCGGTGCGGCCGCCGAGTACGGCCGAACCCTCTGGTCGGCGCTGTCGGACGGCCGGCTCGCCGTGCGCGCCCACCCCTTCTCCTGCGCCCCGCTACCGTACGCCGAGATGCCGGGCGACCTGCGCGCCGAATGGGCCGCCGCCGACCTCACCGTGTTCAAGGGCGACCTCAACTACCGCCGTCTGGTGGGCGACCGGCTCTGGCCGCCGACGACGCCCTTCGCCGAGGTCACCGACTGGTTCCCCGGACCGGTGGCCGCCCTGCGCACCCTCAAGTCCGACGTGATCACCGGCCTCTCCCCGGACACCGTCGCGGCCCTGGACGCGGCCGAGGGGCAGCACTGGCGCACGGCCGGCACCCACGCCCTGATCCAGGTCAACCCGAAGCCGACGGCGTCGGACTGACCCCGTCGCCGGCGACGGCCTCAGGCGCGGCCCGGTGCCCGGCGGCCGCGGTGCGCCCACAGGGAGTGTCCGAAGTTCCCGGGTTTCGCCCGGGTTCACGCGATGGTGTGATCATGTGCCCCACGATGGATGGCCGTTGAGGCGCCCGGGT
Source organism: Streptomyces sp. NPDC101237 (assembly GCF_044767465.1). Lineage (NCBI taxonomy): Bacteria > Bacillati > Actinomycetota > Actinomycetes > Kitasatosporales > Streptomycetaceae > Streptomyces > Streptomyces sp. NPDC101237. The sequence goes on along the minus strand of NZ_JBIWNY010000015.1, from coordinate 13,895 downwards.
AGGGCCCGGCCATGACGCAGCCGTTCGAACTCCCGCACTTCTACATGCCGTATCCCGCGCGGCTCAATCCGCACCTGGAGGAGGCCAGGACCCACTCCACCGAATGGGCCCGCGGGATGGGCATGCTGGAGGGATCCGGGATCTGGACCCAGGCCGACCTGGAGGCACACGACTACGGCCTGCTGTGCGGCTACACCCACCCCGACTGCGACGGCCCGGCCCTGTCGCTGATCACCGACTGGTACGTGTGGGTGTTCTTCTTCGACGACCACTTCCTCGACATGTACAAGCGCACCCAGGACCGCGCCGCCGGCAAGGCCCATCTCGAACGGCTCCCGCTGTTCATGCCGCTCGACCCGGCGACGCCCGTGCCGGAGCCGCGGAACCCGGTCGAGGCGGGCCTGGCCGACCTGTGGGCGCGCACGGTGCCGTCGATGTCCCTCGACTGGCGGCGCCGCTTCTCGGTCGCCACCGAGCACCTGCTGAACGAGTCGATGTGGGAGCTGTCCAACATCAACGAGGGGCGGATCGCCAACCCCGTCGAGTACATCGAGATGCGCCGCAAGGTCGGCGGCGCCCCGTGGTCGGCGGGGCTCGTCGAGTACGCGACCGCCGAGGTGCCCGCCGCCGTCGCCGGGACCCGCCCGCTGCGGGTCCTGATGGAGACCTTCGCCGACGCCGTCCACCTGCGCAACGACCTGTTCTCCTACCAGCGCGAGGTCGAGGACGAGGGCGAGAACAGCAACGGCGTGCTGGTCCTGGAGACCTTCTTCGGCTGCACCACCCAGCAGGCCGCCGACACGGTCAACGACATCCTCACCTCCCGCCTGCACCAGTTCGAGCACACCGCCCTCACCGAAGTCCCCGCCGTCGCCGTGGAGAAGGGCCTCACGCCCGGCCAGGCCGCCGCGATCGCCGCCTACACCAAGGGCCTCCAGGACTGGCAGTCCGGCGGCCACGAGTGGCACCTGCGCTCCAGCCGCTACATGAACCAGGGCGCCGTCCCGGCCTCCTCCTGGCAGCACCTCACCGGCCCCGGCACCTCCGCCGCCGACGTCGGCGCGCTGCTCGCGTCCGCCGCCGCGGAACGCCTGCGGGCCTACTCCCACGTGCCCTTCCAGCAGGTCGGCCCCTCCCTCCTGCCCGACTTCCACATGCCCTACGAGGTCGAGCTGAGCCCCCACCTGGACGCCGCCCGGTCCCGGCTCACCGCCTGGATGCACGGCACCGGCATGCTCGCCGAGGGCGTCTGGGACGAGGACAAGCTCGCCGCCTCCGACCTGGCGCTCTGCGCCGCCGGCCTCGACCCGGACGCCACCCCGGAGGAACTCGACCTCGCCACCGACTGGCTGGCCTGGGGCACCTACGCCGACGACTACTACCCGCTGGTCTTCGGCGTCCGCCGCGACCTGGCCGGCGCCCGGCTCGCCACGGCCCGCCTCTCCGCCTGCATGCCCCTCGCCGACGAGAGCGCCACCGTGCCCGCCACCGGCATGGAACGCGGCCTGTCCGACCTGTGGGCCCGCACCACCGCCGGGGCGAGCGCCGAGGACCGGGTCGCGCTCAGGCAGTCCGTCGACCGGATGATCGAGAGCTGGCTGTGGGAACTGTCCAACCAGCTCCAGCACCGCGTCCCCGACCCCGTCGACTACCTGGAGATGCGCCGGGCCACCTTCGGCTCCGACCTCACGCTGAGCCTGGCCCGCCGCGGCCGCGGCCCGGCGATCCCCGCGGACGTCTACCGCAGCGGACCGGTCCGCTCCCTGGAGAACGCCGCCATCGACTACGGCATGCTCGTCAACGACGTCTTCTCCTACCAGAAGGAGATCCAGTACGAGGGCGAGATCCACAACGCGATCCTGGTCGTACAGAACTTCTTCGGCGTCGACTACCCGACCGCCCTGCGCGTCGTGCACGACCTGATGACCCAGCGGATGCAGCAGTTCGAGCACGTCGCCGGCACCGAACTCCCCGTGCTGTACGACGACTTCGAGCTGTCGGCCGAGGCGCGCGAGGCCATGGACGGCTACGTCCGCGACCTGCAGAACTGGATGGCCGGGGTGCTGAACTGGCACCGGCACGTCGACCGCTACACGGCCGGCCATCTCGCCCGCCGGGCCCACGGCTTCCTGCCGGACCGGCCCCCGCCCGCCCCGGCGCTCCCCGCCGGCTGACCGGCCACGGCCTCACCGGCACGGACCTCCTCGCGCACGGTCCGTGCCAGGCGCGAGCCTGCCCGCTTTCCGCGGCCGGCCCGCGGCAGTCTCACTCGTTCGTGTCACGTCGCGACCGCGCGCGCCGGGTAGGGCTGCGGCTGGAGGCGAACCATGGAACAGACCGCTTTGCGTCCCAAGCCGATCCCCGGGCAGCACCACCGGGACGACACCGAGCCCGGCCATCCCCGGCACCCGCACGCCGCGCGGCGGCGCGGCCGGCGGATCAGGTCCCTGCTGTTCTGCCTGTCGGTCGGCACGGTCCTGCTGCTGACCGGCGTCGGACTCGGCACCGCCGGTGCCACGGTGATCGGCCTGAGCAGACTGGCGGACCTGCGCAAACAGCCGCCGCCGGCGCCCGCCGGTCCCGTCGCGTCCGCCACTTTGGCCCCGCCGGCCGCGGCGACCGCGACCCTGGGCGTGGAGGTCGTCGACGCCGAGCGGGTGGGCGCGCTGGTGGTCGGTGTGCACGTGCCGGGGCCGGGCTACACGGCGGGACTGGTCCGGGGCGACGTGCTGCTCCAGCTCGGCGACCGGCGGATCGACAGCGCGGCCGACCTGGTCCGCGCGGTCCTCGCCGCTCCGCCGGGCCAGGAGGCGAAGCTCACGGTGCGGCACGAGAGCGGCGGCTACCAGCAGCTGACGGTGGTCCCCGGTGTCGTGACATGACCAACCCGGCCGGCCCGGCAGCGCTTGTGGGCAAACCGGCTCGCGCGGCCCCTCCGCTCCGGGCAGGATGCATGCCGGGGCCGTACCGCCCCGCATCCGCGCAAGGAGGCCCTGGATGACCGGCACCACCCCCGCCGCGCCCTTCACCGCCGGCGACTACAGGTCCCGCATGACGCGCGCGGCGCGGACCGCGGCGGAGACCGGACTCGCCGGCCTCCTGATCGCCCCCGGCCCCGACATGGTGTGGCTCACCGGCTACACGCCCACCGCGGTCACCGAGCGGCTCACCCTCCTCGTCCTGACCCCCGGCGGCGACCCCGTGCTCGTCGTCCCCACCCTGGAGGCCCCCGACGCGGAGAAGGCCGACGGCGCGGCCGTGCTGAGCCTGCGGGACTGGACCGACGGCACGGACCCCTACGCCGTCACCGCCGAGCTGCTCGGCAAGGACGGCCGCTTCGGAGTCAGCGACAACGCCTGGGCCATGCACCTGCTGGGCCTGCAGAAGGCACTTCCCGACACCTCCTACGCCTCCCTCACCGACGCGCTGCCCATGCTCCGTGCCGTCAAGGACGCGGCCGAACTCGACCTGCTCGCCGCCGCCGGAGCGGCGGCCGACGCCGCGTTCGAGGAGATCCGCACGGTCGCCTTCGCCGGCCGCCGCGAGTCCGACGTCGGCCGCGACCTCGCCGACCTGCTGCGCCGGTTCGGCCACGAACAGGTCGACTTCACCATCGTCGGCTCCGGCCCCAACGGCGCCAACCCGCACCACGAGGTGGGCGACCGGGTCATCCAGGAAGGCGACATGGTCGTCCTGGACTTCGGCGGCCTCAAGGACGGCTACGGCTCCGACACCACCCGAACGGTGCACGTGGGCCCGCCGACCGCCGAGGAACGCGAGGTGCACGACATCGTGCGCGCCGCCCAGGAGGCCGGCTTCGCGGCGGTCCGCCCCGGGGCCGCCTGCCAGGACGTCGACCGGGCCGCCCGTGCCGTCATCACCGACGCCCGGTACGGCGAGTTCTTCATCCACCGCACCGGCCACGGCATCGGCGTCACCACGCACGAGCCGCCGTACATGATCGAGGGCGAGGAACAGCCGCTGGTGCCCGGCATGTGCTTCTCCGTCGAGCCCGGAATCTATCTGCCCGGCCGCTTCGGGGTACGGATCGAGGACATCGTGACGGTGACCGGGGAGGGCGGACGTCGTTTCAACAACACCACCCGCGAGATGGTCGTCGTGGGCTGATTCGACCGGCTCCGGCGCACCTGCCCGCCCCCACCCACCCCGAACGGCGACGGCACGATCCATGACCCAGGCACCGACTCCCACCGCGGACACCGTCCGCCGACTGGTCCGCTCCCTGCTCAGGGAGGGCTCGGCCGCGACCCCGGGCCCCGACGTCCGGCCGGTGGCGGCCGGCGGAGAGCACTCCGCCTGGTGGGTCGGCAGCCGGTACGTGCTGCGGCTCGCGCCCGACCGCGAGGCCGCCGTCCGGATGCGCCGCGAACCACGCCTGCGCGACCTGGTGCGCCCGCACCTGCCCGTCACCGTCCCGGCCGGCGCCGCGCACGGCGAGTGGGCGCCGGGGCTGACCTGCGCGCTGGACGTGGTGATCCCCGGAGGCACCGCCGAGGAGCACGACGTCTCCGCGGTCGGCGAGGCCGACCTCGCGGGACTGCTCACCGGGCTGCGCGAGGTGCCGGTACGGCAGGCCGAGACGCTCGGCGTGCCCCGCATCCCGCCGCGCTCCCTGGAGGCGCTGCGCAGGATGGCCGTGCCCGCCGCCGAACGCCTCGCCGTCGCCGACGAGTTCGACCCCGCACCGCTGCTGCACTTCACCTCGCCGGGCGCCGTCCAGCTCGCCGCCCAGCCCGGTACGGCCGTACTGGTCCACCACGACCTCAGGGGCGAGCACCTGGTGGTCAGCGCCGACGGCAGGGTGCGCGGTGTCCTCGACTGGACCGACGCGGCCGTGGGCGACCCCGCCGAGGACATCGCCGGGCTCGCCCTCGCGGTCGGCGCCGGCGCGGCCGTCCGCGCGGCGACCCTCGCCGGCTACGGCGTCCGCCCCTGCCTGCGCGGCCTGTGGCTCGCCCGCTGCGACACCGTCCTGCGCCTCACCGACCGCCTGGACGGCCGCGACGACAGCCCCCTGCCCCTGCTGCGCACCCAGTTGCGGCGGGCCTGGGAGGCGATCCTGCTGGAGCGCGTGTCGGACCTGCGCGACGACGACGCGGACGGCCAGGCGTAGGCGTAGGGCCACGCGCGTCCCACGCCCGCACCCGCGGGCTCACGTCTGCGTCAGGACCACGCACGACGCGGCCGGCACCCGCAGCAGCCCGTAGGCGTCCGGCGCCGTCACGGTGTCCCAGGCGGCCAGCACCTCCACCCGCCCGGTGCCCAGCGGGATGGCGGCCGTCTCCTGCCCCAGGTTCACCGCGACCCGCACGTCACCGCGCCGGAACGCCAGCCAGCGGGCCTCCTCGTCGTACGCCACCTTGGTGTCGGACAGGTCGGGGTCGGTGAGGTCCGGCTGCTCGTGGCGCAGCGCGATCAGCCGGCGGTACCAGGCCAGCACGCGCGCGTGCGGTTCGCGTTCCGGCTCCGACCAGTCGAGGCAGGACCGGTCACGGGTCGCCGGGTCCTGCGGATCGGGGACGTCCTCCTCCGCCCAGCCGTGCGCCGCGAACTCCCGCCGCCTGCCGCGCCGTACGGCCTCCGCCAGCTCCGGGTCGGTGTGGTCGGTGAAGAACTGCCACGGCGTGGCGGCCGCCCACTCCTCGCCCATGAACAGCATCGGCGTGAAGGGCGCCGTGAGCGTCAGCGTGGCCGCGCAGGCCAGCAGACCGGGGGAGAGGACGGCCGAGAGACGGTCGCCCTGGGCGCGGTTGCCGATCTGGTCGTGGGTCTGGCTGTAGCCGAGCAGCCGGTGCCCGGCCACCCGCACCCGGTCCAGCGGCCGGCCGTGGTGGCGGCCCCGGAAGCTGGAGTAGGCGCCGTCGTGGAAGTAGCCGCCGGTGAGGGTCTTGGCGACGGCGGCGAGCGGGGCGCGCGCGAAGTCCGCGTAGTAGCCCTGGGACTCGCCGGTCAGCGCGGTGTGCAGGGCGTGGTGGAAGTCGTCGTTCCACTGCGCGTCGAGGCCGAGCCCGTGCTCCGCGCGCGCGGTGATGACCCGCGGGTCGTTCAGGTCGGACTCGCCGACCAGGAACAGCGGCCGGCCCGACTCGGCCGCCAGAGCGGCCACGGCCGCCGAGAGCTCCTCCAGGAAGTGGCACGCGCGCGTGTCGCACAGCGCGTGCACGGCGTCCAGGCGCAGGCCGTCGATCCGGTAGTCGCGCAGCCAGGCCAGCGCGCTGCCCACCAGGTACGCGCGCACCTCGTCGGAGCCGGGGGCGTCCAGGTTGACCGCCGCGCCCCACGGCGTGTGGTGCGTCTCCGTGAAGTACGGCCCGAACGCCGGAAGGTGGTTGCCCGACGGCCCGAGGTGGTTGTGGACCACGTCCAGGACGACACCGAGCCCGAGCCGGTGGGCCCGGTCGACAAAGCGCTTCAGCGCCTCCGGGCCGCCGTACGGCTCGTGCACCGCCCACAGCGAGACCCCCTCGTACCCCCAGCCGTGCCGGCCGGGGAACGGGCACAGGGGCATCAACTCCACGTGCGTGACGCCCAGTTCCCGCAGATGCTCCAGGCGTCCGGCGGCCGCGTCCAGGGTGCCCTCGGGTGTGTACGTGCCCACGTGCAGCTCGTAGAGCACCGCGCCGGGCAGCGCGCGGCCCGGCCAGTCGGCGTCCCACGCGTACGCCGTGTGGTCGACGACGGCGCTCAGCCCGTCCGGCCCGTCCGGCTGGCGGCGCGAGCGGGGGTCGGGCAGCACCGGGCCGTCGTCCACCGCGAACCCGTAGCGGGTGCCGTCCTCGGCGTCCGCCTCCCCGGCCCACCAGCCGGGCCGTCCCCGATCACGCTCCAACGCGCGTGCGGCGCCGTCGCAATGGAGCGTCACACGGTCTGCCTGCGGTGCCCACACCTCGAACTGCACGGACGGTTCCCCTTCGTCTGGCTCATCGTGAGGTAGTCCGTCCATCGTGCCGTGAAAAGAGATCAATCCGCTTTGAATCCCGGCTTTGCCGACGGGTGTCGCCGTACGTACGCGCGCGGGACGGCCCTTTCCCCGTTTTCTGGACACCCGGGGTTCACTGACCCAGAATCGGCAGCGTGACGTCGTCCTTCGAGTTCAACACCTATCCCGCGCGGCTGTCCGACGCGGAGCGCGAGAAGGCGCTGAGTGTGCTGCGCGACGGAGTCGCCATGGGACGGCTGTCGCACGACACGTTCGTGCGCCGGATGGAGCTGGCGCTGGCCGCCCGCCGGGCCGACGAACTCGCCGTGCTCACCGCGGACCTGCCCCAGGAGAACCGCTTCGCGCGCGTGCTCCTCGGCACCGTGGAGGCCGTCTCCGGGTTCACGGTGCGGCTGCGCCGGGCCTGGCAGGCCGAGCGGCTGCCCAAGCTGCTGCTGCCGCACCCCGGTTCCGGCCACCCGCTGCGCATCGGCCGCGATCCGGCCAACGGACTGCGGCTCAACCACGAGACGGTCTCCCGGGTGCACGCCGAACTCCGTCGGCAGGGGGGCGTCTGGGTGCTCAGGGACCTCGGCTCCACCAACGGCACGACCGTCAACGGCCGCCGGGTCACCGGTGCCGCCGTCGTCCGCGAGGGTGACCTGATCGGTTTTGGACGCGTGTGCTTCCGGCTGTCGGCGCACTGAGCCCGCACGTTGGTCACACCTTCTCTCGCGTGGCTGAAAAACGTGTCTCCGCCGCGGTGTTGACGTATCGGACAAGTCGTGACTGACTGTGCGTGCTCCACGCACATCACGTGAACCGACGGCGCAGCATCGTGGAGGTGTGCCCTGCCGCCCCTCCACCGCTATCCGTCTGTGGACGAGCTGTCCTCACGAGCGGCCCGGCTGGTCGCCGAACACCCGAGGACGGCCCGGCTGCACCGGATCGGGACCTCCCGCGCGGGTGCTCCGCTGTGGCTGCTTTCGATCGGTCACGGCAGCCGGCACACCCTCGTCGTGGCCGGCCCGCACGCCAACGAACCCGTCGGCGGTGCCACCGTGTTCCGCCTCGCCGACCGGGTCCTCGCCGACCCCCGGTACACCGAGGACGCCGACGTCACCTGGAACCTGCTGCTGTGCCTGGACCCGGACGGCTCGCGCCGCAACGAGGGCTGGCTCGCCGGGCCGTACACGCTCGGCCACCACTTCCGGAACTTCTTCAGGCCCGGCTTCCTGGAGCAGCCCGAGTGGCTGCCCGACGGGGCCGACGCCGCCGCGCTGCCCGAGACCCGGGCCCTGCTGGACCTCCAGGACCGACTGCGGCCCTTCCTGCAGTTCTCGCTGCACGGCGTCGACATCGGCGGCGGCTTCGTCGAGCTGACCGACGACCTGCCGGGCCTCGCACCGCGCCTCGCGCACACCGCGAGCCGGCTCGGCGTCCCCGTCGAACTCGGTGCCTACGACGCCCTGTACTGGCCGGTCCTCGGCCCGGCCGTCTACCGCGTGCCGCCGCCCCGCCGGGGCGGTCTGGCGGCCGCCCTCACCGAGGCGGCCGTCGAGTCCACCTGGTTCCCCCGGCACCGCCACGGCACCCTCACCGCCATCGTGGAGGCGCCCATGTGGGGCGTGGCCGCCGTCCAGGACGCCACGCCGCCCGCCGACCGGGACGCGGTGCTGCGCGCCGTCAGCCGGACCCTGCGGCACGACACCCGCCTGCTGGAAGGCGTCCTGGCCCGCGTCCGGCCCCGGCTGTCCGCCGCGCCGGACACCGCCCGGCTGCTCGCGCCGGTGGACGACTACCTGCTGGTCTGGCCGGGCCTCGCGGACGCCTGGGACCCCGGCAGCGCGGCCGCCGCGGCTCGCCCGCTGCCCCCGCTGAGCACCGCGCACCTGACCGCCCTGCGGATCGCCGGGCGCCGGCTGGTCCTGCGCACCGCCGGTCTGCTGCACCGGCTGGTGCGCGCCACCGGCCACGACCCGGCCGGTGCCCTGCCCGAGCTGGACCGGATGATCGACGCCTGGTGCGCCGACTGCCATCAGGCCTTCGGCGCGCGCTGGATCCCGGTCGCGCGGCAGGCCGAGTACCAGACGCGGGTGGTGCTGAGCGCCTTCGGTCTGGCGCAGCGGCACGCGCGCGTGCGTGCTCGTTCGGGTGAGCCGGGCTGGGGCGCGGAGGCCGCCGTGCCGATGCACCGGGAATGAACCCTCTGATCAGAGCGACAGCGGCCGGCGGCACCCTGCTGGCGGCCGTCGCACTCCTGGCCGCCGGTCCGGCGCGGGCCGTGCCCGGCGCCGCCCGCGGCGGCGACTACCTGTTCCTGACCGTCACCAGGGGCGAGAGCCGCTCCGGCGGCACGCTGCTGCTGTGCGACCCGCCCCGCGGACACGCCCGCGCCGCCGAGGCGTGCGCCGGACTCGCGGCGGTGGACGGCGACATCAGGCGGCTCCCACCGGCCGCGAACGCCATGTGCCCGATGGTCTACGCCCCGGTGACCGCGCGGGCACTCGGGCGGTGGCACGGCCGCCCGGTCGACTACCGCGAGACGTTCGCCAACTCCTGCCGGCTGTCGGTCCGCACCGGACCGGTCTTCGCCCTCGACGGCTGAACCGGGCGGCGGCTGAACCGGGCAGTCGCTGAACCCGGCGGTGGCTGAACCCGGCGGCCGGCCGGTGCCTATCGGCGGCTGCGGGGCATGCGGCGCCGGTGGCTGAAGCGGGCGGTGGCTGAACCGGGCAGTCGCCGAAACCGGCGATTGTGAACCCGGCGGCCGGCCGGTCCTTGGCGGCGGCTCCGGGCGTACGGCGCCGACGGACGTGTCCCGCCGGGCCCCACCCCGGGGGCCTCACGCCGCCCGGTCGCGGGCGTGCTGGGCGGCCGCCAGCACCGTCCTGGACTGGTGCTCCACCTGGCGCTCCAACGGCACCCAGCGGGCCTGGAAGCGCTCCCCGTAGGCGTCGCACCAGGAGGAGACCAGCTCCTCCAGCCGCGGCGCCGCGCGGTCGTCCGCCTCGCGCAGCACCCGCAGCAGCATCGACGCGGCCCGCAGCGGCAGCCGCCGCCCGAAGGCGTCCACGCTGCCGACATAGGCCCGGGTGGTGTCGATCGGGGGCCGCCGCACCCAGTCCTCGGCGAGGCCGGGGATCAGTGCCAGCGCCCAGCGCGCCGCCCGCAGCAGCGGTCCGTCCAGGAGACCGTCGAGCCGGGGCAGCGCCTCGGTCAGCACCCGCTCCACCTCGCGCGAGTCCCGCAGCAGCCGGCCCGCCAGCCGCCGCATGGCCGCGGCCGGCGCCGGGTGCGGGGCCGGGTCGTCGACCAGGTCGCTCGCCCACATCGGCACCTCCACCACCGCGGTCAGGCCGCCGTAGCGGTGCGCGTGGTACCAGGTGCTGTGCCGGGCGTCGTCCGGCAGGCTCGGGTAGGCCACGCCCGAGCCCGGCGCCGGCATCACCCGGACCCCCGGCCCGGACGCCGGCCAGCCCGCGGCGTCCGAGGCGCCGGTCTCCACCGGGATGTGCAGCTCCGCCGCCGACTTGGCGAACGGTTCGGCGAGCCCGGGCACGTCCCTCGTCAGCTGCACCCAGCTGCCGCCCAGGTCGGTGCCGTGCAGGGTCACCTGGAGGTAGGGGCGCAGTTCGTCGATGACGCCGAGCAGGGCCAGGGTCTCGGGCGGCAGCCGGTCCGGGGGCAGCACCGAGGGCGACCACTCGGGCTGTTCGGGACCGGACGGGCGGTAGAAGCCGTGGTGGTAGTCGAGCAGGCTGCGCGGTGCCGGGGTGACGTGCAGGCTCGCCCCGTCCGGGTCCGCGCACAGCAGGAAGTGCCAGGAGGTGTCCGCCCTCAGGTCCCGGTCCCTCAGCACCCGTTCGGCGAGCACCTGGAGCGTGCCGCCGCCCGCGGGTTCGTTGGCGTGGGCGCCCGCGACCACCAGGACCGCCCGCCGGGCGTGCCCGACGGACAGCAGGTGCAGCGGTCTTCCCGCGCGGGAGACGCCGATCTCCCGCAACGCGCACAGGCCGGGCCGGTGAGCGGCCAGCGCCCGGGCGGTCGCGACGAGTTCGGGAACACTGGGGTAGCGCAGCTCCGGCAGGAGACTCACCCCCGACTTGTCCGCCCGGCTTCGCATTGTCCAGTCCCGCACGGCATGGGTGAACTGTCAAGAACCTCCCGGGGGAGGCTCCAGGGGGCGCCCGGACGCATGTGCGGTCGGCCGCCGCGACGACGGGCGCCGACGGGGGTGCGAAGCCATTACGGGGCGCGGAACGGCTCCGCGCGCCTTTACCGACGCCGGGGGCGCACGACGGGTTTCGGCACCGCCCGGACTCGGCCTCATATTCACCCGTACGAGTGAATATGAGGCCACTTGGGCCCACCGGGACGTCGGCCCCGTCAGCCCTCGTCGCCCGCGCCGCCGGTGCCGGACGCCCCGCCGGTGCCGCCGGTCCCGTCGACCCGCTCCAGCAGCGCCACCGGCCGTCCCTCGAACAGCTCCGCCACGCGCACGCGTCCCGTGAACTCCCGCCCCGGAGCCAGCACGTCCGCCCACCGCCCCGGCGGCAGCGGCAGGACCGTGTCCCGCCAGCCCTCCGCCGCCGCCAGCCGCAGCGACAGCCGGGTCACCGCGGTGACCACCTCGCCGGAACGCGCGAACGACAGACAGTGCGCGGCGGCGGGGCCCTCGGCCGCCAGCGGCGCGTACGTCGCCTTCTCACCGAAGACGTCCGGGCGGCGCGCCCGCAGCCGCAGCGCCGCCGCCGTCACCGCGTCCTTCTCGCCGGGCCGCCCGGGCGGGAAGGAGACCGGCCGCCGGTTGTCCGGGTCCACCAGCGCCCGGAACTCGCCCTCCGTGCCCTGGTAGACGTCCGGCACGCCCGGCATCGTCAGGTGGACCAGAGCCGTGCCGAGCACGTTGGCCCGGACGTGCGCGTCCAGCGAGGCCCGGAAGGCTGCCACGCGGGCTCCCGGCGCCCCGCAGGGCCCCTGCGCGACGAACGAGGCCACCGCCTCCTCGTACGGCGGCTCCTGCTCCGTCCAGCTCGTGTACAGGCCCGCCTCGCGCACGTGCTTGAGCAGCGCCCCCTGCACCCGCTCCGGAGCCGCGGGGCCCAGCCCGAACACCGTCTGCCAGGCAGCCCACGCCAACTGCGCGTCCGGCACGCCCGCTCCGTCCCCGGTCACCTCCGTCAGGACGTCCGCCCACCGTTCGGAGCACTCCGTCAGCACCGCCAGCGCCGCCCGGACGTCGGCGCTGCGCTTGGTGTCGTGGGTCGTCACCACCGTGCCGGTCAGCGGCCAGTCGCGCTGCACGCGCGCGCAGTACGCGTGGAAGGCCTCGGGGGAGACCCCGGGGCTGCCGGGGTCACCGCCCACCTCGGTCGCCGACAGCAGCGGCACGTAGCGGTAGAACGCCGTGTCCTCCACGGACTTGGCCCGCAGCGCGGACGAGGTCTGCGCGAACCGGGCCCGGAACTCGGCGGGCCCGGCCCCGTCGTCCGGCCCGAGCAGCAGCCGGCGCACCACGTCCACGGCCCCGCCCTCCTCGGGCACCAGGAAGGCGGTCCGCGCCTCCTCGGCGTCCTTCTCGGTGATCACGTCGGCCACGTCGGCGGAGCCGTACGGCCGGTACACCCGCATCCGTACCAGCAGCTCCTCCAGCGCGATGCGCAGCGCCCACGGCGCCCGGTCGCGCAGCGCCGGATCGGGGGAACCGGCGCACACGCGCGCGGCGGTCCGGGTCAGGCGGTCCGTCTCGGCCGCCAGCTCGTGCGTGAGCACCTTGTACGCGGCCCGCCGCACGGTCGCCGCCCAGTCGCCGCCCCGGTCCGTCTGAGGGGCCGCGAACCGCCGGTACCCGGCGAGCAGTTCACCGGCGCCCACGGGATCCGTGAACAGGCCGTCCACCTGCCGCAGCGCGTCGTACCCGGTGGTCCCCGCGACCGGCCAGCCGGCAGGCAGCCGCTCGTCGTCGGCGAGGATCTTCTCCACGACCGTCCAGCGCCCGCCGGTCGCCTCGTCGAGCCGCGCCAGGTAGCCGCCGGGATCGGCGAGGCCGTCCGGGTGGTCGACGCGCAGCCCGTCCACCACGCCCTCGTGCAGCAGCTGGAGGATCTTGGCATGGGTGGCCGCGAACACCTCCGGGTCCTCCACCCGCACCCCGATCAGCTCCGAGATGCTGAAGAACCGGCGGTAGTTCAGCTCGGTCCGGGCCAGCCGCCACCACACCGGGCGGTACCACTGGGCGTCCAGCAGCTCCGGCAGCGGCAGGCCCGCGGTGCCCTCCCGGAGCGGGAAGGCGTGCTCGTGGTAGCGCAGCACGTCGCCGTCGACCACGAGCTGGTCGAGCACCTCGCCGACCGGGGCGCCGAGGACCGGCACCAGCAGCCGGCCGTCCTGCGCCGCCCAGTCGATGTCGAACCAGCGGGCGCTGGGTGCGTCGGGGCCCTCCCGCAGGACCTCCCACAGGGCCTTGTTGTGGCGGGGCGACATCGCCATGTGGTTCGGCACGATGTCCACGACCAGGCCGAGGCCGTGCTCCCGCGCGGTCCGGGCGAGGGAGCGCAGTGCCTCCTCGCCGCCGAGTTCCTCGCGCACACGCGCGGGGTCGACGACGTCGTAGCCGTGCGTGGAGCCGGGGACGGCCTCCAGGACGGGGGAGAGGTGGAGGTGGGAGACGCCGAGCGAGGAGAGGTAGGGCACGGCGGCCTCGGCTGCCTGGAAGGGGAAGCCGGGCTGGAGCTGGAGGCGGTAGGTGGCGGTCGGCACGGTGGCGGAGGTGCGCTCGGCTGTCATGGAGACCTACGTACCCGCCCGGCGGGATTCTCTGTCACCGGAGACGGCCGAGAGCCCGGCGGCGGGGGGGGGGCGGGGCCGGCGCCCCCCCCCCCCCCCCCCCCCCCCCCGGGGGGGGCCCCCCCCCCCCGGCCCCCGGCCCCCCCCCCCCCCACCCCCCCCCAAA